>CAYRWE010000004.1:0-56176 GCA_964427655.1 uncultured Solibacteraceae bacterium | reverse complement strand
AGCGCCAGCCGCACGGACCTCCGCCCCCTCCGTGCTCTCAGGTTTTGACTTTGTTTCAACTCCGCGAACCTCCGCGTCTCCGCGTCTCCGCGGTGAGCTAACGCGCCCGCCCTCGCGCCCCTCACACCAACCTCCGCCCCCGCTCCCCGACACTCACCCAAGGCCGGCACTCCTGCCACAGCAGGTACCCCAGCGCGTCCGACAGGTGCGTCCTCATGCGATCCCTCTCTTTATCGATCTGCCCGCTGTCCGCCTTGTACATCACCTGCTCGAAGTCTTTGATCAGTTCCCGGCACTTGCCGTCCACCACCAGCCCGATCTCGCCCGACGCCGATCGCAGCTTCGCGTTCACCAGGTTCACTCTCTCCCGCACCGCCGGATTCGCCTTCGGCACCCTGTACTGCACCGCCGTGCTCCCGTGCAGCGCGAAACACTCGCGGATGATCTGGTAGTCCGACCCTCCCGTCGTCTGCGCCGCGTACCCCGAGGCGTCTCCGTACACCGCCACGCCTCCCATGTGCCTCTCGTACCGCTCCAGGAACTCCGCGCAGGCCTCCTGCGTGGTCCCGTTCCGCAGCACGATCTCGTCCACTACCCGCACCCGCTTCCCATCCATCTGCGCCACCAGCGAACTCATCGGGTCCACGTTGAAATCGAGCGTCCACAGCAGCGGCAGCCGCCCGTCCACCTCCAGGCTCGCTACGTGTTTATCGCGCGAGAACGCCTGGTAGACCAGCCCGCCCGTCAGGTTCAGGTACTCGCCCAGCACTTCCTGCTGATAGAACCGCTCGTCGTAGCTCTCTTTCAACCGGTCGTAGAAATCCGGAATCTGCTCCAGTAGGAACCGGTTCTCGAACGGTTTGGCCACCACCGTCTCGTACCCGTTCACCCGTTCCGCCAGGAACTTCCGGTAGACCCAGTCGTAGCCTTTGGGCGTCCACACCGCGAACCCGCACAGCCGCTTGGCGCGCGGATCCCGCAGCCTCCCCTCCAGCCTCAGCCACGCCTCTTCCTGCGTGTACGTCAGTTCGTCCAGCCCAAACCATGCCAGGTTCGTGCCGCGCAGCCGCTCGAATTCGTCCACCGGCCGGAACAGCACCCGCGATCCCGTGTCCTTGAACGTCAGCGTGTTCTCGCCCTTGTTCTGCTCAAACGGAATCGCGTTTGCCGTCAGCAGCTCCAACAGCGTCGCCTGCGTCGCGTCCCGCAGCATCGGATATGTCGGCGCCCCCAGCAGCCCCGTGCGCCCCGGATTCAAATAGCTCAGCCGGATCGCTTCCTGGCACAGCGCCTGGCTCTTGCCGCATCCGATCGGTCCCGAAAAGCCCTTGAAACGCGCTCTCGAAGCGTGGAACGCTTTCTGCGAGGGCAACGGGTCGTAGGCTATTTCTCGGGTTCGGATGGCGTCGGCTCGACCCATGTAACCTTGATCTCCTTCGGCGATTCCTCTTCGATCTCGTGCTCCATCTGCAGCAGCTTCAGGTAGTCCCCCATGGTCGGCTTGAAATCCTGCGTCCCCAGCCTTTCTTCGATCGCCTTCATCACCTTCGCCAGCGCTTTCGAGATCCGCAGCCGCCGCTTCATTTCTTCCCACCGGCTGCATTCCCGGCAGGATCGCGGAACTCTGACTTTCCCCGTAGTCTGCATCCCGTGCCCCTTAAGTGATTCGCCCAAATAAAAAAAACGGCCTCGCAACCCGCGAAGCCGTCCAGACCCCTTCCCGCTTTCGAGCCTATCATCCGGGTTTGTGATCCCGGCCGACGGGCCCCTTCAACTGCTTGAAAAGGTAATGCCTAAGATTTTTTATTGGTTGGTGAAAAGGAATTTGCCGCCGCTCTCGCGGATCGCCCGCAGCGCGCTTTTGCCCACTAGTTTCTCGAGGCGCGGCCTTTGCGGCCCTTCCGCCACCAGGTAGTAGCGCCGCGGTTCGCGCCACCGCGCGGCCAGGTCGCCGTCGTCCAGAAACACCCCTTGCGGCGCGTCCGGCGCATACGATCCGTATACCAGGTTATTCACCCGCCCGTTCAACAGCAGCGCCCTCTTGTTGGTGTAAAAGAAAACCGACGAAAAGGTGTAATACTGGTCGTCCACGATCAGCTCTCCCGGCGGCGCCGCGTTGAGCGTCTCCGCCAGAGGCCGCGACGACATGTACGGATCGAACGTCACCATCGCCAGGCGCGCCGCGTGGAAAAACAGCACCATCATCACCGTCAACGCCAGTACCGGAACCTTGGTGGGGCATGCTTTAGCTTGCCCTCTGAAAGCCCCTATCGCGCCCACCGCAAACGCCACTCCCGCCACCACCAGCGGCAGCCGCAGGTAGGCGAAAGACGCCACCGTCAGATCCGCCATGTGCCCCAGCGAGAGCGTATACGCCGCGTAGATGTCCGGATTGATATTCAGCGCCGATGCGATATCTCCCGGCGCAGCCAGGCCCCGCACCATCCACAGAATCGCCCCGATCGCCGCTACCGCCAGCGTCGCCACCACCGCCAGCACCCGCGTTCCCCAGCGCAGCCATTCGTCTCCGCTCGCAATCGCCGATCCCACCAGCAGCGTCAGCGCCGGATAGCACGGCATCGAGTAATATTCCTGCGTCGTCGAAAACGTGAAGAATCCCAGGATGAATCCCGCCCAGCACAGCGCCATCAGGCGCGTCCGCGAGGCCCGGTCCGGCTTGCGGTAGTTCAGCTTCACCGCCGCCGGCAGGTACGCGCTCCATGGGAACAGCCACAGCAGGTGGAACAGCCAGAACCACAGCCGCGGCACCGTGTTATAGTCGCGCGGATATCGCAGGTTCAGGAATCGCAGCACGTGTTCGTTCATGAAGTAGAACCAAAAGAACCCGTGATACGAGCCGCGCTCGCTGTGCATCGTCAGGTCGAAGTACGGCGGATTGCGCAGCGTGGCCAGTATGTGCCACGGCGCCGCGATCGCCAGGAGCAGCGCGATCCCCGCCACCGGACGAAGCCGCCGCCACGTCTCGCGAGCGAAAAGCTGATGCGTGAGCGCCAGATAGAGCGCCCCCGCTCCGATCGGAAACACCGCCGCCACCAGCCCCTTTAGCAGCAGCCCCGCGCCCATGGCCGCCCACATCGCGAGCGCCCACAGTTTCGCGTGCCGGTCCTGCGGATCGAGCGCGCGCAGCAAACCCCATAGCGCCAGCGTCACGCACAAAGTCAGAATCGAATCCGGAATCAGCACCCGGGTGAACAGGAACAGCCCCACCGAGGTCGCCAGCGCCAGCCCCGCGTACAGCCCTGCGCGTTCGCCAAAAGCCCACGCCGCGAACCGCGCCGTCACCCAGCACAGCAGCACTGTCGCCAGCGCGATGGGAATCCGCGCCACCCAGTCGTGCACCCCCAGGACGCGGAACGACACCGCCATCATCCAGTATTTCAGCGGGGATTTTTCCAGGTAGGCGATGCCATCCAGGTGTGCCGTCACCCAGTCGCCCGATTCGAGCATGTTGCGCGCAATCTGCGCCTGCACCGCGTCCACGTCGTCCATCAACGACGGCGGGCTGAGGATGCATCCCAGGAAGATCAGCGCGGCCACCGCCGCGACAATCAGTTGATTACGAGAGCTTGCGCCGGAACGGGCCGCGCGGCCGCCGCCGGAAGAGTCTCCACCTTCCAGCGCTTCATCCACAGAAAAAGCGTCAACAGGCCCCATAGGTGATATCCGGCATTAATGCGCCTCTCCATATGATTGCGTATTACGGCCTGGATCGCACCCGTGTCGAAAATTCCCGTGGCCTCCACTGCCTCCGGCGTCAGCGTGTCCAGCAACAGCTCGCGCAGCACTCCGCGGAACCAGTCGTGCGTCGGAATATCGAAGCCCGTCTTCTTCCGCCGCAGTACGCATTCCGGCAGCTTCCCGCGCATCAGTTCTTTCAGGATGTACTTCTGCTTGTTCCCGCGAATCTTCATCCGCGCCGGCAGCCCGGCCGCGAATTCCACGATGCGGTGGTCCAGAAACGGCGGCCGCACCTCCAGAGCATGCGCCATGCTCATCCGGTCCGTCTTGTACAGAATATCGTCCGGCAGGTAGTAATTCTGATCCACCCGCATGTAGCGCTCCACGCCCGTCGCGTCCAGGCCGAGCCGCTCCACCAGCCCGCGCAGTCCCTCGCCGTTCCAGCCCGGCCGGATCTGCCGGTGACGCGCCGGCGAAAACGTCCCGTTCCAGAAGAAGTGCGCTTCGTCGGGATGGAGCCAGCTCCCCTCGATCCACCGCTTCAGCTTGTACTCCAGGCTGATCTTCTCGTCCGAGACCGGCATGAAGCGGTCCAGCGCCCCGCGCATCAGTCGCCGCAAGCCGCCCGGCACCATCCGGAACGGTCGCGCCAGTCGGTCCGCCTGGTAGGTGACGTATCCGCCGAACAGTTCATCCGCGCCTTCACCCGAGAGCGCCACCGTCACGTGACGCCGGCTCATGCGCGACAGGTACCACACCGGCAGCGCGCCCGCATCCGCGCTCGGTTCGTCGGAATAATAGGCGAAATCCTCGATCGCCCCCAGCAGTTCCGCGTCCGGGTTCAGGTCGAACTCGTGGTGGTCCGTGCCGTAGACCCTGGCTACCTCGCGAAAATACCGGCTCTCGTCGAAACTGCGGCCCGGAAACCCCACCGAAAAGGTCTTCAGCCGCCCGCTTCCCGCCGCGGCCGCGTAATGCAGAACGGTCGAGGAATCGACCCCTCCGGAAGCCCACACCCCCAGCGGCACATCCGCCACCATGTGCTCGCGAACCGCGCTCGTCAGCAGCCCGTCCAGTTCCTCTTTGGCTTCTTCAAGGCCTCCGCGGCGCGGCTTGGTCTCCAACTTCCACCACGGTTCCAGCCACATCCGTCCGTTACGCCATTCCAGCAGATGCCCCGGCGGAACTTTGCGCAAGCCCTCGATCAGCGTCTCGGGACCCGGAACGTAGTTCAACTCCAGGTAACGGTCGAGCGCCGCCACATCCAACCGCCGCGGCACTTCCGGATGCTCCAGTATGGCCTTCAGCTCGGAGCCGAAGTAAACGTTCTCGCGATGCTGGTAGTAGTACAGCGGCTTGATGCCCAGGCGGTCGCGCGCCAGCACCAGGCGCCGCCCCGATTCGCTCCACAGCGCCGCTCCGAACATGCCGCGCATGCGCTGGAAACAGGCTATGTCCCACTGCCGGAAGGCGTGCAGCACGGTCTCCGTGTCGCATTGCGAGTGGAACCGGTGTCCCAGTCGCTCCAGTTCGGCACGGATCTCCCCGTGGTTGTAAATCTCCCCGTTGAACGCGATCGCCGTATCGCCATCGTCGCTCACGATAGGCTGATCGCCGCCGCCCAAGTCGATTATCTTCAACCGGACCGCGCACAGCGTCGCTAGATTGCCTTCGAATATTCCGCTCTGATCGGGACCCCGGTGATACAGAGCTTCGGTGATGCGCCGGGCTACGCCGTTATCACCCCTTCGTCCAATACGTGTAAATCCCGCGATACCACACATTTGGAACCCAATCCCCAAACCCGAAACGACATTCTGGACTTCTGCCACTCTGTGGTGGATTGTGATGAATATATCACAAAACCGGCCAATCGGGTCTTGAGTTCCAATTTATTTTAGGGACGGTTCGGCCCGCAGGGTCGTTCCGAGCCGCGAGCGTGAGCGAGCGGTTTCCGAGCTGTTCTACGCCCCCGCTTCAAGCCGCCGGGTGCGCTTCGTTCTTCATCTGCCGGATGGCGGCTTTCGGCTCCGGACGAATGATATCGATACTGCCCTTGAAATACGCCCCGTCGTCTATGCTGATGCCCGCGGCTTTGATATCGCCCACCAGGCTGCCCTGCTCCCGTATGGCGATCTTCTCCACCACTTCCACGTTGCCGTTTACCGATCCGAAGATCACTACTTCCCGCGCCCGAATGTTCGCCCGAACCTTGCCGTTCGACCCCACCGTGAGCAGGCTGTGCGATTCCAGCGATCCCTCGACCTCTCCATCCACCAGCAATTCCTCGCGCGTGCTGATCTCGCCCTTGATCGTCATCGAGGAGCCGATGATGGCCGCCTGGCGCGCCACGGGAGGAGGCGGCGGTGCGGGCGCCGCCGGCGGCGGCGACGGCCGCTGGGCGATGTACGGCGGCGGCGGGGCGGCCGCTGGAATATTCGGCCCAGCCTCGGTTTGCGGTCTGCGGGCGGGGGTCTCGTCTTTGCTCTTATTCCACACCTGGATTCTCCGTTCGCTTAACTTTTGAATGCAAATAAGCCGTTAAAAGCAGCACTCCTAGGGCCACACGCCGAAGTGCCCGAATACCAAACATCTCCTTGTGGAAATGTTTTGATCGGCCGCGGTTTCGCGTAACTTTTACGCGTCCGCTTTTCCCTGAATGGCCGTACCATGGAATAAAGCAACCCACAGAGGAATTTCAGATCTTCTCACGGAATCGGTCCATGAATCACCCACTCGATTGCCTTACCGGGATGTCTCTGGAAGGTAAGTACAGCCTGGAAAAATGCGTGGCGGCCGAGGGAGAGACGGCCTTTTTCACCACCGTCTTCGGCCCCGCGCGCCACCCCGCCCTCCTGAAACTGATACCTGAAGACGCGCCCTCCGCCGGTCGCCAGCTCGAGCGCTGGCGCCGCGCGGCCCGGCTATTTCATCCCAACCTTCTGGCCCTGCTCGATTGCGGCCGCGTGGACGCGCCCGCGCCTTCCGCCGGCGGTTTTCTTTACGCCGTTTTCGAATACCCCGACGACAGCCTCGCCACCGCCCTGGCGAGCCGCCCGCTCACCGCCGGGGGGGCCGCCGCCATCCATCGGGCCGTCTCGGACGCCCTGCGTTACATCCATTCGCAGAACCTGGTACACGGCGCCGTGGATGCCGGGCACATCGTGGCCGTGGGTGACCTTGTCAAGCTCGCCAGCGACACCATCCGCGAGCCCGCGCCGGAAGCCTCCGCGGCCGACGATTTGCGGGCCCTCGATGGCTTGCTGGGGCCGCCGGAGCCGGCCCCCCTGCATCCGCCGCCCGCGCTTTTGCCCGCTCTCGAGCCCGTTCCCCCGCCTGCGGCCCCGCCGCCCTCTGGCACGCCCCGCTGGACCTACGCCGGTCTGGCGGCGCCCGTGGTGGCCCTCATCGCCGTGCTGTTGACCCGCAGCCCGGTCCCTCGCGATCCCGAGCCGGTCCCCATCTCCACGCCTGCACCGCTGCCGGCGGTACCTGCGCCGTCAGCCCCACCCAAGCCTGCTGGTACCCTCGCCGCTGCGCCGGAATCGCACGGTGCGTGGCGCGTGGTCGCCTACACCTATGGCGCTTTCCGCGACGCCGATCATAAGGTCCGCCGCATCAATGAGAAGTGGCCGGCCTTCCGCGCCGAGGTCTTCACCCCCAAAGGCCGCCGCCAGGGACCCTACTATGTCGCGCTGGGCGGACGCATGGCGCGCCTCGATGCCGAACGCCTTCAGCGCACCGCCCGCGCCGCCGGCTTGCCGCGCGATACTTTCGTGCGCAATTTTTCCAATTAATCCGGCGCAACCGGCTTTCCCCGCGGCCCATCGGGCTTGGCTCGCGCGCCGGCGGCCGCCGCGTGCTTGTCTCGGTACATGGCCGCATCGGCCCGCCCCACCAGCGCGGCTAGCGTGTCGCCCGGCCGGCCGGCCGCCACGCCGAGGGCCCCCTCCACGCACACCTGCCGCCCGCCGTTTTTCGCGCCCAGCGAGTAATTGCCGAAAACCCACTTACGGATGCGCTCGATGTAGGATTCGGCTTCCGCCGCCGTGGCATCCAGCACCACCACGAATTCATCGCCGCCCCATCGGCCCACCACGTCCACCACGCGGAAGACCGACTTCAATTCGTCCGCGAACTGCTTCAGCACCTGATCGCCGGCCAGGTGCCCGTAGCCGTCGTTGATCTGCTTGAACCCGTTGAGATCGATCAGGATCACCGTGAATGTCTGGCCGTTTTCGAGGCGCCGCTCGATGGATCGCTCCACCTTGCGGCGGTTCTCCAGCCCGGTCAGCGGATCGCTGGAGGCCTGGCGCTCGGCGGCATCCAGACGCGCCTCGTACTTGTGCACTTCCTGGCTCAGGCGCGCCACCGTCTCCTGGTTTTCCAGCGCCATCTTCTCGACGCAGCCCTTCAGCGCCACCGCGCTCTCCAGCAGCGAAGCACGCATGCGGTTCAGATCCTCCAGGTTGGCGACGTTCCGCAATTGCTCGGTAAACTCGCGAAATTGCGAGCCGTACTGCCGGTCGCGGCGCCCCAGCGCTTCCGCCGTGCGCGCCAGCACCAACATGATCTCCTTGACTTCGCCGGTTTGCCGATTGAAGTGTTCGGCGGCGCTGTCGCCCCACACTCCGATTTTCTCCCGCACCCCCGCGCCGGTGCTCTCGACCACCGCGGGCGTCAGTTCGCCTGCCAGGTGCTCTTGCAGGTTGTCCAGGCTTTCCCGCAGCGCCGCGCCCGCCGGCGGACACGTTCGCATCCCCGCCTCGCCTACGGCGCCCAGGGCATCGCGGTAGGCGCGCAGCAGCGCTTGCAAATTCTCCTCCGTGTTGGATTCGATCAATCGTTTGATGGAAATCACTCATGTGCCTCATCGGCCCAATCCGGAATAGATTGAGCTCGCGGGTCCGCGCGCCGCCCCCGCGCGAAACCCAGAAGCCTCCCAGCCGCCTGTTATCATGAGGCAAACGGATGAGCTTTCTGCGGTCATTGTGCTTCTCGACTCCCCTGATCGCGCTCTCGACCATCGTCATGGGCACGCTCTCGCTGCTCGCTTCGTTCTTCGATCCCACCGGCTATACGCAGCACCGCATCGCGCGCCTGTGGGCCCGCATGGTGCTGGCCGTCAGCTTCATCCGCGTGCGCGCCGAGGGACTCGAGAAACTCGATCCCCAGGGCGCCTACGTGCTGGTCTCCAACCACACCAGCTTCATGGATATCCCGGCACTGCTCGCCAACCTCCCGCCGCAGTTCCGCTTCTTCGCCAAGATGGGTCTGTTCCGCATCCCGTTCCTGGGTACGCATCTGAAACGCGCCGGCCACCTTCCGGTGGATCGCTCCAGCGTGCGCGCCTCGCTCAAATCCATGAGCGCGGGTGCGCGGGTGATCGCCGAGCGGCGCATCTCGGTTCTGCTATTCCCCGAAGGCGGCCGAGCGCCCGAAGGGTTGCGCGAGTTCAAGGAGGGCGCGGCCTATATCGCGATTAAAGCGGGTGTGCCCGCCGTGCCCATCGCCATCGTGGGGATGCGAGCCTTGCTGCCCATGGGTTCGATCCATATCCGCCGCGGCACCGCGTATCTGCGCGTGGGCGATCCCATTCCCACGGCGGGACTCAAGCTGGCCGACCGCGAGCGCCTCAACGAGCGTTTGTATCGTGAAGTGGAGGAGTTGCTGGCGGACCCGGAGGCGCCCCTGCCAGAGCAAACGCTACGATAGTCTGGCCACGCGCGCCGGTCGAGGCCTCCAGTTCCTCGGCCAGCGCGTTTTCCAGGCGCTGTGCATCCACTTCCACCGCGCAGGCCGCGATCTCCTCGTGACTGGTCCCGCGGTAGCACAGCTCGCATACGCCTAGGTCCTGCGACGGGTAGTGCAGCGCCGGCCCGAAGGCACGGCATGTGATGGGGCGCGCCGCGTACAGATCGCAGGCGCCCGTCTCGGGATCGAGCACCGGACAGGGTTCGTCTTCCGGCAGAGCGGCGAAGCGCTCTTCGGCCGCTTCATCCTCATCCAGCACGCCGGTCGCGGCGTCGCCCGGGAAATCGGCGCGCAGCCTGGCTACGGACTGGCGCGCGCGTTCCCGCACGCGGGCGCCGCGCCGCGGATCGCGTGCCTCCAAATCGGCCAGCCCCTGGCGCAGGCGCACGGCATCCAGTTGGGTGATGGGAAACGGACCCAGGCAGCATTCCGTGCATCCCAGGCGGCACGCCAGCCACGCGCCGCTCTTGCGCGTGGCCTCGGCTAGGGCGGTATCGACGATCTGTACCAGGTCGCGATCGGTGGGCATGTCGGTTGGACCGTACGGCCCCGCGAGCCGGGCCTGATTCGAGGATAGCGCCCTCAGCGAAGCGCCGGGCTGAGCCGCTCGGTTTCCACCAGAAGGGCACGCCGCTCGGCGCCATCCACGTCGCGGATCACCACGTATCGGCGGCTCACCGAGAATCTCACCGGGATGGGGACATCCAGCCCCAGCGGCCGATCCAGCAGCACCAGGTAGCGGGCGGCGCCTCCGCGGACACGGTACAGATACCGGCCGCCCGGGCGCTGCTCCGCGGCGGGCAGCGTCCTTCTAGAGACCAGCACGCCCTCCTGCCAGAGCCGGTCTTTGGCTTTGCCTGCGGATTTCGCGGCCGCTGTCGCGATTCCCGCGGCGGCCAGCCATAAGATGGCGTTCCGGCGGTTCATAAAACGTCCCGCTCGCATTCTACGCTTATAGTGGTCCAAAGCGTATAAAATTCTGCGCATGATCGCACGGCTGCCGTGGGCTGCGCGCCGGATGTGGAGAATTCAGCCTGGAATTCGCCCTGCGATTGTCCGATAAGAACCTTGTGGCAGCGGCGGCTCCGGCAGTGTTTCCGTGGCGCGATGCGTACAGCGTCCGCATCGTGCAAATCGATAACCAGCACAGGGATCTGATCGGCCTGGCCAACGGCCTGCACGCCGTCATCCTCAAGGGGAATCGAGCGGGCCTGCGGGCTAGGATCATGGACGAGCTGGTGCGCTGTTCCGGGAACCATTTCGCGTTCGAGGAATCGGTGCTGGGACAGCGTCACTATTCCGGCGTGGCCTCCCACGCGGACGAGCACCAGCGCCTGGCCGCCGAGCCCGCGGCCATGCGGGAGAGTCTGCGCGCCGCCCCACCGGCCGCCGCGCTGGAATTGATGCTGCTCCTCGAGGAGCGCTTCTCCGGCCACATCCTGGCACGCGACCAGGCCTACGCCCGCGAATTCAAGAGCCGTTGAGGCCGCGCAAACCGCTCCCTTACGGTCGCGGCTCGGGACGCAGTCGATTCCGCACCGCGCTTCCGAGCCGCGACCGTAAGGGAGCGGTTTGCCGCCCCGCAGGCCTACGGCGCGATCGAAATCGCCAGCCCGTCCTGGCTCGCCGCCCCGTCGACGTTCAGGACTATGCCAACCAGCGGTGGAAAGGTGAAATTCTGCAAATACGGGTTGCTCGCCGCCAGCGTGGCTGGATTCGGCACGTAGACGGTCAACTGGTAGACCGCACCGGGAAACCCGCCGGCCGCGCCCATCACCGCCGCCACGCCGTCGCAATAGAATCCATCGATATAGACGCTCACCGGAAATTCCGTCACCGCGTACCCGTTGGTAAACGATACGGGACCCACGCCGGTGGCGTACATGGTGATCTTGTCGCCCGGCGCCGCGGGATTCGAAGGAGAGTTGAGCGTGCCGTCCTGGTTCAGAATGTAGCCTTGGCCCATCCCGCTGCCATCGGCCGAGAACAGGCCGGGCGAAGCCGTCGCCGCCGCCAGCAGCACGCTGTTCGAGGCCGCCCCGCCGGATTGCACCTGAACCACCGCCGGCCCGGTTGGCAGGTTCGCCGGAACTGTCGCTGTGATGGCCTCGGGTGCTATCGAGATCGTCGGCTCAGCCACGCCGCCGATCGAGAGTTGGGCGTCGCCGCCGAAACCAGCGCCCCGCACGACGATGGTCTCGCCGCCCGAAATCGGATCGTCGAGCTGGCTGGCGGCGTTCTCGACCGCGTCAATCCGCAGCGCGGGAGGCGCCGCCGGCTGCACGCCGTTTACCCATATATTGCCCGTGCCGGTCGCTCCGCCGAGCGCGATGCTGCCGTTCGAGCCAATTGCCAGACCCGTCACGCCGAAGTACTCGTTATCGCCGAAGTAGCTCGAAAAAAGCAGCGTCGAAAGGTCGCCCGAGAGTTCGCCCACGAAGCCCGTACCGGAGGAGGGCCCGAAACCCTCCACAAGCGGGGTGCGCGTGGGCAGACTGCGCGGCGGAGTGGCACCACCCAGATAGAGGTTGCCGGAGGCATCGAGCGCGAGCACTTTGAGCCACTCGCCGTAACGGCCGCCGAAGTAGCTCGCCGCCAGCACGTTCTGAAGCTGAGCGTCCATAAGCTCGATCCCCAACTGCCCCGCGACACCTTGCGCCGGCAAAGCGGGCTCCGTTCCAGGATTCGTCTGAAAGGCCCCCGCGGTCGGCTGAAACTGAAACTGATTCGAGCTTCCCCAGGTGCCGCCCGCCACATACAACGCGCCATCCGGTCGCAGGGCCATCGCCAGCACGTCCACTACGGGACCGGTCGAAGCCAGCAGGGACGAACCAGTGGCATCGAACCGGTAGATGCCCGTGGGACTCCCCACATATGCGCTGCCGTCCGGAGCCACCGCGAGGGCGTTCCCGGCCCCATAGGACTCGCCAAGATAAGTCGAGTAGATCAACTTCGAGGCGGCCGGGTCAAACCTGGTGAGAAAGCCGTCGGTCACCCCGATCAGGAAGAAGCCAGCCTCCACGGGTACGCAGGCGCAGGTGGTTTGATAGGCTCCCGGCGTAGTTGGAACTCCTCCATATGTGACCCCCGTGAGATACACAGAACCCGCGCTATCCACGGCGATAGCGTTCGGCTGAACCTGCGACGAGATGGCGCTGAAATAGGTCGCGTAGCCCACCGATCCATCCGGATTCAGCTTGAACAGGAAACCGGCGGCTTGGGTCGTGAAGGTCGCGACCGGCGGCTGCGGAGCCGGGGGAGCGGGCGCGTACGTCCCCGGGGTAGTTGGAAAGTCGGGCGACTGCGTGGTTCCCGTCACGTAGACGTTACCCGCCGCATCCACCGCGATCGCGGTCGCGATGTCGTCCGCGCTGCCGCCGTAGTAGGTCGAGTAGACGATGTTGCCCGCGGTGTCCAGTTTGGTTACGAAGACATCGTACTTCCCGGGCGACGCGGAATGGTTCTGCGCCGCGGATTTCACGGGGAAGTTGGCGGAGAGCGTGCTCCCCGCGATATAGGTATTACCCTGTGCGTCCGTGCCCAGCCCGGCGAACATATCGAGGCCCGAGCCGTCCACTTCCTGTATCCAGTTGAAGGCCGGCATCGCCTGGGAAAACGCCGCCGGGAATATGACGAAAAAGGCCCACAAGAGCCGGCATAGGGCTGAAAGCCAGGGCCGTGGCGAAGTCCTGCGCGGGCGCGCGATCATGCGCCCATGCTAGCGCAGCCATAACCCGGGCACAATGCGTGTCGGCTTAACGCCTTAGCCCCCCGCGCCGCTCGTGCGCTGCGCCACCGGCTTGTAACCGCACGCAGCCGCTTTCTTCATGGCCTCGATGCCTTCCGCCGTCCCCAGCAGCGGAGTGGTCTTAACGTTCTTGCACGAACCGCCCGCGGCCACCGCCATGGCGAACGCCGCCGCGCTCACCGAATCCGGCATATCGACTACGCCGATCACATCGAAATCTCCAAACGACAGCCAGAACCGCTCGATCTTGCCGCCCAGGTTCCGGACGGCCGTTTCGATGCCCTTGGAACGGTCCTGCGGATGATTCACCATCGTGGCCCACGATTCGGTGGTGTAGGCAACCTGAATGAGATAGCTGGACATGCGAATCCCCTTTCGATTATTTTCCCGGCGGGATATTCCCCCGGATGCAGGAACCGACTATATCCCAAGCCCGCCGCGCGGACAAGGTTTTTCGCCGCGCGCCCGCGGCCCACGGTCATATTGTTGACAAAGCTCGCGATCCGTCAAGCCGGTGACGGCCTAAGCCCGGCGATTCCGTTGAAAAATATAGGGAAAGCTGTGGCCATCCAGGTGCCATTCGCTGGGTAGGAGGTTCCCCATGAACCCGATCTCGGCGCTCGGCGCAGCGACTTCGCTCGAACTGGCCATCATCTTCATGGCCGCGATTCTGCTGCTCGATTCCCGCAGGAATGCGGCGCATCAGCAGCGATTATGGCGCAGCATCAAGGCCGTTCTGGAGCAGGACGCCCCCGTGCTCGTGGATCCCGCTCTCGATAGCGTGGAGCGCCACGCCGCCTGACGCCCGGCCGCCGGCTCAAGCCAGTCGCGCCGTGGTACGAGTGCGCGCCGAGGCCCCGGCCAGCGTCCACAGAATGGCCACGCAGACCAGCGGCATCAGCCCAAAGCCGGTGAACACCGGCACATAGGAAAAGCGGTCGACGGCCCACCCCGTGGCCAGCGAGAAGACCATGCCGCCGAATCCCGACCCCATGCTGGCGATCCCGTAGACCGAAGCCACCGCCGCGCTCGGCAGAACGTCGGCCGGCATGGCCAGCATGTTGGCCGTCGAACCCGTGTAGCCCATCATGGCGATCGACACCAGCGCGATCGACCAGCGCGCATCCGCCACCAGGACCGCCGGTATAGCCGCGGTCATGAGAGCCGCGAAGATCAGGACGGCGGTATTGCGCGCGGGCGTCACCTCGATTCCCATGCGCATCAACCGCGCCGAGGTCCAGCCGCCCAGCAGATTCCCTATGCCGGCCACCGCGAAGGGAATCCACGCATACCTGCCGATGGCCGCCAGGTCGAAGTGCCGCGCCGAGTGGAGATACTCGGGGAACCAGAAGGTGTAGAAATACCAGGCCGGGTCCATGAAGATCTTGGCCAGCGTAAACCAGAAAACGAAGGGCGTCCGCGCCAGTTCGAGGAACCCGTAGCGCCGACCGGCCGGCTTGTCGGAAGCGCCCCGTCCCGCCTGTTCGGGCGTGCGGTAGACCATCCACCAGACCGCCAGCCACGTCAGCCCGCTAGCGCCCACCGCCAGAAACGAGGCCGGCCAGCCGAAGCGCAGCACGATCCACACAATCGCCGGCGGTGCCAGAATTGCGCCGACGGCCGAGCCGCTGTTGAAGATGCCGCTCGCCAGCGCGCGCTCGCGTTCCGGAAACCACTCCGCCACCACCTTCACGCCCGCCGGCCAGTTGCCCGCCTCGCCCAGCCCCAGCAGAAAGCGAAGCACGCCCAGGCTCCATACGCCCCGCGCCAACGCGTGCAGCAGGGTGGCCGCCGACCACCAGAGCATGCACAGCGCATAGCCCACGCGCGTCCCCACGCGGTCGATCATCACCCCCGAGAAGCCGTTCATGATGGTGTAGGCCAGCATGAACGCGAACAGCACGCGTCCATACTCGGTGTTGCTCATCGCGAACTGGACGCGCAGAGTCGGCGCGACCACCGAGAGCGCCTGCCGGTCGAGATAGTTGACGACCGTGGCGAAGAAGGCCAGCGAGATCATGGCCCAGCGCAAGCGGTGTGGCTTCATTCGCCCTTCATTGTAATGTGGGGCGGACCCCTGGCTCGCACATAGGCGTTCAAAACACGGCCGACCTCGCCCGAGGAGGTGCAGCCTGGGCGTGGCGTGCATCCCAGGAGGCCGCATCCGGACCGCCAGCCGGCATAAAATTCGCCCGGAGCGCCAGTTTTCGGTGGCCGGACTTCGCATTAGCTACGACGTAGCCTGCACGGATCGTCTTCTGGTATACCTCAAATAGCGACGACAGCCACTTCGCGGCCAGAAGCCCTGACAAGCCGTTCTATGTCGTCTGGGTCGCTTGTGAGAATTGTAGCTTTTTGCCGAAGGGCTGCCGTCACCACAACGGCGTCAACGACATCCGACGTCTTGGTCAACCCCAGCAACCGCCCGGCTTCGTGCGCCTCGGTCTCGCCAAGAGGGAGGACCACGCACCCAGTCAAGAAGCGCCGGAGTTGGGCTTGTTGCGGGGACCGGCTGACCTGGGCGACCACCGGCGCGGGAACCAATGGAACAACGCCAAGTTCCAAACGGGCCTTGTGTTCAGCCCATGCTCGCCGCTCGTTTCTATCGGCGGCCACCAGAACGGCGGCGTCATAGAGGACAGTACTCATGCCGAACGCCGGACCGTTCGCGATGTTCGGAGCTGAGCGCGCACGCTGCGGCGAGCTTCATTCATCTCTTCTGTCGTGAAACGTCCGTGCTGCTTTTCCCACAGCGCGACCGCCGCCAAACCAGCTCGCCGCTGCAGTGCTTGGCGCGCCGCGGCGGTCATCCAGGCAGAGACGCTCACCCCGTCGCGGGCGGCCGCCGCGAGGATGTTTTCGTGAATGTCAGGGTCTACAGTGATGGCAAGCTTCGGTGATGGGTTGCCACGCGGCATACAAAGTATCCTACTACAATAGGATACCGCGCGGCGCTCGATGCCTTCTTCGGCGTGGTGGCGTTCCGCGCCTTCGAAGGGACGCGCCTGCGTCTGCTTCTGCGCCCCCTACGGCAGCATCGCGGCTTTGGCGCTTCCGAAATAAAGGGCGTTGAAAAGCAGTTTGAAGGTGCCGTGCGGCTGCCCGCGGAAGGCCACCTCCGGCCCCAGCAGCACCACCTTGCCCTCGCCTACCGAGGCCTCCGCCACGGCCGCGCCGCCATCCAGGTACGGCTGTCCCCATGCCCAGCCGCTATCGAGCACCTCGCCGCCCGAGAACCAGGCCACCGCCGACGTGTGTTTCAGGGGCGCGGAGGGTCCCAGGCGAAACACCGGGCTGTTGTCGAAGAACACGTCCGCCTGCGCCGGCATGCCATAAGCCAGCGGGTTGGTGGGGTCCACGCTTACCCTCAGTAGCGAACCGGGGATGTAGAACTTTTCGCGCGGCAGCGGACGCTCGTGGCCCGCCACGATCTCCGTCAGGTGATCCTTCACCGGGATGCCGAACGCCTGCGCCAGCGACGTCGAGCTGCCGATCGTCACGAGCGACCCGCCCGCCTCCACGAACTTGCGCAGCCTCGGCACGGTGGTCTCATTCGTGATGCGTCCCAGCCAGCCGCGGTATTCCTCCGGGATGCTCTGCGGGCTCGGGTCGGGCGGCTCAGGGCGCCCGCCGCTGCGGTGTATGGCGCCATCCGCCAGGATTAGCACGTCGAACTGGCGCGTCAGGTCGCCCGCATCCAGGTTGCGCGTGTAGACCACCTGGAAGGGAAACTCGTACTGATCGAGAAGCCAGCGGGTCCAGCCCGAGGTCGTCAGCCCGCCGTACCGGTCGTACAGGGCGATGCGTATGGGCTTGAGCCGCAGGGCCTCGCCCGCCGGCGCCTGCGCCACGCCGTGCACGGGCACTCCCAATTCCGCCGCGCCGCGCTCCAGAACCGCGCGCGCCTCCGCGCTCTCCGGTACCCATATGCCGCCGTTCCCCAGATCCTCGCCCTCCACGGTTGCGCTCTTCTTCAGCCAGTAAACCGCGCAGCCCGCCTTGAGCAGCCGGTTGACCACGATGAACGCGTTGTTGATGCGATGGCTGATCAGGTAGCCCGCCGGGCTGGCCGGCCCGGAGATCGCCGCGGCCGGCGGCGGAAGCAGGCCCTCGATCCTGGTGAACGGGCCGTCAAACCCATCCCGTATGCGGTCGAACTCCACGCCCATCTGCATGGCCAGCGTCCACCCCGCGATGTCGTATGGCGGATTGGGCGGGCCGCCCGGGTAGCTGAAATCGTTGGGGTGGTCCTGCGGCTCGAACATATCGAGGACGTGCGGCCGGAAAGCCTGCGCCGCCTTCACTACGTACGATCCCGCCGGATAGCTCTTCCCCGCCACCGAAAATGCTGAGCCCGCGCGCATCACGGTGATCCCGGTCTTCAGCAGCGCATTGACGAACTCCGTGGCGTTGGCGAAATCCGGCTGGCTGGAGGGAATGATATAACCGCGCGGATCGCGCAGCTTGGGGTCGTGCAGCACCGCGTCGTAGAGGCCCGTGGGAAGCGTGCGCACCGGGGGCGGATCGCCGCCGCCGGCCGTTTCGACCGCGCCCGCGCCGCGCCCGGCCGCCGGAGGCGCCGCCGCTTCCAGAGCCGCGATGCGCTTGGGCGTGGTGGTCCAGTTATCCCGGCTGCCCTTCTCGATCGAGTTCCTGCCCATGCGGTAGATGTTGTAGAGCAGGGTTTCGCGATAGCGTGACGCGTAATCCAGGATGGCGCGGTTATTGGTAATCTCGTAATCGATCGATTGCCGGTAATGCCACGTCTGCGGCGCGATGGGCATCGGCCAGTCGCCCCGCGGCAACTGCTTGTCGGCCACCAGCGGGATGTTCATGGGCGTGGGGCTGCCGATAATCTCCGTCAAAATGCCGATCATGTTGTGGAAGTAGGTGATGGTGCGCAGCCCGCCGTTCCACCACGTGGAGTAGTTTTCGCCGCTCCGCATGGCGCTGCCGCCCTTGCCCTCAGCCACCAGCCGGCTGTGCATGGCCGTGCCCACCATCTCCACGCCCAGCGGAACCAGCGGATCGAAATTGTAATTGAAAGGATCGCGGAACGGCGGCATGAAAATCACCGCGCCCTCCGGCCCGGTCTGGTGATGGTTGTACATGACTTGCGGAAACCACTCCTGGAAAAGCTGCCGGTTCATGTTGGTGGTTTCCGGCATGTTGGACATGTAGAAATCGCGATTGTCGTCGTGCCCGATGTACTTGTTGTAGAGCCGCGGCAGGTCCTCCATGCCGCGCTGGCGCGGATCTTTCTTGCGCATGTACCAGTTGGCCACGATCTCCTGGCCATCCGGGTTGGCTTGCACGCACAGCAGAATGGTGTCGTTCAGAAACCGCATGGTCTCGGCATCCGTGAGGCTCACCATCTGGTAGACCATTTCCATGAGCTGCTGCGAACCCACCGTCTCGCTGGCGTGCAGCCCGCCATCCACCCACACCACCGCCTTGCCCTCGCGCGCCAGGGCGTGCGCCTGTTCGTCGGAGAGGCCTTCGGCCAGCGCCAGCCGCCGCGCGATCTCCTTGTAGCGATCCAGGTTGGCGATGTTCTCCGGCGAGCTGATCACGGCCATGTACTGGCGCCGCCCCTCGGCCGTGGGGCCGATATCCACCAGCTTCATGCGGTTCGATTCCCGTGCCAGCAGGTGCCAATACGTGTCCAGTTGCGAGTACGTGGCCACCTGGTAATCGTCCCCCAGATTGAACCCCAGCGCTGTGTTGGGGGTGGTGATCGGGGGGGCGGGTTGAGCCGCCAGGGACGTCGCCAACAAAACCGCTGCCGCACACAGCGGAAACCGGTGGAATCGCCGGGGGGACTTCATGAGTGAAAGTGTAACTCAGTTGCAGCTTGGCCCCTGCCAGCGCAGCCAGACAGGGCTGGCTCGCAGCCCTGCCAAGAACCGAGTGCACATTGATACATAAATCCGGAGAGAGAAGGCCAAAAGGTTTTAAGATTCACTGATCCGGATTTCCGCCGATGATACAGTTTAGCCCTGAGATCTGCAGGACTGGGTTCGCAATCCCCACGTCGGGTGGGGTTAGCTTAACTCAGGCAGGAGCACGGACATGGTCGTGGCATTAGTTGTTGTGATGTTTTTGGCCGTGTGCATCAGGGGCGCGATTCACTGCTGGCAAGCCTGGTAGGGAATTAGGCCCGCATCGGCGGGAAGGAGCGCGCCGAAGATGAAATATCCGGACGCTTTAGGATTGAATATCGCCAATATCGTCTTGGGCCTCCTCGTTCTGATCTGCCTGCTATCGGTGGCCTCGAGTGTGGTTAAGGATATCGCGGCCCGCGGGAGGCGGGGCAGAAGCTCCCGGTTGACAGGCGAATTGCCTGTAACCCGGTGGTCCATGGATGAATTCGTTAAACGTTGAGGGGCCTCCATAGAGATCTTCCGGCCCATTTTTCCCGATGGAGCGTTCGAAAAGCGAACCTCGAGGTGCTCTAGCCATGGCGACTGCACGCGTGCTAATCGTGGATGACGAACCGGTCCTTCTGGACGTGGTCTGCTGTATCCTCAGCGACTCCGGGTACGAGGTGATTCCCGCGTCGAACGGTCACGGGGCGCTGGAGATCGTGAACGCGGGCGCCCACATCGATCTCGTTCTTTCCGATGTGGTGATGCCGGGCATGCAGGGACCGGTGCTGCTCGAGGCCGTCAGGAAGGCTTCTCCTTCAACCGCACTGATGCTGATGTCGGGCTACTTCCCGGAGGAGTCATCTCTCGGGCCGATTACGCCATTTTTGAAAAAACCGTTCCTGTTGGAAGAGTTGACCGAGGCGGTCGAGCGCACGCTGGCCAGGGCGTCGCAGGGGGAGATCGCGTAGACGCACTCCGGCTCCACTGAAGCGGATTCTCCGATGTGTCGCGCGCGCCGTGCGCGTGTGCCGCCGAGTCCTTTCACGCCATACTGGTTCGGCCACGAAGCAGATCCTCAGTTGTGTCTCTCTCTGGTCCGGTCCTGATGTCGCTTTCTAAAATAAGAGGCACTTCGCCCCTCGCGGTAGAAGGGATACCCTTGCGCGGTAGAATGGTATAGATGGCCATGAACATTAAGAATCCCGAAACGCAGCGCCTGGCGCAGGACCTGGCGACGCTCACCGGAGAGAGTCTGACCGCCGCCATCACCGTAGCCGTCCGCGAGCGGCTCGAGCGGCTGCGTCGCGAGCGGAGCACGAGTCTCGCCGGCCGTCTGTTGGCGATTGGCCAGGACTGCGCGCCCCGTCTGAAGGAGCCTTTCCGTTCCACCCCGCATGGCGACCTGCTCTACGACGAGAAGGGATTACCGCAATGATCGTGGATTCCTCGGCGCTCCTCGCTATTTTGCGCGCCGAACCGGAAGCGGCCGATTGCGCCCAGGCCATCGAAGCCGCCACTCTGCGGCGGGTATCCGCGGCGAACTTCCTCGAGACCGCGATTGTGATCGACGGAAGCCGCGACCCGATTGCCAGCCGCCGTTTCGACGACCTGCTGCGCGTCGGCGAGTTCCGCATCGAACCCGTAACCGAAGAACAGGCCAGAATCGCGCGGGAAGCCTATCGCGACTACGGGAAGGGAACCGGGCATCCCGCGCAGTTGAACTTCGGCGATTGTTTCGCCTATGCCCTCGCGAAGGTCACTGGAGAACCGCTGCTATTCAAAGGCAACGATTTCTCCAGGACGGATCTTGCCCCCGCTCGGAAATAGACTGCGTCCGCGCTTCCGATGGCTACCCCAGCATTTCCTGGGCGCGCCTGAGCCGCTCGGAGACCCTCACGCCGTTGGGGCAGTGTACCGGACACTCCGCGCAATCCGCGCAACGCAGCTCCCGCACTTCTTTCGGCAGGGCCGCGAAACTCCGCTGGGCCAGCGGGAAATCCCTGTAAAAATCCGCGTACGCCAGGATGCGAAGCTGGTCCTGCACCGGCATGCCCTTGGGGCACTGGCCGCTGCAGCTATAGCACATGCGGCAGTAGTAGGGGCGGATCGCCTCGCTGCGCGCCACCAGTTGCCTCTCTTCCTCGGCGGTGAACTTCTCGGTCAGAGCCCGGATGTTCAGCTCCAGCATTTCCAAGTCCCGGACGCCGGGAACGGTGGTCGCCACCAGCGGGTTTCGCAGCACCCACTTAAGCGCGGGGAGGGCATGGTTGATGGTCGGCCGCGGTGGCTCTCCTCCGCCGGCGGGCATCTTGGGCAGGCCTCCGCCGTTCGCTGCCATCACCTTCATGGCGGTCAAGCCGATTCCGGCTTTGCTCAACCTCGCGATGGCGTCGTCCTTCCCATTCCCCATGGTGAAGTTGTAGGTAAAGGTGACGGCGTCGATGTTGCCGGCCTTGATGAAGGTGTCGGCCATGAGGTTGATGTCGTGCGTGCTCACGCCGAAGAAGCGGATCTTGCCCTGTTTTTTTGCCGCATCGCCGGCCGCCAGCAACTCGTCCGGAACCTCTTCGGGCTTGCTCTTGGCGTGGAGCAGCCAGATCTCGATCCGGTCCGTGGACAGGTTCTTCAGGCTGGCCTCGAGATCGGACATGAAGACGGCGCGGGTCTTGGCGGGGGTCTTGCTCACCACCACCACCTTGTCCCGAGCGACACCCTTCAATCCCTGGGTCAGCAGGCGTTCGCTATTGCCATTAGAGTAATCGCTGGCGGTATCGAAGTAGTTGACGCCCATATCGACGGCCTGGGCGATGACGGAGGGATCGGGCGTGAAACCGGCGCCCATTCCGACCGGGCAGACCTTCAATCCTGTCTTTCCTAAAGTCCGATAGGGAATCGACGATGGCGCCTGAAACGCGGCACCGGGGCGAGATCCCGCGAGCCCGACGGCCGGGAGGGTCAGCCCAACTTTGAGAAAGCTCCTGCGTGAGGAATCCGGGTCCATAGTAGTTTGATTCTATACGGGCGCGCGCTCGAAAAGTGGGGCATTTGGGCCCCGATGTGTGATTCCCTTTGCCGCGTGCGAGACTAAAGTTTCAAGGATCGCCTCCATGTACTTCGGTATCGGCTCTCCCACCACCGCCCTTTCCACGTCCGATCTGCGCGCGGCGCTCTCGAGCGCCCTGGCTTCGCTCGGTGAGCGCCGTCATGTGCTCGCCATCCCGCCGGATATTACGCGCTTCCATTCGCGCGCCGGCGAGATCACCCGGCTCGTCGCGGAGCACTACGGCTCCCGCCTCGGCGCCATCCTCCCCGCCGTGGGCACCCACTCTCCCATGACCGGGGAGCAGATCGCCGCCATGTTCGGCGACCTCCCGCGCGGCCTCTTCCGCGTCCACGATTGGCGCCGCGACCTGGTCACCTTGGGCGAGGTCCCCGCCGCCTTCGTCGCCGCGCAGTCCGAGGGCAAACTGGATTATCCCTGGCCCGCGCAAGTCAACCGCCTGCTCGTCGATGGCGGCTTCGATCTCATCTGCTCCATCGGGCAGGTCGTGCCCCACGAGGTCATCGGCATGGCCAATCACAACAAGAACATCTTCGTGGGCACCGGCGGAGCCATGGGCATCGAACGCAGCCATTTTCTGGGTGCGGTCTACGGCATGGAGCGCATCATGGGCTGCCCCGATACCCCTGTCCGGCGCGTGCTCAATTACGCCACCGAGCATTTTGCGCGGCACCTGCCCATCCTCTACATCTTGACGGTGGTCGCCCGCGACGATTCAGGCGGCCTGGCCACCCGCGGCCTGTTCGTGGGCGACGATTTCGAGTGCTTTGTGCGCGCCTCCGCGCTCAGCCGCGCTGTGAATTTCGAGCAGCTCCCCCGGCCCATCCGCAAGGCCGTCGTCTACCTCGATCCCTCCGAGTTCAAGAGCACCTGGCTCGGCAACAAGGCCATCTACCGCACGCGTATGGCCCTGGGCGATGGCGCCGAGCTCATCGTGCTGGCGCCCGGCGTGAAGGAGTTCGGCGAAGATCCGGCCATCGACCGGCTCATCCGCAAGTACGGCTACATCGGCACGAGTAATGTGCTCGAAGCCGTGCGGGAGAACGAAGACCTGGCCGCCAGCCTGGGATCGGCCGCGCACCTGATCCACGGATCTTCCGAGGGCCGCTTCACCGTCACGTATTGTCCCGGCCACTTGACGCGCGCGGAAATCGAGGCCGTAGGCTTCCGCTATGGCGATCTTGAAGAGACGGCGGCGCGCTACGATCCCGCGCGCCTGGTGGATGGCTTCAACACCGTTGCCGGTGAAGAGATCTTCTTTGTCTCGAACCCTGCCCTGGGTCTATGGGCGCACGGTGGGGCCATGCTTTAGCTTGCCCAGAGTCTTGTAAACGCGCCCTTACCGGACGAATTCCACGGTCACGCGCTTTGGAATCAGCCCCGCCTCGAATCCCAGGTCCAGCAGTTTCTGCGCGGCCCGTGGCACCACTTCCCCGCCATCCAGGGTGTAGTGGTTCACGTACATCCCCACAAATTTTTCCGCCTGCCGGGCTTCCATGTTGCGCGCGAACTGCAATGCGTATTCGAGCGCCTCGGCGTGGTTGTCCAGCGCGTATTGAATGCTCTCGCGCAGCAGCCGGCAGCACTCGCTTTGGATCTCCGGCTCGAGCGACCGCAGCAGCGCGTTGGCGCCCAGCGGCAGCGGCGCCCCATGGGCCGATTTGAACCATCGCCCCAGGTCCAACACCTTATGAAAGCCCTCGCGGTCGAAGGTGAGCTGCGCTTCGTGAATGACCAGGCCGGCCTCCACCGATTTCTCGCGCACCGCGTCGGTGATTTTATCGAAAGGCGTGATTACCGCCTCGAAATCCGGTTGGAAAAGTTTCAGCGCCAGGTATGCCGTAGTCATCTTGCCCGGCACGGCGATACGCTTGCCCTTCAACTCCTCCGGCTCCATGGGGCGAGTGGAGATGAGCAACGGTCCGTATCCATCCCCGATGCTCGAGCCCGAGGCCATCAGCACGTATTTATCGGCGATGTATGGATAGGCGTGATAGGAGATTGCGGTCAGCTCGTAGCACCCGTCCATGGCCTTCCGGTTGAGCGTTTCGATGTCTTCGAGCACATGTCGAAACACCACTTTGGGCGACCGCACTTTCTTGGTCGCCAGACCGTAAAACATGAAAGCGTCGTCGGAATCGGGGCTGTGGGCGCTGACGATCTCCCTGGCTGCTGCAACCAGTGTCATATTCTGGATAACTCAACCCAGTGTACAACACTGCAAGGCCGCTCAGCCGGGTAAGAAATTCTTCGATGCAAATGATAAAGGGCGGTCGTCTTTCCGGCCCGTGAACTAAGAAAAATCCGTTGGCGATCATCGGCTTTGCGCGTAACGCGCCGTGCCCAACTTGCGGGCACTTCGAATCCGATCGCTCGAACTCTCCCTTGCTGCCTGCTCACTTGCCGCAGACGAGGCCGCCCTCATCGTCGCCCGGTTCTATCTGGTCACCTCCCGCCGATCCGAGGTGGACCGGCTGTAAATGGCGTCGGAATCGCTAAACCGGCTGGATTCCGATTCCAGTTTCGCGCCGCTTGGTATCCTTGTCAATGGCGGCGGAACCCTAGATCGCCGCCGAATGCACTTAAGCTAACACTCGTGTTTCGGAGGCTCTTCTCGAAAAGTCGCGCGCCGCTCCAGGGTGCGCCCGCCGTGCGGCGCGAGAAGAACTACTCCGCTCAGACCGGCTACGTCTATCGATATGTCTATGAAGGCCATCGCCCCCATTCCGGCGATGGCATCGAGTTCGTCTTCGGTGTCTCGGCCGACCGCAAAAACTGGACGCCGCTCTCGGTCGTCGTGGGCCACGCGGCTCTCGACGCTTGGGAGCAAGCCCACGCGCGCCAGCTAACCTCTACCGAACGTTACGCCATTGCCAAGATGGCGCTCTTCCAGGCCTTCGATGAACGCCCCACTCCCGCGCTGATGAAAGACCCGGTCCACGTTCGCGCCGTCGATATCGAAACCATCGTAGAGACTCTGGGCCTGTAGCTGCGGTACCTGCCGGATTGATGGCCGCCTATCGCGTCGTCGCGCCGCGGTCGAGGAGCGCCGGAAACGGGCCGGCCAGGCGCCCACGCATGCTGGCGGTGGCCGCTGCGCCCACGGGAATCAAGGCTTCGTCGGCATAGGAGTCCGGCCCCATGATGCCTAACACGTTGTCGCCCGCCGTGAGGCCGCTCGGCACCACCACGTTGAGCTGGTACAATCCGGCCAATCCGGGAACCAGCCCCGCGAAATTGACCGTGGCCGTGGTCCCGTTGAAATCCACCGCGATCTGCGAAGCGTACGTCGATTGGCTCAGGGTGGTGGAGGATGCCGCCGCGCCATCGGCGACCGCCGGGCTCACCGTGCCCAGTCCGCTGACATACACCAGCACCGTCTCCCCGGCCTGCGCCGGGTTCGACGGCGTCACCAGCGAGTAGTCCGCCCCGTGCTGGATGGCGCCATACCCCAGTCCGCCCGGGTTCTGCGTGAAGACGCCCGGAGCGGTCTCGCCGGTGTACATAGTTACGGTGTTCGAGGCCGTCCCGTTGTTGATCACCTGGATCTGCGCGATCGAAGCGGTAGTCTCATAGGGCACGATCGCCTCGATCACCCCCGGCGTCGCGTAGTAGAGCGGTGCCGCCACGCTGTTGATCATGACCTGGACACCGCCGATGTTGGTTGGAAACGGAACCGAGGCTGCCGGCAAACCGCTGGGCGCCAGCCCGCTGCCGTACAGGGTGATGAACTCTCCCGGAACGATAGCCGCCGTGAAGGGCGCCGAGCTGGCGGCGTTCACCACTCCTTCCGGATTCAGGAACACGCCCGAGCCGCTCAGCGTGGGTGCGGCCAGCGCTACGTGCAGCCCCAGATAGGGGCCGATGCCGGACCCGATCCGCGCCGTCGAGTTGGCCGCGTAGCTTGTGTACGAGTCGCTGTACCTGCCGGACGAATTCGGCGAGAACGTGTCGCTATAGGTATAGTCAATCGCGGCGGCGGCGAACGCCTGGTCGAGGCGCTGGTGCCCGATTATCGAGCCGCTGCTATCGTTCATCGCTCCGTAATAGGTATCCAGATAACCGATATCGTTGTTATCAACGGGCTGGTCGATCCCCGCTTGGTAATACAGGCCCGAAAAGTTCGGTGTGCCGCTTCCCAGGCGCACGCCCACGAAAAAATCCCACGCTCCGGGCGAGCCGCCAAAAACAAAATTACCGTCCGGCGAAATATACAGAAACTTCTGCCCGGAAAGCAGACCCGAGCTTTCGGTCGGTATCGCCAGATTATAGGCCGAGTTGCTTTCCGTATAACTATAGCTGCCATAATTCTGGCTGATTTGCGTGGAGCCGTTCCCGCCCTCGTAACCGGTAACGGTGAAGCTTCCCAGGCTGCCGGCGCCGTTCGGATTCAACTGGAACATCGCGTCCATGGTGTACGCGCCTCCTGTCTGCCCCTCCCCGAAAAGGTCGGCCAGGTTACCGGAGAGATCCATGTCGGCAATCCAGTAGGATCCCTTGAAGGTTGCGAGCGATGTCTGGGACGATACCGGCGCCGCCACGAACAGATCGTTGAATCCGTTCGAAGTCTCCGTGGTGCTGCCGATGAAAATTCCCTGCTGCGAAACCAGCCCGTATATGTAATCGCCCGAGGAAAGCGGATTGGATAGAAAGCCGTAACCCGAGGCCGAAATCGTGTACGTGCCGTTCGCCGTCAGACTGTTCGCCGAAAGCCACGACGCGCACGTCACCGCGCCCTCGGCCTCCCCTTCCGCGACCACGTAGGCATCCAGCACCTCGCAATTGGTGCTCAGCGTGTATGTCCCGGCTCCGCTGAAGGAAATCTGGCCGAACATCGCCACGGCTTCGCTGAGGTCTCCGTAGTCGTCTCCAACCACGTAGAGCACATGCCGGAAGTAGTATGTTCCGCTGAGCAGGCTGTTGCCGCTGCTATCCCAGTTCTGGGCGGCCGCCGGCCAGCCTATGCCTGCGATGAGAAGTAACGCGAGTGGGGCGAGTTTCATGATCCTCATGTCCTGAACTGAAACCACTAATCCTTATAATACGAGAAGCGCCCTATCGTGGCGCTGGACATGTGACGCATCCGCGGTCCCCGCGGTTCCGGCGCTCTATCGACCGTATGTTACTTTCGATAGGAGGCGGCCAAGAAGCCGTCCCCATCTTATTGCCATGTCGAAAACCTTTACAGTCTTATTGATTTCCGTCCTCTCCGCGTGGGCCCAGCCGGGATCTATCTCCGCTCAGCGCATTCGCGAACACACCCGTTTCCTGGCGAGCGATCTGCTCGAAGGCCGCGGCGTCGGCCAGCGCGGCGGCGATATCGCCACCGAGTACATTGCCGCTCAGTTTGCTCTCGATGGCGCCCAGCCGGCCGGAGATAATGGAACTTTTTTCCAGAAGGTCCCACTGGTGGGCGTCGAGACCGCTCCCGGCGCGAGCTTATCCGCCACCGCCGCGGGAAAGACCGTCGACTTTAGATATTTGGAAGATTTCGTTGGCGTGAGTCAGCGCCAGGTGCCGCAGACCGATTTCGATGCCGAAGCCATCTTCGTCGGCCACGGCATCACGGCGCCCCAATGGAAATGGGATGACTTCAAAGGCGTGGATGTCAAGGGCAAGCTGCTCGTACTCTTCACCAACGAGCCCACTTCCACCGATCCCGCTTTCTTCGATGGCCGCGCCCTCACCTACTATGGCCGCTGGAGCTATAAGTATGAGGAGGCATTGCGCCGCGGCGCCGCCGGCGTTCTCATTATCCACACCACCCCGACCGCCGGTTACGGCTGGGAAGTGGTGCGCAACTCCTGGGCTCGCGAAATCCCCTTCGTGAAGCTCGCCCCCGGCGAGAATTCGCTCGCCATCCAGGGATGGGTCACCCGCGAAGCCGGCCAGCAGCTCCTGGCGCTCGCCGGCCGAAACGTCGACGATCTCCTGGCCGCCTCCGATAAGCGCGATTTCAAACCCATCCCCCTGGGCATCCGGATTCGCGGCAGCCTGCCCGCCAAGGTGCGTACCATCGATACCCGCAACGTGGCCGCTGTCATCCCCGGCAGCGACCCCAAGTTAAAGGATGAGTACGTCATCTTCAGCGCCCATTGGGATCATCTGGGCGTCGGCACTCCCGTCGATGGCGATAACATCTACAACGGCGCCATCGATAACGCCACCGGCTGCGCCATCCTCATGGAACTCGCCCACGCCTGGGCCGCGCTCCCCCAGAAGCCCCGCCGCTCCGCCCTGTTCCTCTCGGTGACCGCCGAGGAAGGCGGTCTGAAAGGCTCCGAATACTACGCCACGCACCCCATCTTTCCTCCTGGAAAAACCGCCATCGATCTGAACTACGATGCCCTCTATCCCTGGGGCCGCGCCAAGGATGTGGTCATCACCGGCGCCGAGCGCACCAACGTCTACGCCCTCGCCCAGCAGATTGCCAAGCGCCTGGATCTGGCCATCTCACCCGATGCCCAGCCCGAGCAGGGCCACTATTTCCGTTCCGACCATTTCTCGTTCGCCCACGCCGGCATCCCCGCTTTTTCCATCGAGCACGCCACCGAGTTCGCCGGTAAGCCCGCCGGTTACGGCCAGAAGCTTGCCGACGAGTACAACAGCAAGCACTACCACCAGCCCTCCGACGAGTTCCAGGCCGATTGGGATTTCACCGCCCTCGATCAAGCCGCTCAATACGGCTTCCTGCTGGGCCGCGACATCGCCAACCAGGACAAGCTCCCCGATTGGCGCCCCGGCGACCAGTTCCACCGCTGAAACCGCACCCTGGCAAGCTAAAGCTGGTGGGGCCATGCTTTAGCTTGCCCAGCCTAGGGCCGAAGGCCCCGCCCCCGCCGCCTATGGCCAGCGCACCACCGTGAACCCGCGTAGTGTCACTCTGTCCCCCGGCGCCGCCGGCCCGCCCTGGAAATCCATCTTCAGCCCGCCGTCATACCCATCGCTCGTCTCCGAGGCCGTGGCTGCCAGACTCGTCGCCGAGCCCCAGCTCTGGCCGCTCACCTGCGCTCCACTTACTGTGATGGCCGCCTCTATCCGCCCGGTTAGCAGGCCCTCGGAGGCCGCCGCTTGGCGCCGCAGCACCGTGCTTCCGCCCCAATGCACCTCCACGCTCCAACCCGCGCCGTGGCCTTCGTGTTCGAAATCGAAGCGCGCCTCCACGCGGTCGCCCGGCGTCACTTTTCCAGCCGGAATCGTGCACGTTCCCAGGCTTGCCATCCCGCTCGCGGTGGCTGCCCCCGTCCCGCTGCACAGCACCTCCGGCGTGCCCGCGTGGGCGGCCCGCGGCCGGTAATCCGGCCTCGCCAGCGAACCCGACCCGCCGTCGAACCGGTACGACGCCAGCAGCGTGTCTCCCGGCTGCGGAGCGTCCGCCGCCACGAACTGAACCGCCGCGCCCGTCAGGGTGTAATCCTGCTCGGCTTTTTGCAGTAGTCCGTTCCGGTATAGCGCCAGGCTGGCCGCCGGGTCCGGCGTGTCCGTGAGCGTGAAGGTCGTGTTCGCGCCATCCACGATGCCCGCCGGCAGGTCGCCGTCTACGTACGCGGGCTGCACATCGCCGCATGGCCCCGACGACCCATCCACGTGCACGCAGTCCGTGGCATTGCCGACCGCCGATTCCAGCGCGCCCAGCGCGTTCACCACCGCCACCCGCCCGGCCGCGTACCCCGGCCCCATCTGCGGGCGCGCCGCCAAATCCGCAATCAGCCCCACCACGTCGCTCTCGAGGACCGTGGTGTCCGCCGCCACGCCGCCGCCCGTGCCCCCCGTGCCGCTCCCATTACCGCCGGTGTCCGCTCCCGCTGCCGCCACCCTCACGTCCCGCAACCGCACCGGCTGAGCGCTCGAAGGCACCGACCACGTCTCCTGAAATTGCACTCGACCGTCGCTGTTATAGGTCACTGTGTAATACACCGCCGGGGTGCCGCTCGTGGTCGGCACCAGTTGGACGTGCAGGTTGCCGGCTACCACTTTCACCGTGGTGCTCTGCGTCACGATGGCCGAATTATCGGACGCCTGGAAACTCGACCAACCGATCGTCAGCGTGCCGTTGAAGGGCGTTCCATCGGCCTTGTACAGCACGTCCTGAATCGTCGTCAGCGGCGGCGCCGCCAGCGCGCATCCCGCCAGCGCGGCGGCCAGCCACAACAAACCGGAATTCCTCATCCGAAACCCACCCTCCTGCGCCCAGTGTACCGGCCGGCGGATTCCCCGCCGCGGGCGGCCATCCCGTCCTTCGGGACCGTAACTTATGTGAATTCAAGGGGTTCCGGGAGGTTGGATTTTCCGCGAACCGGTGTGACCGCCGCGGCGAGGGCGGTCTATCCCATGTAGTTGAACAGAGTGGTGGTCGGCATTTTGGCCTGCATCATGAAGGCCGCCTGAAGCTGGGTGGTGGATTCGGTCAATTCCATGCTAGCGGTGGGGATATCCGCATCTTGAATATTGCTGATCTCCGTCGCGAGATCCACGTCCTGGTTCTGCGCGAAATTGGTGGCATCCTGGATGCGGTTCTCCACGTTTCCATAGAAGGCCTCCGCGGAATTCAGATGCTGCGACGCCAGTTGAAGCGCACTGGTAGCTGTGTTGATGGAGTCTGTGTCATTGGCCAGCAGCGCCAGCCGCACGTTATTGAGCGCGGCAAAAACGTTGTCGGAAGCGTCGCTCCCATCCGCGTTTTGGTCGTCGAAGATCTGCTGGGCCGTCTCGGTGGCGGCAAACGATCCCCCGCTGGCATCCTCCACCTGCGCCGTCGCCGCGCTGGAGGAAAGCTCATCCACCCCATCGGTCGAATTCAGATCCAGGGCGTACGATGGCGAGCCGTTCTGATCCCCGCCGAAAATATAGCGCCCCTCGACGGTCGTCTGGCTGGCCGCCACCATTTCGGCTTGGATTCCCGCGATCTCCTGCGCGATGTCGGCTCGCGTTTCCGCGGTTTGCGTGGCGTTGGCCCCTTGCGTCGCCAGGGTCGTGGCGCGATCCATCAGTTGGATGGCCGTGCTCAGCGCTCCATCCGCGCTGGACGCGTTCGTCCCGGCCAGGGATAGATTGGATTCCACCTGGGCGTTGTGCTGCTGGTCGGCGCGAAGCTGGAGCAGCGACGAAATTTGATCCGGTGCATCCGAAGCAACCGTGATCCGGTATCCCGACGAGACCTGCTGATTGGCCTGCGAGATGGTCTGTTCGACGCGGTTGATCTCGGTTATGTACAGTTCGGAAGAGCCGCTAAGGGTGGTCAGCATGGTCGTCTCCTCTTACGTAATTGGCGTCAGCATGTTGACGAGGTCCTCGGTGAGACCGTCTAGGACCGAGATCATCCTGGAATTGGCCTCATAGGCCTTTTGAAACTGAATGAGCGTGGCGGCTTCCTGGTCGAGGTCGACGCCTTGCGCCTGCTGCCGCAGATCTTGCGCCTGAGCCACCGTCGATTGCTGCACCGTCAGTTGATTCTGAGCGTCGCTCAACTGAGTTCCGACCTGCGCCGCCAGGTTGCCGTAATACGCGGTGTAGCTTTCGCCGTCGATCTCGTCGCTGGCGGATTGCGGGTTGGCCATCCCGGAAATGGCCAGCGGAACGCCGTTCGAAACATAGGGCGGCCCGGGCGAAGTGGCCGCCAGTTGGTCCGGCGTCACGGATGGATCGACCGCCAGCGTGGCCGCCACGTTGGTCGCGTTGGTTGTATCGTAGGTGAACAGCGGAACGCCCTGGACCGGCGGCGGGCCGTCCGAGATTGTTCCGCTGGTCAACAGCCCGTTGACGCAGTCCGCGAACTGCTGGGCCATGCTGTTCAGTTGGCCAGGCTGGCTGCCGCTGCCCAGGAAACTGGCCAGCACCGTGTTGTGTATGTTCAGCAGGGATCCCAGTTGACCGCCGGTGGTCTGGGCGGTGATGTCGCTGCCGTCCGAAGCGATGATGTGCGCATCCGGCCGCGCTCCGGGGTAAGTGGCCGCGTCCGAGGCCTCCAGCTTGTACCCGATGCTATACTGCTGGTCCTCCACCAGCAGCGGCGTCTGGCCGTTGAGCAGCACCGTCACCGAGCCGTCGCTCTGCTGAAGCGTGGTGATATCGGCATACTGGGAGAGCTGCTCGAGCGTCGAATTCTCCTGCGCCGAAATGCCGGCATCGTTGCGGGCCCCCGCCATAATCAGCTTGTTGTAGCCCTGCAGTTGCCCCACCAGGCTGTTGATCTGATCGACGGTCTGTTGCAGTTGGGTCTCGGTATCCTGGTCCACCTGGCTCACGGCGGTGGCGGTTTGCTGAAAGGCCTGGGCTACGTTTTGGGCCTGCGCGATCACCGTCTGCCGCGTCACCGTATCGTTGGGGTCCTGGCCCCACGCCGAAGCGGCATCGAAGAAGCCCGCCAAGGCACTGGGTATCCCCGCGTCCTCGGAAATGTTGAAGCACGACTGCAGTGACGTCAGGCTATTTACGTTCTGCTGCGCCTCTCCCTCGAGGGTGGTCTGTTGACGAACGTCCTGCTCCAGAAATTCGTTCCTGGAGCTCACGACTACCCCGGCCGCGACACCTCCCAGCGTGCCCGTTTCCGGATCGAACGGCCTGGCGTAGAGTTCCTGGCTTTCCGCGGCATACCCGGGGGTGTTGACATTCGCGACATTGTTTTGGGAGACTTGCAGGACCTGGTTGTACGCGCTCAACGCGTTTGCCGAGGAGAGCAGCGATGCCAGCAGGTTTCCCATGCGTCTCTAGCCCCGTAAGATCGTGCGGGACGGTGGTGTGACTGCCGCGGCCTCGCCTTGCGCCGTGTACCCTCCCACCAATGCGCCCAGCACACGGCTCCAGCGGCGGTGGTGATCCGCGGCCGAATCGAGCAGACGGCTGGCTCGCTCCAGGGCCGTCTTGAGGCCCCGAGCCTCCGCCAGGGTTTCCGGACACGCCAGAGCATCCGGGCGGTTTCCGCCATCCCCCAACGCGGCCTTACAGGCAGTCAGCTCCCTGACGGCCAGCCCCAGAGCCGCCTCGCAACGCTCTAATCGCGCCGGTCTCGGCGAACGCAGCAGATCGCCGGCCTCGATCAGCGCCAGCCTGGCCCGTCGCAGCGCGCCGCAGATTTCGCCGGACATTCTTAGCCCGCTAGAGCATCCGAGACCATACCTTGGGCGGTGACCGAGGCATCCGGCCGGTAGCTGCCGCTCTGATAGGCGCGCGCCAGCGAAGCCACACGGCTGGCGCGCGCCGTTCCGTCCGCGGCCCAGGCGCGCGAAAGGCCCGTCAGCGTGCTGGACAGTTCCACCCGGTCTCCTAAGCCGCTTGCACCGGAACGGGCCGAATCCCCCCGTTCCGTTTTGCCGGTCTCCTGCGCTCCCACCGCGCTACCGATTCCGGTGCCGCCAGCCGTCAGATTGCTTTCGTCGACTCTCATCGCTGCGCCCTTTCCCGGGCTAAATGACATATCGGCGGCTCTTTTAAGTTTCTTTACCCTTTCCGGCAGGTTTCCTCCCTAAACCTTTTGTAAATTCCTCCGATAGTTGCTCTGAGCGCGTCATGGACGGCAGAAGGGTTCTATCGATCGGAACGGCGATGTCCGCGGCGGCGGCCGGGCCATCGGGCCGGCCGCAAGGCTGGCAAACGGTCTTTCGCGCCCCAACGGAGGCCCTCGACGAAATCCTTTCATCTCAGTACGATGCCGTACTTCTTGAGACTCCTCTCCAGGGTTGGACGGCCGCCGATCTGCTGCTCGAAGTCCGCCGCCTGGCGCCTCACACCGCTATCCTCGTCCGCCTTCCCGAGAGCGACCCGGCGGATGCCGCCGTGCTGGCGCGGCTGGGCGCTGATATCGTCCTGGCGCCCGGCGAAGACCTGGCTCGCCCCCTCGAACGCCTCTTGCGCGAGCGCGCGTCCCGCGCTCCGGGCTTGCCCGGCCCGCGCGCGGAATGGGAAAACCTCTTAATCGGCGACAGCTACGAGATGCGCGCCATCGTTCACGTGATCCGCTTGATCGCCGGCCGCCGCGCTACCGTGCTCATCACCGGCGAAACCGGCACGGGCAAGGAAGTCTGCGCGCGCGCTCTGCACCTGGCCGGTCCGCGCCGGCGCGCTCCCTTCGTGGCGGTGAACTGTCACGCACTACCCGCCAGCCTGCTCGAGGCCGAGTTGTTCGGCCACGTCCGGGGAGCCTTCACGGGGGCTTTGCAGAGCCGAGTCGGCCGCTTCGAGCAGGCCCAAGGCGGCACCCTCTTCCTGGATGAGATTGGGGAAATCCCTATCGATCTACAGGCCAAGCTCCTGCGAGTCCTGCAGGAGCGCGAGATCGAGAGGCTGGGCAGTTCGGAAACCATTCACGTCGATCTGCGCGTGGTGGCCGCCACCAATTGCGATCTGGCGCAGCGCATCGAACAGGGCCGTTTCCGCGAAGATCTCTACTATCGTCTTAACGTGGTTCCCATCCACGTGCCGCCGCTGCGCCAGCGCCGCGCCGATATCCCCCAACTGGCTACGCATTTCGTCGAGAAGATCTGCCGCCTCGAGCAGTTGCCCCTCAAGCGCCTGACGGACGAGGCCATCGAGCGGCTGTGCAGCCACTCCTGGCCGGGCAACGTGCGCCAACTGGAAAACGCCGTCGAGATGGCCGTGGCCCTGAGCGGGGAACGCGCCGTTCTGACAGCCGCCGATTTCCCTCTGTCCGCGCCGGTTTCCGCCCGCGCGCCCTTCATGGACATGCCGCTCGTCCCGGTGCCCGATGGGGGGCTGGATTACGAGCGCACCCTGGCGGGCATCGAACGCAGCATCCTCGAACAGGCCTTGCGCAAGACGCGGGGCAATAAGAAAGCCGCCGCCGAGATGCTGCGCCTCAAGCGGACCACCCTCTCGGCCAAGGTCCGCAACCTCGATCCGCTGCCGCCCTGCAACTGATCCGAATGGCAGCGCGGGTGTCCCAGCGGCTTCGCTTTGCGGAGGGTTACAATAATCCCGATCATGCCTATAACTCTTGGCGGCCGCACGCGCTGGCTAATGGTCTTCTGGATGTTCATCCTGAGCGCCAGCATGTACCTGGACCGCGTGAACATCTCCGTTTCGGGCCAGTTCCTGCAGCGGGAGTTCAACCTGAACAATACCGAGCTGGGCTGGGTTTTCAGCGCTTTCGTGCTCGGTTATGCACTCTTCCAGGCTCCCGGCGGCCGCCTGGCCGATCGCTTCGGTCCCCGTAAGGTCCTGGCTTTCGGAGCCTTTTGGTGGGCTGTCTTCACCACCATGACCTCGTTTGTACCGTCAGGCTTCGTTGGGATGCTCGCTATTCTGCTGACCGTCCGCCTGCTGCTGGGGCTCGGCGAAGCCGTGGTTTTTCCGGCTTGCAACCGCATGGTGGCTTCCTGGATTCCGACGCAGGAACGCGGCTTGGCCAACGGCATTATCTTCGGCGGCGTGGGCATTGGCGCGGGAACCGCCCCGCCTCTCATCACCTGGGTGATTCTGAACTGGGGCTGGCGCTGGTCCTTCCGCATCACCGCGCTCATCGGTCTGGCCGCCGGCATCGCCTGGGTATTCCTGGCGCGCAATAAACCCGAAGCGCACCCCTGGGTCGGACCGGAAGAAGCCGCCCATATTCGAGCCGGCCTGCCCGATCCGGCGGCCTCCGCGGTCAAGCCCAAAATGCTCTCCTGGGCGCAGATCGTGCGCTCCAGGGACGTACGCTTCCTGACCCTGAGTTACGCCACCTACGGCTACGTGGCTTACATTTTCTTCAGTTGGTTCTTCATTTATCTGAGCAAGGTGCGCGGCCTCGATCTCAAATCGAGCGCCTATTACGGGATGCTGCCGTTTATCGCCATGGCGGTAGCCTCGCCCCTGGGAGGGTGGATCGCCGACGGCCTGACGAAGGCCTACGGCAAACGCGTGGGGCGCTGCATCTTCTCCTGCGGCGCACTGGCGTTAGCCGGGATCTTCGTGGCGGTCGCTACCCAGGTGACGGATGCCCGCCTGGCCAGCTTCGTCCTGGCCGGGGGCGCCGGAGCGGTGTACCTCTCGCAGAGTGCTTTCTGGGCCGTTTCCGCCGACCTGGGCGGCGCCTCGGCCGGCTCGGTTTCCGGCTTCATGAACATGGGGAACCAGCTTTCCGGAGCCCTGACCGCCTCGCTAACTCCTTTCCTGGCCGCGCATTTCGGGTGGACCACGTCGTTCATGGTAGCCGCCGTCCTGTGCGTGGTCGGCGCGCTGAGCTGGCTGGCCGTCGATCCCAACCACAAGCTGGAGGCCTGACCGCCCGGTTTCCGGTCCGGCATACGCACCATAATGGGCGTATGCCGGACGACACCCCTTCCGCCGAATTCTATTGCCCCACCTGCACCGTGCCGGTTGCCGACCCGCTGGTCTGTGGCGATTGCGGCGCGCTCATCTGCCGCCGCTGCGGTACGCCGCTCGAGCGCATCGACGATCTCGGCATCGGCTGACGGCTACCGCGAGGGCGTCGCAGTCTGCACCGTGAGCGTGGCCGGCGCGCTCGCAATCCCTCCTACCGTCACCACTACCGGCTGCGGTCCCGAACCCACGGCCGGCACCACAAACCCGACTGTCATCGTGCCGGGTGCGCCCGCCGCCAAGTAGGCCGCCTGCACCAGCGCCGGGAAACCGTCCACCATGACCGAGAGCGGAAGAACCGGGCTGCCGATCCCCAAAGTAGGCACCCAGACGGTGGCGAGCGGGGGCGAAACCTCGCCGCCACCGGTCATAGTCAGGAAAACCGTCTCTCCGGGAGACACCGGCGCGCCCGGAAGGTTGCCTTTAGGATCGGTGTAAATGCCCGGCGCCGCGGGTGCAATCCAGAACAGGATGCCCGCCACGTCGCCGTTGTTCCCGATTCCCAATACCGCCGGGCCAGCCCCCACCTCGTAGGGCACCTGGATATTGAGCTGATTCGGTGAGAGATACAACACCGGCGCCGCTACGCCGTTGACCGTGGCCGAAACCCCCGCCGTCGAGTAGGGCACCGGACTTCCGGAGACCGGCTGAGTGACGCCCGCAAGTTTGGAGCCGAACACCGAAAGCGTCATGCCCGGGCTGGCAAGTGACTGAAATGAGGCGGCGTTAACCGCTCCGGTGATACTCATCCCCGAGTTGTTGGGTCCGTAGACGAATAGCACCGGGATCGTGACGGATTCCGGCGTGGCGCCGGCCGATTGGACCACGATCAGCGCGCGGTAGGCCCCCGGTTCAAAACCCGCCCCGGAAGCCGAGAGCGCGATTTGCCCGGGTCCCGTGCCGGAAAGCTGCGAGGCCGTCAGCCAGGCGGTGGTTCGATTCGCCGGGAAGATCGAGGCCGTCCACGGTTGAGCCGTACCGGACATGCCGATCGTCAACGTACCTAGCGCCGGACGGCTGGTATCGGGCGCCGCCATACTGATCGAAGCAGGCGCCGCCGAAAGCTGCGAGGCCGCCGCCGCCGGCCCGGTGAATTGCACGGTCAGGTCGTGCGCCCACCCGCTCGAGAGATCCACCTCGATCAGGCTGGTGCCCGGCGTCGTCAGCCCGCCGTAGCACACTACGCCTTGCAGCGAACCCCAGGCGTTCAGCCGCGTAGTGCCGAAGATCGAGACGATGCTCGCCGAGAGATCGCGGCCGCCCGCATACAATCCGCTCAATACATCGGGGTAGCCGCCGATCTCATCCACGCTCAGATGGACCGGCCACTGGCAGGCCGAATCGGCCGTGGGGTCTTGCGCCACCGTCAGGGGAGTGGCGGTGAGGCTGAAATCCTCCGCAGGCGCCGGCGGGAAGTAGTCCACCGAGACCTCCCGCGACCATTGCCGGCCGCCCGCATCCACGCCCGTAAACTCGAATTTCCGTGCCAGGGGCGCGGCCAGGTTCCGGAATACCACGCTGGTGCTCACCGTGCCGCCCGCCGGAATGGCTGGGGAAGGGAAGTACTGGGAGAGCGGCTGCGCCTGGCCATCGATGCTGAAGCCCGTGACCATGGCGGCCACGCCCGCGACTTCGCTCAAGCCCAGATTGGTCTGCCAAACCAACCCCTGGGCATCCGGCGCGGAGGGCCACACCGTATCGGGCCACGTGGGCACGATGGCCGCCACACCGGTGGGCGCGGTGATCCGGATGGTCTTCTCAGCGCCGCCGCTGCTGAATGCGGCATCGCCTGAGTATTCGGCCACCAGGGCGAAGGTCCCCAGGCCCAGCAGATAAGCCGGGAAGTTCAGGTCGGCTGCCTGGCCCTCATTGGCGCGCGAGACCAGCTTGACCGAACCGAGAGGAACTCCGTTGGCGCTGAAATCGACCGAGCCGGTGGGCGTGCCGCCGCCCGCCGCGGGGTTGACCAGCGCCGTCAGAGAAACCGTGTCGTTCACGGTGGCGCGCGTCGCGTTCACCAGCAGATTCACGGAGACGCCTTCGGTCGCCGTATTCCACTGGGTGACCAGCGCGTTGGCGTCCACCGAGCCGAGTCCGGTGGGCATGTCGTAACCGGCTGCCGCCGCGTAGCCGAACGAACCCGTGAGGCAATCCGGGCTACCCTGGGCGCACGGCACAATATTGTTGCCGGCGATGATGTCGTGAAAGACCGCGGGCGCCGCCTGCGCCAGGCGGTAGAGCTGCGGATTGATGTTTCCCAATCCGGCTTGGCTCTGGAAGCCTTTGCTTACCTGATACTGGTTCAGCAACGCGACTATGCCCGCCATGGAAGGCGCCGAAGCCGATGTGCCGCCCATAGCGTAGTTGGCTCCCTCGTAGGTTATGACATAGCCATCGTGCATGGCCGCGCTGAGCGCCACATCCGGGACGTGGCGGGCGCCATCGGCGGGCACGCCGGGGCCGCTCTGCCAGGCCGGCTGCGGGTAAAAGAGACTGGCTCCGCCACCGCTCGATCCCAGGCCCGTCGCATCGGATTCGTTCCAGGCCGCCTCCGGAATGTAAGAGAGAGCCGAACCGTAGCTGGAGGAATTCGTGGAGGCCCAGTAATTCCCGCTCCCTTCCACGAACTGGGTTCCTCCCACGCCGGTCACCTCGGGCAGGGCCGAAGGAAAGGTGACCATCCGGCCGCGCGTGGCGTACGGCTCGGAACTCTGCAAATCGCATCCGGCGGCGCCGGCATCGCCGGACGAGTTGAGAATCGTGATCCCCTGAGCACTGGCCTGCTGCGCGATCGAACGCCAATAGGAACCGCGAAACTCGACTTCGCATCCCAGGTAACTCACGCTGATAATGGGTGCGGCGTTGAGGTTAACGGCATTGACCAGGGCGGTGAAGGCATCCTCTCCGTAGATGTAATAGAGCGTGGCCTTGGGGGCGATGGCGCCGGCCCACTCCAGATCGAGGTCGCCCTCGACCTGCGATGAGTTGTAGCCGGGATCCGTGCCACCGTATAGCATTACGGTGGGGTCGTTGGCGGGCAGCTTGTAGCGTGTGCGGAAGGCGCGAATATCGCTGAGCAGGACGTCCGATTCGCCCACGATGGCGATGCTCTGCCCGGTGCCGTCCATACCGGCCTGGTACAGGGGCGCGACGTTGTAGATAGTGGCGAAATCCGCCGGAGCCAGGTAGTGCGCCGAGCTGCCGGTGTACATGGGATGAACCGCGCTGGTGAGCGGCTGAAGATAAAAATCGTTCAGCCCCAGGAACCCGTCGATCACGTCGGCCAGGGCCTCCGGCACGGCGATCTCCGCGGTGTTGGCGAAGTGCATCTTGCCATTCACTTCAAACCGGTGAATAGGCGTACCGAGGGCCCGCGAGACCTGCCCGGCGGTGCCGCTGAAAGCCACCCAGTTGCGGCCCCGGGCGGTGTCCTTCACCATCAGGCCCGCGCTGTTCAGCCAAGCGGCGACTGTGGAATAATCGCCCGGGCTCAACCCGAAACGCGCGCCGAACTCCTCCGGTGTGAGCCATCCGTGGTACCGCGGAGATGCGGGATTCTGCTGATCGGCGAGCAACTGTTCGAGATCGGCCTGCTGTGCGCCGGAGGGCTTGGTGACGAGCACCATGTACTCCATGCGCATATCCGGATCGACGGCGCCGCGATCGTACCCCGGCTGAGCCGAGGGATGCACGCTTCCGGGGATGGCGTGCGTGCGGCCGGCATCGACGGGGCGCGCCACGCGATCCCGCGGGGCGGCCGACGATATCGCCGCGAGGGAAATCATCAAAGCGATCAGAGCGGGAGCGGTGTTCGAGGGGGACGTAGCGGAGCGGAGCAACCTCATGATTTCCTCCAAATCATTTAAGCTGCGTAACGTTTGTGGAACGCTCATTATAGGGCGATAAGCCACGCTTGGATCTCTCTTTTCGGGTAACGGCGGGGAGTTGCACCCCGTCTCAGTACTAGAGGCGCGAAAAAAAGGGATTCACCCGAGGTGCTACGGCGCAGTTTTTCCGGCGCTCTGCTACCCTACGAGATGGTGAAGGCCGTCCGCGGGGGAACGCGGCGCCGCGCCGGTAGTCACCGAACGCTCATGCCATTTCGTACGCTGCTGTTGATTCCGGCCCTTTGCGCCTCCGCCCTGGCCGCCCAGCCATCTACCCTGGATGACGGCTACCGTCAGATGTACAACCTGGATTTTGCCCAGGCACACGCGGTCTTTCGCGGCTATGAGGCGCAGCACCCGGACGATCCTCTGGGGCCGGCTTCGGACGCCGCCGCCTACTTATTCTCGGAATTCGACCGCCTGCACATCCTGCAAGCGGAGTTCTTCACTCACGACCAGCATTTCGTCACCGATCACAAGCTGACACCGGATCCCGTGCTGGGCCGCAACTTCGAAGCCGCCCTGGCATCCGCGCGCAACCTGGCCGCGCGATCGCCGGCGGACCCCAACTCGATGTTCACCATGATCCTGGTCAACGGGCTGCACTCGGATTACACAGGCCTCATCGAGAAGCGCTACGGAGCCTCGCTCAAAGAGATGAAGGCGGGGCGGCAGATGGCCGAGCGGTTGCTGGCGGCGCATCCCGATTACTACGATGCCTGGATCGCGGTGGGCGTCGAGAATTACATGTTGAGCATCAAGGCACTGCCTCTGCGCTGGCTGTTGCAGCTCACGGGCGCGGAAACGGATCGCGCGGTGGGCCTCGAAAAGCTGCGGCTGGCCGCCACCAAGGGTCACTACCTGGCTCCGTTCGCGCGCCTGCTGCTGGCAGTGGCCGCGCTGCGCGACCACGATACCTCGAAAGCCCGCGACCTGCTGACCGCGCTCAACCGCGAGTACCCGCGCAACCGGCTCTACGCTTTGGAGTTGGCGAGGCTTAGCGCGCCGGATCCCACGCGCGGCGCGGCATCGTTCTGGAGCCCGGGTCAGTAATCGGCATTGACCGCTCCCTTACGGTCGCGGCTCGGAACGGAGCCGCGACCGTAAGGGAGCGGTTGTTGGTTCTCGGCCGACATCCTGACTTGCTGCTAGATTCGAAGTAATGCCGGCGAAACAGCGCAAGAAGCCCATCCAGCCCGTCGTCGAGGCCCGCCCGCCATTCGAGACCGCCGCTTTCCTCGCCCGCCATGCCCGCCTGCTGGTGGTGGCGCTGATCCTGGTCGCCTCCCTCCGCATCGTAGCCACCTACACGGTTTTCAATCACACTTCGGACGAGCCGGCGCACGTTGCCTGCGGAATGGAGTGGCTGGACCAGCATGCTTACACGTGGGAAACCCAGCATCCGCCGCTGGCCCGCGTGGCCGCCGCGCTGGGACCCTATCTGCTGGGCATCCGTTCGCAGAATACGCCCCGCCGCGGCGACCTCGCGATGAGCCTGGAGGGCACGGCGATCCTGTATCACGGGCACGATTACGATCGGACCCTGGCGGCCGCCCGCTTGGGGGAGCTGCCTTTCTTTTGGTTGGCGTGCCTGGTGGTGTACGGCTGGGGGCGGCGATATTTCGGCCCGGCCGTGGGCGTGGCGGCGCTGTTCCTGTTCAGCTTCGTTCCCACGGTGCTGGCGCATGCCGGCCTGGCCACCACCGATATGGCGCTGACCGCGTTTCTGGGCGCGGCCTTCCTCACGGCGCTGATGTGGATCGAGCGGCCCACGGTGCCGGGCGCCCTTTTGTTCGGGGTGTCTACCGGGCTCGCGGTGCTCTCCAAGTTCTCCAGCCTGGTTTTTCTGCCCGCGGGTATGGCGGCGGCGCTGGCCTGGTATCTGGCCACGGAACGTCCCCAGCCGCGCTGGCTGGCCGTCGAAGCCTGGCGGCGGCTTCCCACATTCGCTCTGGCAGTGGCCGTGGGTGCGCTCGCGATCTGGGCGGGCTACCGCTTCTCCTTCGGCAAGGTCGATTTTGCGGCCCTCCGTCTGCCTGCGCCGGAACTGTATAGCGGCATCCAGGAAGTGATCCGCCATAATCGCGAAGGGCACCCGGCTTACCTGCTGGGGCGCCGCGCGCAGACCGGCTTCTGGTATTTCTTCCCCGTGGCGCTGGCAGTGAAGACGCCGCTGGCCTTTCTGGCGCTGGCGGGAACCGGCGCGGCGCTGGCGTTTCGGAACGGCTTCCAGCGGCTGGGCATCCCGCTGGCTTTCGCGCTGGCGATCCTGGCGGCCAGTATGTTCAGCCGGATCGATATCGGGCTGCGCCACATTCTGCCGGTCTACATCGCGCTGGCGGTCCTGGGCGGATGCGCGGCTATCGAGCTGGCGAAACGCAATGCCGCGCGGAAATGGATGCCGGCCGTTCCGGCGATTCTGTGTCTTTGGCTGGCCGCTTCGTCGCTCGCCAGCCACCCGGATTACATCGCCTACTTCAACGCGCTGGCGGGCGGACATCCCGAGAACATCCTGGTGGATTCGGATCTCGATTGGGGCCAGGATATGAAGCGCCTCTCCGCCCGCCTGCGCGAAGTGGGCGCGCCCAGGGTGACCTTCGTACGCGCCAACATGCTGGTGGCGGACCTGGAAGAGGAGCACGGTTTCCCGCCGGTGTACGTCTCGGGCATCGAGGCACCCGTGCCCGGTTGGAACGCCACCACATGGACGGCCATGAAGGAGCGGCGCTTCGGCTACAACGACCAGCGGCTGCCGATCGTCCCCTGGCCGGAGCGGTACCCGCCCACGGAGATGGTGGGGAAGAGCGTGCTGCTCTGGTATTTCGCTCCTGCGCGCCCGGCGCCTACTCCCATCCGCACAGCCGCTCCACCTCCCGCGCCGAGCCATCCCGCAGCCAGCCATCCAGTTGCGCCGGCTCCTTGAGCTGCTGGCCGCGCGCGCGCGGTACCAGCACGTAGCGGCAATTCCAATCCGGGAGCGCAGTCATATCGCCCCACAGCTTTTCAAATTGCGCCACCGGGAAGACATCCTCCTGGCCCTTGCCCCAGCGCTTCTTGACGTCTTTGAGGGTGATGTACGTGGGCATGCGCGCGGCTAAGTTGCGGACCGCCGCGGTGACGCGCGCATCGTTTCCCAGGTCGCTGCCCAGGTCGCCGCGGCCCAGGCCGAAGGCGGCCAGCAGTTGATCTATGTCGATCCAGTAGGTGGCGCTGTTGTAGCAGGAAAGGCGCGATTCGAGCTCTTCGCTGGGCAGCGCCAAGCCTTCGACCAGACGGAGACGGCCATCGACCGACGCCAGGCCGCCGCCGCGATCTTCGATGTGGCGCCGAATGACCTCGGCGGTCATGGCCGCGCCCTCCGCGATGTGGTAGCCCAGCAGGCCCGCGTCCACATCCACGCCCGCCGTGTCGATGTTGTGGACCAGCAGGTGGCGCAGCTTGGGGCGCTCCTCGATCAGCCGCGCCAGCACCCCGTTGCGCAGCAGGTTGGGCACTTCGTACCAGTGGCCCACGGGATGGAGGCACTGCAGCGGGAGGTTGTCGGTGTAATCGCCGCCCTCGCCGGCGGCGCGGGCCCAGGCGATCAGGGTGGCGTGCAGGCCCTCGCGCATCTTCTGCGCCTGCTCGTCCAGAAGCTGCTGGGGTGTCTCCTCCCAGGCGAAGCGCAGGTCGCGCTCCATGGGGATCATGCGCAGCCCGATGGTCCGGCCGGGCGACAGGACGAGCGGCCCGGGATAGCCGTAATTCCGCTCGGCGCACAGGTATTGCTCGATGGCGTCGTGCGTCAGGTAACTGGTGGTGATGGCGTGCGGCAGCAGCATTCCTGCCGCGCGGCCTACGCGCAGGCTCTTGGCCAGGTGGAGCTCGATGAAGCTGCGATGCCGGCCGCCCAGACGGCAGAAGGGATTGAGGGCCTTCACCACGCCGGCGCCCTTGGTCCAGCGGCTGCCGATGCCGCCGGCCATCGAGATCACCGCCACGGCGCCTTCGGCCAGGGCGGCGCGGCCGGTCTCGTAGTAGTGGCGCGGCAGTTCGCCGGTGGCGTCGAAGAGGGCATCCGCGGCGGGCTCTTCGATCTCGCTATTGGCCGGGAGACGGTTCTGCGCCAGGCCGATCAGGCCGGCGCGCAGGTCCGCCTGGATGCGCTCGTGATGCACGCGGTCGAAGCCGTACTCGGCCAGCAGGGTCTCCAGGCTTTGCTGGCCGGCGCGCTCGCCGGAGCCGCGCGGCAGCATGTGATCGAAGAGGTGCTGCACCATGCCGGAAAAGGCGGGATCGGTGCGGCAGGCGGCCCCGAAACGGTCCAGTTCGGCGCGGCGCATGGGCGAGAGCAGCCGCGCATCGGCGCGCAGCAGGGCCGGCACGGTGAGGGTGTAATAACCGGCCGGAAGGAGGGCCGCGTCACCGGTCAGCAGGGCGGCCTGGGTGCCGTGCTCGTCGATCGCGAAATCGTAGACCACCGGCTCCATGGCGAACGGCACGGCGTTTTCCAGGCGCTGCTTGGTCTGGCGCATGATGGCGAGCAGGCGGTCCCGGGCTTCGGCCCGGCGCGTGGGGGCGAACAGGAATCCCATGCCGCCGCCGGACATGCCGCCCAGCATCCAGAAGCCCCAGAACTCCGCGCCCATTTCGGCGCGCGCGCGGTCGATGAGCGTCTGGGTGTAGAGATTGCCGGCCCACGGGATGATGGTCTGAATGGGGCCATCGAAGTTGCGCTGGGTGCTCGCGCCGATGGCCCGGATATCGCCGGCGCGCAGTTGCTCGAGGACTTCATCCAGGATGCCGATGGCCTCCCGCCGCCCGCGCCACTCGGCGGGCGAGCGCAGCAGGTACTTCTCGGTGACCATTTCGAGGATCGGCCCCACGTCCTGCGCCATGCCGCCGTGCACCAGCACCAGGCTGTTCTGCAGGGCTTCGCGCGTTTGGGGCGAGACCTCGGCGGCTCCGAAAACTTTGTGGCGCGGCAGCAGGCAGCCGCGGCTGATACCGAATTCGGGATCGCCCTCGGCCGCGGGCACGCCGTGGATCAGCTTAATCCCCGGCCACACGCCTCCGGAATCCTGCCAGCCGCCGCCCGAGCCGCCCAGCCACTCGCCCAGGATGGCGCGGGCCGCCACCAGCCGGCGGTCCTCCTCGCACAGCCCGCCCGAGAGCGCGTGGATCTGGCTGGTGGCTCGCATGCAAACGGCGATGAGCGAGGCCAGCAGGCTGGTGGAAACCGCCAGGCGCGAGCCTTTGGGAATATCGTTCACCTGGCTGACAATCTCGATGCCGTGGCCCGGCATGCCGGTCAGCGTGGCCAGCAACTCGGCCAGGGGGCGCGTGGAACCTTCCATGCCCGAGGGCACCAGGCCGGAGGCGATTACGGCCGCCTTGAGCAGGCCCAGGTAGTCGCGCGCGAAATCGAAGACCTCCGCGACCGTCGAGATCTCCGCGGCGGCTTTCAAATCCACGCTTGCCAGGCGCAGCACGGGGCGGTCGATGACGCGGAAATAGGCTTCCACGGGCGGCTTGGGAGCGGAGGTGCCGGCGCCCCGCACAGCCAAGTCGATCGAGACATTCAAGACGCGCGCGCCTTCCGGAAAATCCATGCCCAGGAAAAAGATGTCGCTCCAGCCGCTATGCGTGAGATCCATGCGCACGGGCGTGGCTTCGCGCACGATCGGGAAGAGCGGATTCGAGGACGCGCGCGCCATCAGCTCGGGGCGTATGCGCAGGGGATAATCGGCGGGATGGCCGGTGCGGAACATCCACTGGTTGCCGCGCACCGAGCGCACGCTGCGGCGCACCTGGTCGGCCAGCGTCTGGAAACCGAGGGCGCGATATCCCACGGCCAGCGCGCTCGAAAGGGCGGCGCTGGGGCCGCTCGCGGCCTGCGCGGCCAGGAACACATCCAGGGCCTCCTCGAAGCGCCGCTTGAGCAGGTGGGTGTAGCCCGCGAAGGGGATAAGCGCGGGGCCGCCGGCGGCGGGGCGCGCGGGGATATGAAAGCGGTGGATGGCGTAGAGGAAGAACAGGGCTCGAACGCGTTCGTAGAGGTTGTCGCTGGAACGGCGGAAGCGGTCGAGCGCCTGGCATTCGGCCAGCATTTCGGCGAGGCTGGCCTGGCGGCAGAAATCGTCCAGCGGCCGGTCGCGCACGGTAGCGTCGCGCGACGCGATGACAGCGGCAAGCTGGCTCACTCGGCGCCTCCGGCCGCGGCTGCCAGATCCCGCGTGGCCAGCAGTTCCACCAGTTGGGCGAGCACCTCGGCGCGGTCGCAACCGTTGAGCGCCAGGGCCAGTTGGGCGGCCAGCAGACCGTAGCGCGCACCGATATCGTAGCGGCGGTCCCGCTCCTCGACGGCCAGGTACTGTTCGTGGCGCGCCAGTTCGGCCAAGGCCGTGGAGAGCATGGCGCGGCCCCTGTCCGATTCGGCGGGCGGCCGGCCCAGCAGTTCCATGATGGCGGGAGTCAGCACGTGCATCCCGAAGAAGCACAAGTAGTACCCCGCGCGCAGGCCAGGCACGGCCAGGCGCTGTTCGGCTTCGGTGGGGGTGGGCTTCTCGAGAACCGTCTCCACGCGGTACAGGCCCTGGCGCCCGGGAACCCGCCGGCCGCCCACCGCGCCATAGTGCGGCAACAGGCTCTCGCGGGTGATCTGCACGGCCGAGACGGCGCACTCTTCCGCCTCGGCCAATTGCACCAGGCGCTGCGCGCAGCCGCCGGAGCCGCCGCTGACCGGGAGATGGTCGCCCACCAGGTGCAGGAACGGCTCGCCCGCGGTGAATCCGCAGGCGGTGTAGATAGCATTGCCATAGCCTAGCGGTTGCGCTTGCGGCAGGAAGCGGACGTGTCCCTGGCGCGGGCCGGCCGCCTGCGCGTAGCGGGTCTCGTCGCCCGGCCACACCACTACGGCGATCTCCTCGACGCTGGACGCGAGGGCCTGTTCGATGAGGATTTCGAGCACGGATTTCTCCCGCCCGTCCCGGTCGATCAGGGTCTGCAGGGGGAGGGACCGCTGGTGTTCCGCCGCGGCGGTGATGACCGCTTTCTTGATTTTCACGTTAGCTCCTTTCAGCAGTGTAGCCTCTCGGACGACCGGGTAAAAGAATTTACACGCCGAAAGTCTACTCTCTTAATCCTTTAGGGCCAGCGGCAGGGTGCGGGACAGATGCGGTTCGAAATTCCCTTGTATTTCGGTGCGCGCAGTCCTAATATTGATGGACGATAGCATTCGCTTCCCACCCGTTGGGGGAGTTCTGGTTGGCGAAGGATGGCTGCGGCGCCTTCCGGAGGGCCATCTCGCCCCCCGAATGGCTGTGGGAGTCGGAGAAGGAGTCGCCATGAAGCCGAACTCTGCCCGCCATAAGTCAAATATCTGCGAGAGATCAGCTTACATCCTCGCCTTTTTTGCCGCCCTTTCCATGTTGTTGCTGGCATCTGCTTGCGGTCCCAGCGCGCCGGAGAAAGGGACCCCCGCCTACTTTTGGGCTGCCGCGCAGGAGACCTACGCAGCGGGGGATTACCTGAAAACTCTAGACCACCTGGATGGAATCCTGGATTCCGATAACGAGTACACCGCGCGCGCCGTGCCGTGGTCGCTGCTCCTCACTTCCGGGCTGGCCAACGGATACGCGGATCTGGCGGATCATTACCAGGCCGGCGGCAAGAAGAACAAAGCGGCCCCCGGCAACTTCTTCCGGTTCGTCGGCAGCTACCGCAGCCAAGCCAACCGGCTGACGCTGCGCTTTGCGGATAACTTCGCCAAGCACGGCGATATTAAAGGCGATTCGGTGACGGTGGTGTTCAATTTCCCGCCCGGAAGCGCCGATCCGGTAGGCCAGCTCGAGACGGTCGCCGCGGGTAATCTGCTGCCGGCATCGGTCGCCGACCAGACCGAGACGCGCGCCTTGCAACGGGGAATCATCCTGGCCATGGCCCGCGCGACCGGCTCTCCGGACGATGCCGCCAAGGCTCAGGCAGCTCTCAAGGCCAACCAGGGCAAGATTCCGCGCAACACCTATCTGATGGCGATGGCGAACGCCCTGTTCGATGCGTCGGAGCTCTATTCGGCGCGCCAGATCAACGATTCGGAAAAGCAGAAGATCCTGGCGCAGCGCGCTCTCGACTTGATCAAGCCGCTGCCGGAATCCTTCGAGACGAAGGACCTGGGCGTGAAGATCCGCCTGGCCCTCAAGGAACCGACTACCTAAGCCGCCACAGGCAGTCTCGATCCCCCGCTACGGCGCGACCGGGCGGGGGACCGGCTCCGGGCGTTTTCCGTTCATCCTACGGATCGGTGTTTGGTCTGCGTTAAGATGGGGTCTGAACCTCACCTGCCGGGCGCCTCGCTTGGGAGCCTGGGAGTAGACCTGGAATCCGGTCGTTCGTGAAACAGGAGAACGCTTTTTCATGGAGCCATCCAACTCTTCCCCATCCCCCTCAATCGCCCGTAGCACCATCACCCGCCGCGGAGCCATCGGGGCGCTCACGGCGGCATCCTACAGCCGCCTGCTGGGCGCCAACGAACGGGTGCAGGTGGGATTCATCGGGTACGGACTGATCGGCGTGCAACACGTCCACGATTTCAAGAACCAGAAGGACGTGGATTGCGCCGCGCTGGCGGAAGTCTACCAGCCTCGCCTGGAAGCCGGTGTGGCTGCCACTGGACAGACCGCCAAACCCTACACCGATTTCCGCAAGATGCTCGAGAACAAGGACCTGCAGGCGATCGTCGTGTGCCTTCCGGATCACTGGCATGCGCTCGCCACCATGATGGCCTGCGCCGCCGGCAAAGACGTCTACTCGGAAAAGCCCATGACGGTGTTTGCGCGCGAGGGCCGCTGGATGACGGATGTGGCCCGCAAACACAAGAGCATCGTGCAGATCGGCACGCAGCAGCGCTCCGGCAAACATTACCAGCACGCGCGCGAGTTGATGCAATCGGGTTCCATCGGCAAGATCATGAGCGTGCGCTCGGGATCTTCCCGCAACATCACGCCCGGCTTCATGGTCCCGCCCGATTCGGCGCCGCCGCGCGATTTCGATTACGACTTGTGGCTCGGGCCGGCCCCGCAGCGCCCCTATAACCGGATGCGCACGCTCTACCACTTCCGCTGGTTCTGGGATTACTCGGGCGGGCAGATGACGAACCTGGCGTCGCACGAAGTGGACATCGTGCAGTGGGTGCTGGGCGGCCAGGGACCCGCGGCGGTTTCCTCCTCGGGCGGCCGCTACGTGTTGCGGGATGGCTGCGAGACGCCGGACACCCAGGACGCCATCTGGGAATATCCGGGCTGCACGCTCGAATATTATATCCGCGAAGCGGGCCAGGGCCGGCGGCAGGGCGGCGGCGGGCTGGAGTTCATCGGCAACAAGGGCACGCTGACGATCAACCGGGCGGGCTTCGAAATCTTCCCGGATATGCATATCGACCCGCTCTCGGCGGTCCCGGGCGTCACGCAGGGCAAGCACCCCCCGGGCGGGCCGGTCCTCGATCCCAACTTCAAGCCGGAGCCCTGGATCAAGGCGATGAAGGAACCCGGATCGAGCGACGAACAGTTCGACCTGCACTGCCGCAACTTCATCGATTGCATCAAGAGCCGGCAGCGCCCGATTTCCGACGTGGAGGACGAGCACCACGTCAACACCGCCTGCCACCTGGCCAACATCTCACTGCGCTTGGGCCGGAAGGTCCGCTACGATTCGGAGAAGGAAGAGATCGTCGGCGACCGCGAAGCCAACGCCATGCTGGAGCGCCCCTACCGCAAACCCTGGGACGCGGTGCTGAAATCGCTGCTGGCGTAGGGCTGGAAGGCGCCGTTTAGCAGGCTGCTGAAAAAGCCAAATGGGCCGCCGATAAACGCAGATGAACGCGGATAAGTCGCCTACTTGCAATCGGCGTTCATCGGCGGCTGGATCATTTCAGGGTGTTTTTCAGTATCCTGTTAGAGTAAGACAGGCCGCGATAACTTCCGTGCCGAGGTGCGCCCCGAATGGCGTGCGCGCTACAATCGGCCCATGCGAAAAGCCATTTTTCTAGCGGTTCTTGTCTCGTTCGGCGCCGGCGCGCAGGTTACGCGGCACGATACCGAGTCTCCCCAGACCTTTAGCCCCAAGCCGAACAGCCCCGACGTGCCTTCGGCCATCGCGGTGACGACGCAATTCGAGCGCGTGGTGATCCTGCGCTTCAAATACGACGTCGAGTTGCTGGAGGGACTGCAAGAGGCCGTGAAGCAGAACAAGATCAAGAACGGCGTAATCCTGGCGGCGGCCGGCTCGGTGCGCAACTACCAATTGCACCAGGTGGCCAACCGCACCCTGCCCTCCAAGCTCTCGTTCGTGAAAGACCCCACCGGCTACGCGGACCTCATTAGCATGAACGGCTACATCATGGATGGGAAGATGCATCCGCACATCACGCTGGCGACCGCGGACAAGGCTTTCGGCGGCCATTTGGAACCCGGGACTACGGTCTTCACGTTCGCCATCGTGACCATCGGGGTGCTGCCCGATAACCTGGATATGACGCAGTTCGACTCCTCGAATTACCGGTAGGCGCACGACGGTTCGGCGCAGGAGGCGAACGGGGGCTTCACACGGCCGGCTCTTCTTCGGCCGCCTCCGTTCGTGCCAATTCACTTATCATAAGCGTGGCTGCCCCATCCATGGCACACCCACGCTAGCGCGAGCATGCCCAGGCCCCAGCCGCACACGCCGTTCCATTCCCACCGGCTCCAGGCCATCGCGGACACGGCCGACCCTAGCGCGCCCCCGATAAAGAACACAATCATGTAAACCGTGTTGATCCGGCTTCGCGCGGTGCCGGAGAGGTTGAAGATGCGGGTCTGGTTGGAGATCTGCATCGTCTGCTGTCCGATATCCAGCACGATCACGCCGGCAATCAGCCCTGCCAAGTGATAGCCGAACAGCCACAGCAGCACGTACCCGCCGCTCAGGAAAGCCAGCGCCAGCGTCAGTGTAGCGGTCGGCCCGTGACGGTCGGCCAGTCTTCCCATGGGTGTAGCGATCATCGCGCCGGCCGCGCCCAGCAGTCCGAAACTGCCCGCCACGCCCGCTCCCAGGCGATAGTGCGGCGAACCCAGAAGGAATGTCAGGTTGGTCCAAAAGGCAATGAATGCCGCGAAAACCAGAAAACCGAGCAGCGCGGCTTCGCGCAAAAGCGGTTGCTCGCGGATTAAATCCCATAGGGATGCCAGTGCCTCGCGGTAAGACAAGTGTCCCTGGGATGGCATTTCCGGCATGCGCCATCGCAGCAGCGGCACAACCGCGATGGTGGAGACGGCGCCCAGCAGAAAAACCGCGCGCCAGCCCAGCGCCTCCGCCACCGCGCCCGAGGCCACGCGCCCCAGCAGCACGCCGAGCAGCAGGCCGGTCATCACGATCCCCAACGCGCGGCCGCCCTGGCCGGGGCCCGCTAGTTCCGGCGCCATCGGAACAATAATGTGGGTGACCGCGGCAGTCATTCCGATGGCTACGCTCGCGGCCACCAGCACCCAGAGCGAAGGCGCCAGCCCGGCAACCACCAGCGCCAGCGACACCGCGCCGAACAGCCGCAGCGTCAGCCCGCGCCGCTCGTACACGTCGCCCAGCGGCACGAAGACCAGAATTCCGGCGGCATATCCGAGCTGCGTGGCGACAGAGACCACCCCGCCGCTTCCCTCGGGCACATGAAACGTGCGCGTGATTTCGAGCAGCAGCGGCTGATTGTAATAGATGGTAGCGACGCTGGTCCCGCTGGCTAGCCCGAGAAAAGGCAGTAATCCCCGCCGTTCGCGAGTCTCAACGGGAAAATCGGACGAGTGAAAGGCCCCCAATTTTTAGGTTATCACCAGCGGGATTCGGGGGAGCTGAGCGGCGATGGTCTGTGGCGAGGCACCGGACGCTGGAAAACGGCCCGGCCGCGAATTAATTTTATCTACTTCCGGAAGCTTGGAACGCTGGTTCAGCGGGATCGGGCGTTTCTCGTCAAGTAGTTGGGGCCAGCGAACCAGCACACCATTCTGCGTAGGCGTAGACTCTAAGGGATGGCGAAGACTGTATTTGAGACCGCCACAAACACTTACACCGCAGATCGCACCATCGGCGATGGAGGGTGCGGCACCGTGTATCGCGTAACCGATAGCGACGGTAAGCATTCGCTCTGAAGCTCCTGCGCGCCACAAGTTCAGCCAAGCGGAAGCGCTTCAAGAATGAATTGGGGTTTTGCCGAAGGAACCAACACGAGAGGATTATCAAGGTGCTGGATGAGGGTGTCCTGGTGGACGGGTCGAAGCGGCTGCCGTTCTATGTCATGCCACTATATGAAGCGACACTGCGGATCTTGATGAATGCCCGTCTTCGCTACGACGAGATTCTCCCGCTGTTCACTGACATGCTGGACGGAGTGGAGGCAGCCCATCTATTGAAGGTCATCCATCGAGACTTGAAACCCGAAAATCTACTTGTGACAGGACCCGGCCGCCGGGTTGTGGTAGCCGATTTCGGAGCAGCCCACCTTGAAGAAGACGATCTTCTCACCGCTGTCGAAACGCACGCGACCGACCGGTTGGCAAATTACAGGTATTCTGCCCCGGAGCAACGCGCACCCGGGCGCACCGTCGACGAGCGGGCGGATGTTTTTGCATTGGGCCTTATTTTGACTGAAATGTTCACAGGAGAGGTTCCGCAGGGGACTGGGCACGCACTGATTGGGTCTATGTCTCCCGAGTTCGCGTACCTCGACGCGATGGTCGAGAGGATGATCCGCCAGAATCCCGCGGATAGGCCCTCATCGATAGCGGCCATAAAGAATGAATTGTTAACGAGCGGTGCCGACTTCATTACCCGACAGAAGCTGGATTCCGTACGAATGACCGTGATCCCTGCGGCCTCCCCCGATGATCCCCTAAATGGGATGGACGTGATGCCGACGGGGTTCGCCTACGTCCCAGGGTTTCTGACGTTTCGGTTTGAACCCGCACCACCGCCAAGATGGTTTGAAACCCTGCGAAGTCTCGGTGACTATCAGGGCTATACTGGGTTCGCCGAACCGGCACGTGTCCAAGTTACTTCGGGCGGAGCTACGGTGCCTGCAAATGAGCAGACTGCTGTCGAGACTGCGCGAATGGTTCGGCAGTGGGCTAGTTCTGCAAATCGCGAATACCGCAAACGTCTCGAAAGCGAGGCGTCCGAAGAAGAGCGACGTCAGCGCGGCGCGTTGACCGCGCACCGACAGCGCTTGGAAGAACAGGCGCGAGTCATGGAACGTCTGCGCGACGCTTCTCTGACCTGACCATTGGCCCGGCAAGCCTGAAAGATCAGGAACGCGGCGCGTGCTTAAGTTCAGGGATCGCCCTTTCACCTGGACGAAAAGTCCCCATACCGCCGAAATACGCCGCTACAACTCTCGCGGCGCGATCTGGGATACCTCGCTACGGCCGCACGGCCTGGAGCACCATGGTCTCGTAATCGTTCACTGCGTGAGGGCCGACCTTGTGGCGTATCTCCAGATTGGCCAGCTCCGGGTCGTCGCTTTCACCGGGCGTGAATGCTTTTATCGATTGAAAGCCGGCTTGTTCCACGCTCTGGCGGAGCGAACGCTCGTCGTACAGGAAGCGATGGCCCCAGCACCGCATTTCGTAGTTGAGGATCACGCATTCGGGCGAGACGGTCCGCGGAAGCTCTTCGGGCCAGTAATCGGCTCCCAGTTTGCCTTGCATGTAATTGCGCGCCGCCTCGCTCTTGGGATCCTGGAATAGCTGAATCAGGGTCAACAGATTCGGGGTGGCCATCCGGATTTTGCCGCCGGGCTTGAGAGTGCGGCGGCACTCGCGCAGCATGGCCCCGCCCTCGCGATAGCTCAGGTGTTCGAACAGATGCTCCGAGAAAATATACGAGAGCGCGCCATCGGGGATGGGGAAAGGCTTGGTGGCGTCGAGGTAGGCTTCTCCGGCTTGCGGCTCGATATCGGTGTTCAGCCAGGTCGCATAACCCTTGGCGCCGCCCGCGCCGATCTGCAATTTCGCGACCGCATGATCGCGCAGGTAACCGGAAATCCGGCGGCGGTCCGCGAGGGACCTGGCACCCGCGGCGCCCGCGGTTCCAATTGGCACACCGGCCAAAGCGGCGATCGTGCCTATGAAGAGGTGTCTTCGGTTCTTGTCCATTTCCGCTTCTCCAACGCGATGCAGCCGAACTTGCCGGGCACGGCCCGAAGGAAACGGCTGCTTGACCTTATGTTAGCGGCCGGGAGGTTTTAAACAAGACTGACCCAGGAGAATGCGCTACGGTTGACCAAAGAGAACAACGTCAGGCCCGTTTCGTGTGCGGCTCGATATTGGGCAGGAACGCGGTGAGCAGCCCGATGAGCGGCAGGAACGAGCAGACCCGGTAAACCAGCACGATGCTGGTGGCATCAGCCAGCTTGCCCAACAGGGCCGCGCCCACGCCCGCCACTCCGAAGGCCAGTCCGAAAAAGAGGCCGGCGATAGTGCCGACCTTACCGGGCACCAGCTCCTGCGCGTACACCAGGATGGCCGAAAAGGCCGAAGCCAGAATCAGGCCGATCACTACGGTCAGTATGCCGGTCCAGAAGAGATTGGCGTACGGCAGCATCAGGGTGAAGGGGAAGACTCCCAGAATCGAGCACCAGATGACGTACTTGCGCCCCACGCGGTCGCCCACGGGCCCGCCCAGCACGGTTCCCAAGGCCACGGCGGCCAGAAACATGAATAAGTGAATCTGCGCGGTCCGCACGGGGACTTGGAACTTAGTGATGAGATAGAAAGTGTAGTAACTGGTCAGACTGACCAGGTAGATATATTTCGAGAAGATCAGCGCCATCAGGACCGCCAGCGCTCCGGCCACCTTGCGGCCCGAGAGGCGCGGCTCGCGCGCGGAGGGCTCGGCGGACATCTCGCGGGGAGCCAGGTGGGCCTTGTACCAGCCGCCCACGTGCAGCAGGACCACAATCGCCACGAGGGCCGCCGCCCCGAAGAAGGCGATGCTGCGCTGTCCCGCGGGCACCACGATGAAGGCGGCCAGCAAGGGTCCCAGCGAAGACCCTGCGTTGCCGCCTACCTGGAATAGCGATTGCGCCAGGCCGTACCGCCCTCCGGAGGCCATACGGGCCACGCGCGACGATTCCGGATGGAAGACTGAAGATCCCATGCCCATGAATGCCACCGCTAGCAGCACCGCTCCGAACGTCGGGGCGCTGGATAGAACCAGCAGTCCGGTGAGCGTGAAGCCCATTCCGGTGGCCAGCGAATAGGGGACCGGGCGGCGGTCGGTGAACAGCCCCACGAGCGGCTGAAGCAGCGAGGCGGTGAGCTGATTGGTCAAGGTGATCAACCCGATCTGCCCGAAATCCAGGTGGTAGGAGCGCTTGAGAAGAGGATACAGCGCCAGGATCAGCGACTGCATCATATCGTTCAACAAGTGACAGAAGCTGATGGCGGCCAGAATCCGGAATACGGTTCGGGCCTGCTTCACAGCTCACCCGCCGCGACCGCGGCCGCCAGCGCCGCGACTTCCAGTTCGAGGGGGCCGTCCTGTTCCTGAAAGCCCGCGATCTGCCGCACGCGGCCGTACATTCGGCGCGATCCGGAGCCCAGTTTTTCGGCGCCGCCGCGCAGATCGACGGCCTGCGCTCCAGCCAGCAGCAGCATGGCGGTTTCGTTGCGCAGGCACTCCAGCGAATCGAGCGCGGTGACGGCCGCGTGCATGCCGAGGCTGACCACGTCCTGGTTGTACTGCTCGGTGGGCAGCGAATGGATGGAGCTGGGGCCGGCCATCTGGCGTATGGCGCAGGCCAGGCTGGTGATGCTCAACTGGATGCCTTTGAACCCGGAGTTGG
>CAYRWE010000003.1:0-58144 GCA_964427655.1 uncultured Solibacteraceae bacterium | reverse complement strand
TGGGATTACGACGGGCCGCAGGGGGCCGAGATTCATACCGCGTATCCCATCGGCATGGACAAAGTCCTCATCATGCAGAACGGCGATCCGGCGAAACTGCTCGTCATCCGCAAAGCCACTAACACAGTCGAGAAGGAGATCGTGCTGGCGACCCGCGACCCGAAGAGCGTGCATGGCCAATTCCGTCGCATACGCACGACCGCGGCCGGCACCTTCCTGGTGGCTCACATGGACCTGGGGAAAGTAGTGGAATATTCGGCCGACGGCAAAGAAATCTGGTCCGTGCCGGCGCCTTCCGCCTGGGCGGCCATCCGCCTGAAGAACGGCCATACGCTGATCAGCGGTAACGAGCAGGGGTACGTGCGCGAAGTGAACGTCAAAGGCGAGACCGTCTGGGAGATCGATAAAGACGATCTGCGGGGCATCCCCTTGTTCACGGTTCAAGAAGTTTCGCGGCTGGCCAACGGAAATACGCTCATCAACAACTGGTCGGGCGGCCTCGCTCCCGAGTTGGTCGAGACGGGTGTGCAGGTGATTGAAGTTACGCCGGAGAAGAAAGTCGTCTGGGCGCTCAAGGATTGGAAGACGCTCGGCCCGGCCTCCGCCACGCAATTGCTGGATGAACCCGGCGTGCCCGAAAAGGGCGAACTGCAGCGGTAGAGAGAGGCATCTTTATGACATCGACCCCGCCGGCCCCGCGCGTCGGATTGTTCAGCATCGGCCTGGATGCCTATTGGCCGCAGTTCCCGGGGCTCGAAGAGCGGTTGAAGGGCTACGCGGATGGCGTCGCGCGCAAACTCGAGGCGCTAGGAGCGGAAGTGGTCAACCTCGGATTGATCGACAACCCCGCCAAGGCCATGTGCGCGGGGCACCAGTTCCGCCAGGCGGATGTGGACTTAATCTTCCTCTACATCACCACTTACGCGCTTTCGTCGACGGTTTTGCCGGTGGTGCGGCGGCCCAAGGCGCCGGTGATCGTGCTGAACCTGGCACCCGCGCCGGCCATCGAATACGCAGCTTTCAACCGTGGCGGCGACCGCGCGAAGATGACCGGCGACTGGCTGGCCTTCTGCCAGGCTTGCCCGGCGCCGGAGATAGCCAACGTTTTCAGCCGCTGCGGCATCCCGTTTTTTCAGGTCAGCGGAATGCTCGATGGCGATCCCGCGGCCTGGCGCGAGATCGAGGAATGGATCGCCGCCGCCCGCGTGGCCGCGGTGATGGAGCATAACCGGCTCGGCATGATGGGCCACTACTACGGCGGGATGCTGGATATCTATTCCGACCTGACGCTCGAATGCTCCACCTTCGGCGGGCACATCGAAATGCTCGAGGTGGATGAGCTCGCGGCGCTGCGCCAGGGCGTTGGCGAAGCGGAGATCGCCGCGCGCGTGGAGCATTTCCGGGAAGCCTTCGATATCGGCGCGGACTGCTCGTGCGAGGAACTTTCACGCGCGGCGCGAACCTCGGTAGCGCTCGACCGTCTGGTGGAGAACCACGGCCTGGGATCGCTGGCCTACTTCTACAGCGGCGCGGCCGGCTCGGTCAATGAGGATGCCATCGCATCCATCATCCTCGGCAACAGCCTGCTCACGGCCCGCGGCATTCCGGTGGCCGGCGAAATGGAAGTCAAGAACGTGCAGGCCATGAAGATCATGGACGCGTTCGGCGCGGGAGGCTCGTTCACCGAGTTCTACGGGGTGGATTTCAACGACGACGTGCTGCTGATGGGGCACGACGGCCCCGGCCACATAGGCATCGCCGAAGGCAAGACCAGGGTGCGGCCGCTGGGCGTCTATCATGGCAAAACCGGCAGCGGGCTATCGGTCGAAATGAGCGTAAAACACGGACCGGTGACCATGCTTTCGGTAGTCGAACAGGGCGGGCGGCTGAAACTGCTGTATGCCGAAGGCGAATCGGTGGCGGGGCCGATTCTCGAAATCGGCAACACCAATAGCCGCTACCGATTCCCGCTGGGCGCGCGCGGGTTCATGAACGAGTGGAGCCGGCACGCTCCGGCGCATCACTGCGCCGCCGGCATCGGGCACGTGGGGACGAAGCTGGAGAAACTCGCCAAATTGCTGGGCGTCGAATGCGTCCGCGTTTGTTAGGCCGCGCTAGCTCTTGAGCGTCATCTTATAGACCAGAGCCTCGGGCGAGGGCGCGGAGTGCGGCGCCGCAATCGTGAGCGCGTCGTCGCCCTGTGACCATTGCAGCTTTTCGCCGCCGCCGACCAGGGCGAGGGATTCGATGGGGCGGTCGAGCAGCCGCGCGCTCTTGCCGAGCGATTGGATGCGCAACTCCCGCTCGGGCACGCCGAGTTCGATGATGTAGAGCGCGTCCTTGCGGGCCGTGAAGCGCACATCGGCCGCGCTGACGGGCGTGCCTTTGCCCTCGTTAAACCCCTGCGCGCGGAGCGGCGCCATTTGGGAGGCCGGGCCTTCTCCGAAAACTTTCCAGGGCCGCGTTCCGAAGATGCACTCGCGATTGATCTCCATCCAATGGGCGATGCCTTCCACCACGGTGGTCTCATCGGAATCGAGCGTTCCATCGGCCCTGACGGGCACGCTCAGCAGCAGGTTGCCGTTCTTGCTGACGATGTCGGCCAGCGCGCGCACCACGGTGGCGGACGTTTTGTATTTGTGCTGCTCGAAGACTCTCCGGTCGTAGTGCCAGTTGCCGATGCAGGTGTCGGTCTGCCACGGCTCGGGCTCAATCGCGGAGCTCTGGCCGCGCTCGATATCCCAGACCATCGCCTTGCGCTGGGGTCCTTTGAGGCCTTTCCCGTTGAGCACGGCTTCCAGCCGGCCGCCATGCAGTTTCATATTGCCGTTGTACAAATGCGCCGCGATCCGCAGGCCGGCATCGCTGATGGGATAGAGGGGCAGCGCATCGTCGTCGAAATAGAGAAGGTCGGGATGATACTTATTGATCAGATCGACGGTGCGGTTGTAGAAGCGCTCGCAATAGGCCACGTCGGGAACGCTGGCGCCGCGATCGGTGGGCCAATCCCATAACTTGGCTGTGTCGGTGATCTTGCCGGGCGTGTGGTTCTGGGCGTACAGCTCCTGCGGATCGAGGCTCTCCCACCATAGCCCTTTGCCATCGGCCTTGGTCAGTTTGCCGTCGTAAGGCACACCCGCCAGGGGACCGCTCTTATCGGCGCCCTGCGCAACTTCGTACCACATCCAGGCGTGCGAGGCGTGCACACTGACGCCGAACCGCAATCCCTGAGAACGCGCGGCGCGCGACCACCCGCCGATCAAATCCTTCCCCGGGCCGAGCCGGACGGCGTTCCACGGCTGATACTTACTATCGAAGTTGTCGAAATTATCGTGGTGGTTGGCCAGGGCGCAGAAGTACTGCGCGCCGGCGCGCTTGTAGAGAGCGATCAGTTTGTCGGGATCCCACCGCTCGGCTTTCCACTGGTGGATTACGTCCTTGAATCCGAACTTAGACGGATGGCCGTAATGCTCCAAATGAAACTTGTAGTCGTCGCCACCTTCGATGTACATATTGCGGGCATACCAGTCGCCATGCTCCGGCTGGCACTGCGGACCCCAGTGGGCCCAGATGCCGAACTTGGCGTCGCGGTACCATTCCGGTGTCTGGTATTGCTGCAGCGATTCCCACGTGGGCGCGAACTTGCCCTTGGCCATGGGCTCGACTTTTTCGCTCAGCGGCGAAACGAACTGCGGTGCGGCTTGAAGCCCTCGATTAGCCGCCAACAGGCCCGCGGACAGGGCTTGCATGGCCTGACGCCGGTTCACTTTCATGGGGAACGCCTCCGTTCATGGTTCAGTATGCCAAATCCGGACCTCGCCGGTTAGGTAAAGTAGAATCGCATGAGGTTTCACCAAAAGGCCCTTCCGGCGATGCTGCCGTTGCTGGCCATCGCCGTCCTGCCGGAATGGCTGCTCGCGCAGGGGGCGAATCGCTTTGCGGCCGTTGCGCCGCGTATGCAGGAGTTCGTCGATAAGGGCGAAATCGCCGGCGCCGTGACGCTGGTCGCTACCAAAGACGAGATCCTCCACCTCAACGCCGTGGGCAAATCGGATATCGCCAAAGGCCGCGACATGCGCACCGGCGACATCTTCTGGATCGCGTCGATGAGCAAACCGATCACCTCGGTATGCATCGCGATTCTGGCGGACGAGGGCAAGCTGGCCTTCGACGACCCGCTGGCGAAGTATCTGCCGCAGTTCGCCTCGACCGAAGCCAAGCAGGACGGCCGGATGGTCAAGCTCTCGCGCCCCATCACCCTGCGTGACCTGATGACGCACACGAGCGGCATGGGCGAGATGTTCGATCGCGAGCCGCATCTCACCCTGGCCGAAACCGCGGAGATCCTGGCGCGGCAGCCGCTGCTCTTTCAGCCCGGCAGCCGGCTATCCTATTCGACGGCCGGCATGGACACGCTGGGCCGCGTGGTGGAAGTCGCGAGCGGGATGCCGTTCGACGAGTTTCTTCAGAGACGCGTGCTCGATCCGCTGGGAATGAAAGACACCAGCTTCTGGATAGCGCCGGAGAAGGCCTCGCGCGTGGCACAGCGCTATCGCTGGAATGCGTCGGCCGCCAGGCTGGAGGAAACGAGCATCCCTTACCTTTATAAAACCGATCTGACCGACCGTGGACGTCCCCCGCTCGGCGGCGCGGGACTCTTCTCGACAGCCGCGGACATGGCTCGGTTCTATCGGATGATGCTCAATAAGGGCAGCCTCGGCGGCCGGCGCATTCTCAAGCCCGAGACTGTCGCCGAGATGACGCGCAAGCAGCGGGATTTCGAGCTCGCCGCTCGGCCCGGCATACCTTGGGGGCTGGGGTTCTGCGTGGTGGAAGACCCCACCAAGATGGCCGCCAGCGCCGTTCTCTCGCGCGGTTCGTTCGGCCACGGGGGGGCCTTCAGTACGCAGAGTTGGGCCGACCCGGTCAGAAACCTCATTTGGATCGTCATGTTTCAGCGTGATGGAAAAGGTATGCCGGACAATTCCGACGTGCGCATCGCCTTCCAGGAAGCTGCCGCGAAAGGACTCGGATTATGATACAAGCGCATTGGCCTCTGGCCGCTATCTTACTGGCCGTGATCATCGCGGCCGCCCCGTCGTGCAGGACGGCGCCACCGCTCTCTTCGGGTATCGATGTGGCGGGCATGGACACCTCCGTCGCGCCGGGCGACGATTTCAATGCCTACGCGAATGGCGGATGGATCAAAGCCACGCCCATTCCAGCCGACAAGCCGAGCTACGGCCTGTTCGAGAAATTGGCCGACGAGACGCGTCAGCGCGTCCAGACACTCGTTCAGGAAGCGGGCCAGGCCGGGCCCGCCGGCGGAGACGATGCCCGCAAGATCGCGGACTACTATTCGACTTTCATGGACGAAGCGGCCATCGAGGGGAAGGGAACCGAGCCGCTAAAGACGCAGTTCGATGAGATCGCCGCCATCGCGAACCGCCACGATCTGGCGCGTGCGCTGGGCAGCCGCGTGCGCGCGGATGTGGATGCGCTCAACGCCACCAATTTCCAGACCTCGAACCTTTTCGGAGTCTGGGTCACCCAGGGCCTCACGGACACCTCGCACGCGTTCCCCTATCTGCTTCAGGGCGGTCTTGGGATGCCGGACCGCGATTACTATATCTCCTCGTCTCCGCACATGGTCGAACTGCGCAAGCAGTACCAGGCGCACATCGCGGCGATGTTCAAACTGGCGGGCTTCGACCAGCCGGCTGAGCGCGCCGCCCGTGTCTTCGCGCTCGAAACCAAGATGGCGGCCGTGCATGCCACGCGCGTCGAATCCGAGGACGTACACGGCGTGGTCTCCTGGAAACGCGAGGAACTGGCCAACAAAGCCCCGGGCCTCGATTGGCCGGCGCTCATCGACGCGGCCGGATTGCAGGACGCGCCGGTCTTCATGATCTGGCATGCCAAAGCGATTCCCGGGCTTTCGGCCCTGACCGCCAGCGAGCCGCTGGAGGCATGGAAGGACTGGCTGGTGTTTCATTCGCTCGACGAGGCCGGCGGCATGCTTCCCAAGGCATTCGTGGATGAGCGCTTCAGTTTTTATGGCAAGGCTCTCAGCGGAATCCCCGAATTGCGCCCGCGCTGGCAGCGCGGCGTGGATTACACCAATCTGGCGCTCGGCGAAGCGGTCGGCCGGCTGTACGTGAAGCGCTACTTCCCGCCGGAGACCAAGGCCAAGGTGCAGACGATGGTCGCCGATCTGGTGAAGGCGTTCGGCAAGCGAATCGACGCGCTGACCTGGATGTCGCCCGAGACCAAGGCCAAAGCCAAACAGAAACTGGAGACGCTGCGGGTCGGGGTGGGTTATCCGGAGCGGTGGCAGGATTACACGGGCCTCGAAATCGCCAAAGGGGATGCCCTGGGCAACTGGCGGCGCGCCGCGCTTTTCCAGTACCGGAGCCAGCTCGCCAAGCTCCACAAGCCCGTCGATCGCGACGAGTGGTGGATGACTCCGCAAACGGTCAACGCCGTCAACCTTCCGCTTCAAAACGCGCTCAATTTTCCCGCCGCCATCCTCCAGGCGCCGTACTTCGACGCCAATGCCGACGCGGCGCACAATTACGGCTCGATGGGCGCGATCATCGGCCACGAGATCAGTCACAGCTTCGACGACCAGGGCAGCCTTTTCGATGCCGCCGGCCGCCTCGCCAATTGGTGGACGAAAGACGATCTCGATCACTTCCAGGCCGCCGGCGAAGCGCTGGCCGTGCAGTTCAGCGCCTACCGGCCGTTTCCCGATCTGGCTCTGAACGGCCACCAGACGCTCAGTGAGAATATCGCCGATGTCGCCGGCCTGCTGGTCTCCTATGACGCGTATCGGCTCTCGCTGGGTGGAAAACCGGATGAGGTGAAAGATGGCTTGAGCGGCGACCGCCGGTTCTTTATCAGTTTCGCGCAGAGCTGGCGTTCGCGAATTCGCGATGCCGCACTGCGGGCCGAGATCTCGACCGATGGCCACGCGCCCGAACAATACCGCGCCGACACGGTGCGCAATCTGGACGCCTGGTACGACGCGTTTTCCGTCGAGCCCGCGCAGAAGTTGTACCTCGCCCCCAAGGACCGTGTGCGGGTCTGGTAGCCTCGCGCGGAGATATCTAGCGATGCGCCAGCGCGGTAGCGCTCCAGTACTCGGCGCGCTGCCGCTCGCCCCGGCCCAGGAAGAGGCTCATCAGCGCCGTGGCGCACGTGGGATCGGAAGGACTCCGCTCGAGGCGATAGTGGCATTGCGCCTCGAGCGCCGGAACGACTGAAGTTTGCGGCAACGGCGCGACGCCCCCCGGCGGGTGCCGCATGAAGATGAATGCGGTGTTATCGGAATAGACCAGCTTCCAATCGTCGCGCGGTGAACTCGCCAGGGCCAGCGGCAACGGCCAGATGATGCCCGTGATGCTTTCGAATCCCTCGATCAGGACCACGTCGATTCCATAGCGGTCCAGAAGCTGCGAGGCCGAGGGATTATTGTTCGCGATCCGCTGGAAATCTTCGTACACCGATTCGTTCAACGCGCGGCCGTCGATGAAGACCCGCTGGTGGGGCGCGAGCCGCCAGATCAGGTAGCCGCCGTTCTCGTATCCGTTGAACATACGTGCCGTCACGTGATGCGCCAGCAGAAAATCCGCGGCGCCGGCGGGTCGGTTCCACTCGATGGCTCGCAACTCGAAGGCCTCGCCGCGCGCCACCGGCACGGCAGCCAGCCCCAACAGAAGCAGCGGCGCCGCATACCGGGCCACGTTGGGCAGGTCGCGCTTGAAAGGGAGATACACTGCCATGAGTACTGGACCGAGAATGCCGGTCAGCATGAGATTGCGCGCGGCCGTGACGGTAGCGAGAGTGAAGAGGCCGAAGAGCAGCCAATCGGCGGGACGCACGCGCCGCCGCGCCCAGATCATCACCGCGGCCGTTGCCGCGAGGACAACGTTGAAGGGCTGCGGCGGCCAGAACGTGGGCGATTTCCATTCCCAAATATGCGATTGAATGGCACTCTTCTGGTAATTGAGGAGAACCGGGATCGCCAGGAAGCCGTTGGGGTTGATCCCGCTTGCAGCCACGGCCGCCGCGCAAGCCAGCCACAAACGGCCCTCGCCTCCCTTCCCCTCGCCGCGCCGCCGCAGCAGCCAGGCCTCGGCGCAATAAGCCGCCATGGCCGCCCAGCCCAGAAAGTATCCGCCGTGGCTGTTCGCCCATAGCAGGAATAAAGGCGGCAGCAACCACAGGCGCTTGCGCTGTTCGAGGATCAGGAGCGTGAGGGCCAGCAGAAGCCACGTAAATAGACCCGGCCGGTCGCTGGCGTAGCCGATCGCGACGCTCCCCGTGATCAGGGAAGCGGCGACCGCACGGTAGAAGCCGTGGGAGCGCACGAACGCCAGATACCCGGCGATGCCGCAGATCAGGGTGAGAAGCAGCGCGCGGAAGAGCACCAATCCCGGAAAGCCGGCCGCCGCATACACCGAGTAGAAGATGGCCTGGGACAGCCACTCGTGAGTCAGGTTGAAATAGCGGGTGATTTCCTCGCCCGCGTAGGACGGTACTCCCATGTAGGTGGTGTATGAGAACGGATCCGGCACCGGCAGGCGAAGGTGCTCCACAATGTACTGGCCGGTCTTGAGATGCCACCAGGTGTCGTTGTCGCCGGATGGCGCCGAGAACCAGGCGAACATGGCGATTGCCGCGGCCATCACCGTGCAGATGCGAAGCCAGCGAGGCACCGGAATCGTCCTCGGGGCGGCCGGTACGGCGGTGGCGCCCCGTTTTATGGGGGACCGCTGCGACATTGGAACTTTCGATTCTACCATCGGGACCGTTTGCGCCGCGCCGCCGCGATGGGTCCAGGCACTCTTCGACCACTCGTAACTCTGGGGACAAACCGGGCCCCTTTTGGCCGCTGGAATGCTTCCTACTGTGATTTACTCGTCTGTGCGCCCATGCGTTAACAATCCTAACTGGAACGGGGAACGATGAAAACGAACGTATGTGCCAATCGCAGCCAGCCGGGCGAGACCGAATTATTTGGAACTCTGGAAGGCTTCGAGGAAACATTCTCGAAGGGGCCGGCGATCGTGTCCGGCGACGGTGCGGTTACACGCGCCGAGCTCGATAGCCGGGCGGCCTGCGTGGCTTGGCACCTCCTATCGTTAGGTATAGCGCCCGGTTCGTTGATCGCCGTTTGCCTGGAGCGCTCCCCGGAGTGGGTGGCGAGCCTGCTGGGGATCTTCAAGGCCGGCTGTGCCTATCTGCCGCTCGATCCGGCATATCCGGCCGACCGGCTCGCCTTCATGCTGAAGGACGCGAACGTGGCCGCGTTGCTGGCGGGAAGTGCTATCGAGAAACTGCCGCGCGGGCCCTGGCTGAGCGTCGACGTCCGCGAAGCCATGCGAAGCAAAGTGCCCGCCGTGTGGGACCCCGCGCCGGAAGCCGCGCCCGGAGATTTGGCCTATGTCATCTACACGTCGGGATCGACCGGTCAGCCGAAAGGCGTCGAGGTCGCGCACGGCAGCCTCTCCAACCTGATCGATTGGCACCTGCGCACGTTCAAGGTGACCAGCGCCGACCGGGCCACCCTGGTCTCCAGCCCCGGCTTCGATGCCGGTGTGTGGGAGCTGTGGCCTTATCTGAAGGCCGGCGCGAGCTTGTACCTGCCCGATGAAGAGGTCCGGCTCACGCCCGCGCTGCTGCGCGATTACCTGGTATCGAACCGCATCACCATTAGCTTTCTTCCCACTCCGCTGGCCGAGCGCGTCATGGGCCTGGAGTGGCCCAAAAATACCGCGCTGCGCACGCTGCTCACCGGGGGCGACCGCCTGCTGCGCCATCCGCCGGCCGGTCTTCCCTTCACTGTCGTGAACAACTACGGCCCCACCGAATGCACCGTGGTGGCGACCTCGACCGCGCTCGGCGCAGCGCACAACGGCGATCTTCTGCCGCCCATCGGACTGCCCATCGCCAACACGGAAATCCACATTCTCGACGAGAAGCTGAAGCCGGTTTCGAACGGCGCGGAAGGGGAAATCTATATTGGCGGAGCCTGCGTTGCGCGAGGCTACCGCAATCGCGCCGGCGCCACCACCGAGCGCTTCATTCCCCATCCCTTCTCGGCCGACTCCTCCGCGCGCCTGTACCGGACCGGCGACATGGCAAAATATCTGCCCGACGGCCAGATTCATTTCCTGGGACGGACCGACGAGCAGGTTAAGATCCGCGGCTTCCGCATCGAACCGGCCGAGATCGCAGCCGCGCTGAACCGGCATCCCGGCGTGCGCGCCAGTTTCGTCGTGGCGCACGAGTTCGCGCCCGAGGACAAGCGGCTGGTCGCGTATGTCGTACCGGCCGCCGACGGCCGCCGCGACTCGCGCGAGCTGCGCGAATTTCTGCGCGCCAGCGTGCCGGAGTACATGGTCCCCGCCGAGTTCGAGTTTCTGGACGAGCTTCCTCTGACCGCTAATGGCAAGGTGGACCGGCGCGCTCTGCCCATGCCCCGCATCGCGCCGCAGGAGCGTCGGGATGCCCGGCCGCGCACGCCGGTGGAAGCGCGCTTCACAGCCATTCTGGCGGAGTTGCTGCGCGTGAGCGACGTCGGGCTCGAAGATAATTTCTTCGAGTTGGGCGGCCACTCGCTGCTGGGCGCTCAGGTGATTGCCCGCGTCACCGAGGTATTCGGCGTGGAACTCTCTCTCCGCACGGTGTTCGACCATCCGACGGCGGCCGAGATCGCGGCTGAAATCGAACGCCGCGTCGCCGGCGCTTCATCGGCGGTCGAAGGTCCCAGCAATTCGGCTGCGGCTCCGTGTGATGCCCCGGCTCCGTGCGCGACTGCGACGCCTTGCGCTACCGCGGCTCCGTGCGCCCAGGAGAAGCCCTTCCCAACCCCGGCTCCGCAGACCCGCATGGCGTGCCGGCCGCTTTCGGGACCCGAATCCAGGCTGTGGTTCGTGCAGTCCTCCGATCCGGATTGCGTGGCATACAACGTCTGGAAGGCCATGCGCCTTTCCAGTCGTGTGGACCCCTCGGCTCTGCGCGCGGCAGTGCTTCAAACCATCGCCCGCCACGATATTCTGCGCACCACCTACGAAGTCCGCGACGGCGTGCCCGAAGCCGTCATCGATCGCCAACCCCGGCTCGATTGGCTCATCGAGGATGTCGCGGACGAGCAGTCGGCGAAGCAAGCGGCGCTCAAGCATGTCAGCGTGCCTTTCGCCATCGATCGCGGTCCGCTGATCCGCGTGCGCCTGCTCCGCTGGAGAGCGGACGAGCAGATTCTTCTCTTCATCATTCACCACCTGGTGTGCGACGGGCCGTCGCTGAGCCTGCTTTGGAACGAGGTTTCGCGCTCTTACGCGGCTTACCAGGAGGGCGGCCGGGCCGACTTGCCCGCGCTTCATCTGCAATACGGCGATTGGGCGGCGCGGCAGAATCTCGATCTGGCCTCGGAACGCGCGGCGCGCGGTCTCGCGTTCTGGACCGAAAAGCTGGCCAACCCGCCCGCGGTCACCGAGTTTCCCGGCGCGCGGAGGCGCCCCTCCAAGCCGAGTTTCCGTGGTAGATGGGAGAGCGTGCCGCTGTCCAAGGTTGCCTGCGCGGCGGTACGCCGGCTGGCAGCCGAGGAGCGCACCAGCCCGTTCACGGTGTACTTGAGCGCCTTTCTGCTTCTGCTCAACCGCTCAACCGGCGCCACCGACCTTTCCATCGGAACGCCTGCATCGACTCGCCGCGGCCGCGACGCCGAGCCGCTCATCGGGCTGTTCGCCAACATGCTGGCGCTGCGTTTCAACCTGGAGGGCGATCCTACTTTCCGCGAGTGGCTGCGGCACGTGCGTGACAATTGCCTGGAGTATTTCGAGCATGCCGATACGCCTATCGAGAGCGTGATTCAGGCCTCGCGGCTCGAGCGCAGCCAGGCGGTTCAGCCGCTTTTCCAAATGGCCTTCATGTGCGAGCCCTCGCCCGAAGCTTCTCCGCTGGTAAATGTGCCGCTCGATAACGGCAGCGCGAAATTCGATCTGAGCCTGTCGATCGAGTCCGGCCCCGCGCACGCCGATTGCACACTGGAATACAGCACGGATCTGTACGACGCCGCGGTGGCGCATCGAATCCTCGAGAACTTCCGCGCCCTGGCGCAAGCCGCGGTCGAAGATCCCGATGCCGCGTGCAGCCGGGTCCCCCTGGCTCCGGACGCTTGCCAAGCCTGGCACGGAGCGCAGGTAAAGTATCCGGCCAAGCCGGTCCACGCTGTTTTCGAGGAAGCCGCCGTGCGTTTCTCCGGCCGAGAAGCCCTCGTGTGCGGTGGCGAGCGCGTTTCCTACGCCGAGTTGAACCGTCGCGCCAACCTGCTGGCGGAGTCGCTCAAAGCGGAAGGCGTGCAACCTGGCGAGAGGATCGCAATCCTGATGGAGCGGAGCGCGGAATATGTGGCCGCCCTGCTGGCCGTGCTCAAATGCGGCGGCACCTGGGTGCCGCTGGCGCCCTCGGATCCGCCGGCTCGCACGCGCGCCATTCTCGAAGATTGCGGCGCGCGCATCGTCATGGTCAAGGAGCGGCTGCCCCACAAGTTCGATCCGGGCCAGGCCAAGGCTCTCGCCCTTCCGGCGCTTGAAGGGCGCGCGGATCCGGGCAATCCATCCGGCGCGGTGCCACTCGACCAACCTGCCTGCGTTATGTACACCTCCGGATCCACGGGCGCGCCCAAAGGCGTGCTGGTCCGGCACCGCGGGATTTTGCGGCTGCTCTTCGGCGTGGATTACGCCGAGCTGGGTCCGCAAACCACCACGCTCTTTATGGCGCCGCCGCAATTCGACGCCTCCACATTCGAGCTATTCGGCGCCATTCTGCACGGCGGCCGGTGCGTCATCGCGCGCGAGGGGTTTCGCGGCATCGAGGAGTTCGCCCAGTTGGTCGCCCGCGAGCGCGTGAACACCTGCTGGTTGACGGCTTCGTTGTTCAATGCCGTCGTGGAACAGTCGGTGGAAGCCCTACGACCCATCCGGCAACTGCTGACCGGCGGCGAAGCGCTTTCTCCCGAGCACGTGCGCCGGGCCTTGGAGGCGCTGCCGGAAACACAAATCGTCAACGGCTACGGGCCCACGGAAACCACGACGTTCGCCTGCTGCCACCGGATTGAGCGGCCGCTCGATCCGGACGCGCGTTCCATACCGATCGGTCGCCCCATCGCCAATACCGAGCTACTGGTGCTCGATCGCCACATGCGGCCCTTGCCGCCCTGCGCACTGGGCGAGCTGTTTATCGGCGGAGACGGCGTGGCGCAGGGATACCTGAACGCGCCCGGCCCGACTGCCGAGCGTTTCGTCGAGGTGCCGGACGGGTTGGCGAGTGGCGGGCGGTTTTACCGGACCGGAGACCTCGTCTACACCGGTCCCGACAACCTGCTCTACTATACCGGCCGCACCGACGAGCAGGTCAAGATCCGCGGTTACCGCGTCGAACCCGGCGAGGTCGAATCCGCGCTGCTGCGCCTGCCCGAGATCAAGCATGCGGCGGTGATTGCCAGGCCGGAGCCAGCCGGCGTCATGAGCCTGATCGCCTATTACGTCGCCCGCGAGGGTGGCCAGATCGAAGAGGCCGACGTGCGGGCGGCGCTACAGCGGGTCCTACCCGGGTACATGGTGCCTGCCCGGGCGGTGCGCCTGGCCGCCATTCCTCTGAAGCCGTCCGGAAAAGTAGACCGCGACGCTTTGCCCGAGCCCCCCGCTCGCGAAGCCAAATCCAACGGTCTGGCGCATGTCGATCCCACCGAACTGATTCTGCTGCGCATCTGGCAGAGGCTGTTTCACGGCCGCCGGATTTCGGTGGAGGACGATTTCTTCAGCCTCGGCGGCCATTCGCTCATGGCGGTCCGGCTGATGGCCCAGGTTGAGCGCGAGTTTGGGAAGCGCCTCCCGGCGAGCGTGCTTTTCGAGGCTCCCACTGTACGCGCTCTCGCGAAGTTGCTCACGGGCGGCAGCGAAGAGCCCAAAGGCAAAGCGGAATTCGCTGCATTACAGCCTTTCGGCGATCGCCCGCCGCTCTTCTTCGTGGGCGCCGGACCCAAGCAGAAGCTCTTCGCCGAGCGCCTCGGTGCAGACCAGCCGTGTCTCAGCCCCGTTCCGCGTTTCCATCACGACTACGGCTCGACCTTTCTGATGGACCTGGCTACGCGCTACGCCATGGACATCCGCCGCTGCCAGCCGCACGGTCCTTATTATCTGGCCGGGTGGTCGCGTTGCGGGCTGCTGGCGCTCGAAATCGCCCAGAGGCTGCGCGCCGCCGGGGAACAGGTCGCCTTGCTGGTCTTGGTGGACACGTACCTCCCCGGTGCATTCCGCAGTATTGGCGTGCGGGACCGGTTCCTGGCGCGGGCCGCGCGTGCCATGCGGCTGCTGGGAATCCTGCGCCGTCTGCCGGTGGTGCTGCCGCGCGATATCAGGAACGGCCGCATCCGGCAGCGTCTGGCCGATATCGCAGCCGGCTTGCAGCAAAGCGGCCTGGGGCGGCGTTTATGGAAGCTGCGCTCGGCGATTCTCCAGAAGCTGCTGAACCGCCGCGTGGTGATTGAAGGCTGGCATGACCTGGCGTTTGCCCTGGCTACCTCCGCCGAGGCTTACGTCCCGCGGACCTACGATTCGCGGGTACTCTTTCTGCTGGCTGAAGACAAGCCTGCCGGATCGGCGTTCGACCCGCTGCAAGGTTGGTATCAATTTCTCGCGAAGGTCGATGTGGAGCGCGTTCCCGGCGACCACGAGACCATGTTCCGCGTGCCCAACGTCGATGTAGTAGCGCGCGCGGTTAGCAAATATCTGTCCTGAAGCGCCACAAGGACGATGCGGCGGGACCCGGCGGCCGTGAGCATGCCGGTGTCCCGCCGCGTTTCGTTACAGCGCTTGCGGGCCGAACGTCAAGGGAAGAGCTACCAGTCCCCTTAGCCCCAGGTTATAGCGCCAGGTCAGCGGGCCGGGCTCCAGGGCCAGGTTAGGAAAGCGCCGCAGAATCGTTTCGAAGGCAATCTGGCCTTCCATGCGCGCGAGCGGCGCGCCGAAACAGAAATGGGCGCCGTAGCCGAAGGCCACGTGCCGGTTGTCCTTGCGTTCCAGGTCCAGGCGGTCGGGATCGGGGAAGCGCAGTGGGTCGCGGTTGGCCGCGGCCATTACGGCGATGGTCGCCTGGCCCTTGCGGATGGTCTTCCCGCCCATTTCGAAATCGCGCGGCGCGATGCGCCCGGTGTGCTGGCTGGGCGATTCATAGCGAAGCAGTTCTTCCACCGCGGAGGGGATCAGCGCGGAATTGGAACGTAGCCGCTCCAACTCGGCAGGATGCCGCAACAGCGTCAGAATGCCGCTGCCGATCAGGTTGGTGGTGGTCTCCTGGCCTCCCACCATAGTCACGATGCAATTGGCGACGATCTCTTCCTCGCTCAGCCGCGAACCGTCCACCTCCGCGTGTACCAGCGCGTTGACCAGCCCGTTTCCCGGTTTGACGCTCTGCTCGCGCACGGCGCTGAGGAAGTAATTCGTCATATCCTCGACAGTCTGCAAGACGCGCGCGATGCGGTTCGGATTGTGTTGAAAGTTTCCCAGCATCTCCGCGAAATCGGCCGACCACCCCTTCAACATGCGGTGATCGGAAGTGGGCAGGCCCATCAACTCGGCCGTGACGATGGCCGGCAACGGATTGGCCAGGTCGGCCAGCAGATCCATGCGGCCCCGTGGGTACACCGCGTCGATCAGACCGTCGACGATTTCCTGGATGTGGGTTCTCAGCGCTTCGACCCGCCGCGGCGTGAAGGCCGCCGAGCAGAGCCCGCGCAAGCGCGTATGCGCGGGCGCGTCCATGAACAGCATCTGCTTGACCATTACCTGGGCGATCGGACTGATGCGCGCGAGGCCCATGGCGCTCAGTTGCTCCGGCGTGGGCGTGCGGTCGGCGGAGAACTCTTGCAGCACTTTGACCACATCCGCATAGCGGGTCACCACCCAGGCGTGCAGGAAAGGGTCCCAATATACCGGTGCCTCGTCCTGGAGCTGGCGGTACAACGGGTAGGGATCCGCGAGTACCTCCGGATCCAACAACTGGTAAAGGCTCAGCGAGCGGCCGGACCAGCTCGCCCGACCGGTTATGGATGTGCTAGCCATCGTTTGTCCCTTAGTTCCTCAATTGCAAAAACTGTCTGCTGCCAAAACTGCCATAGGCTGGCTGTTATCGCGCTCAGACCGTAAATTCCTCGACCTCGCTGGCCACGGCTTCTCGTGCGCTCCGGCCGGAGGAGGCCGCCAGCGCAAGCTTCACGCTTTCGGCGAGCGCCGCCGGAGTGGGCGATTCGAACACGGTTCGCAGCGGCAGTTCGACGCCGAAGCGCTCGCGAATTCGCGCCAGGGCCATTGTGCCCAACAGCGAATGGCCGCCCAGAGCGAAGAAATCGGCATCGGGCGCCACCGAATCCACCGCTAGAAGCTCCTTCCAGACCTCGATGACAAAAGCTCCCGCATCGGAGGGGTTCGCCGTCTGACGAGTGGCCGGCGCCTGTTCCGGCTGAGCGGCCGGCCGAGCCGACGCGAGCAGCGCGTGCACGTCGCGCGTGGAGGTCAGGATTTGCGGCTGGCGCCACGCCAGCGCGCGGCGGAAAACTTCGACTCCCTCGGCGGGCGACATCGCCGTGCGCATCCTCTCGCGCAGCATGGCTTGAAACTCCGCGGGCGCATCCGCCAGCATTCCGACATCGCGCCAGGCATCGAAGTCAATCGACAGGAAGCGTGCGTCGCCGGCTGCATAGCGGGATTGCGCGAAGGCGTCGAGAGCGGCGTTGGCCGCTGCGTACGCCGCCTGCCCGGGCGCCCCCAGGACCGTGCTGATCGAAGAGCACAGGACCACGAAATCGGGAGCCGGATCGCGCAGGAGATCCGCGATGATGGAAGCGCCTTCGAGCTTGGGGCGTATGGCGCTCCACGCGGTTTCGAGCGCCAGGTTGAGCACCAGGCCGGCGCCATCGATCCCGGCGGCGTGGATGACGCCGTCGATGCGGCCGAACTCAGCCAGGGAAGCCGCGATGGCGCGCTGCATGGCCTCGCGGTCGGCCGCACCGGCGCGATGGTATCGCACGCGGCCGCCATGAGCCGCCAGCGCCTCGAATCGCGAGCGTGCCCGCGAGGACTCGGCGTGGTCGCTGCGGCCGGTCAGAACGAGATTGGCCTGGAAATCGCGCGCCAGGAATTCGGCAATCGAAAAGCCCACGCCGCCCAGGCCCCCGGTGACCAGGTATGTGCCTCTGGCGCGCAGCGGCGCCTGGACATCCTCCGGAATGCGCACGGCTTCCCAGGAAGATTCCCAAACGTAGCCGCCGCGGATCGCGGTGCGGCGCCGGCGCTCGCCAGCAGCGATTTCAGCGGCGAGCAATTCGCAAACGCTCTCGAGCCTGCCGCTCTCCACGGCCGGGATGTCGATGGTTCGGCACACGATCCCGGGATCCTCGGCGGGGATCACCAGAGCCAGCCCGTGCAGGAGAGCGCGATGCGGTGCGCGCGGCCGCTCCTCGCCGGTGACCACCTCCAGGCCATCGGTGACGAAGACCAAACGCTCCAGATTGGCGCCCGCTTTGAAGATCTCTTGAGCGAGCAGAAGGGCGGCATCGTACGGCCGTTCGCAGGATTCCCCGATTCCCCAGAAGAAGGCCACGCGGGAGAAATCCAGCCCCTGCTCGCGCAGCGACCCGACGAGCCGCTGGTAATCGGCGCGGCTGGAAGGCTCGATGATGAACCGATTGCGTGCCGTCTGGCGGAAACTGCCGCCAGGTTCCACGATGATCGCTCCCGGGCCGAGCTTACCGGTCACCCGTTCGGCCACGCCTTGAGCGTCGGCCAGCACCAGCCAGGCGCCCGGCGCGGAATCTGTGACCTGGGCCGCACCCGCTTTTCGCGACCACGTGGGCGCGTAGAACCAGTCGGCCATATCGGGCAACCGCTCGGAAGCCTGGCGCCGCGCTGAATCGGCGGATGGGGCGGCGGCCTGCGCAGGCTCTACCCAATAGCGCGTCTTTTCGAAGGAGTACCCCGGCAGAGAGATCCTCCGGCGCTGTTCGGGTTCGTGGAGCTTCGGCCAGTCGATGGCGACGCCGCTCTTCCATAGAGTGGCCACGCCTTCGAGCCATACGGCATACGGCGATTTCTTGGATCGCTGGCGGCCGGGAAGGCTGGCCGTCCCCAGAGCTCTGGGAGCCTGCTGCCGCACCAGGCCCAGCAGCGTTCCGCCCGGGCCGGCCTCGAGGAAGAACCGCGGCTGCCCCATGAGGGAGTGGACAGCGGCCGAGAAGTCTACCGGTGCCAGAAGCTGGTGGCTCCAATATTCGACGCCTGTCTCGACGTCGGCAGTGTGCAGGCTCGCGTGTCCGTTACCGGAAGCCGCGATCTTGCGCGCTGTGGGAGATCCCGCCGTCCTGATCCAGGGTATGCGTGGGGCGGCGCATTCCACGCCGCGCAACGCCTCGGCCAACTCATGGGCGGCTTCTTTCATGGCCGAGGTATGGAAGGCGCGATTCGAGGGCAGGCGCACAGCCGTCGCGCCACGTTTTTTCAGAATCGCCTGAGCCTCCGCAATGGCTTCGGAACTTCCCGCAAGGACCGTCAGCTCGGGCGCGTTCCGTGCGGCCAGGCTCACCCCTTCCGGAATCCCGGAAAGCGCCGATTCGGCGGTCAGCGCGACGGCCAGCATGGCGCCTTCGGGAGCGGCCTGCATGGCTTTGCCGCGCGCCGCGGCCATCGCCAGCCCCTGCTCGAACGAGAAGACGCCCGCAATCGCGGCCGCGGCCAACTCGCCGATGCTATGGCCGATTACGGCCGAGGGCTGCACGCCCAGCGCCATCCAGCGCTCCGCCAGCGCGTACTCCACCAGGAACAGCGCCGGCTGCGTGACGGCCGTCTGGTTGAGAATTTCGCGGTGCTCTTCCGCTTCCGATAGCAGAACCGTGCGAATATCCCATCCGAGCGGGCCGGCCAGAATTTCGGCACCGCGGTCGATCGTGCTGCGGAAAGCCGGGTCGGCCTCGTAGAGAGCTTTCGCCATGCCCGGATATTGCTCGCCCTGGCCGGGGAACAGGAAAACCACCTCGGGAGCGCGCCCCTCCAGGCGCTTGGCCTCGGCGCTCTTCTCCAGCGCGGCGGCGGCTGAAGGCGCATCCGCGGCCACTACGGTGCGGCGATAAGGGAATGGCTCGCGGCCCACCTGCAAGGTGTAGGCGGCATCGGCCAGGTCGATTTCCGTGGAGCGCAGGTGCTGCGCAAGTTCATGACCGGCGCGCTCCAGTGCATCGGGCGTTTTGGCCGAGAGGGTCAAGAGTTGAAACGGATGGGAGCTGGGCTCCGGGCGCTGTTCGGGCGGCTCCTCCAGGCACGCGTGCCCATTGGTTCCGCCGATGCCGAACGAGCTGACGCACGCGCGGCGCACACCGCCGACGGGCCACTGGACGGCCGACGTGTTGATGAAGAAGGGGGAGTTTTCCAGATCGAGCAGCGGGTTCGGCCGGGCGAAATTCACCGCCGGGGGAATAGTGCCCGCGCGCAAAGCGAGCGCGCACTTGATGACGCCCGCCACCCCGGCGCCATTCGAAACGTGGCCCATATTGGCCTTCACGGAACCGAGTGCGCAAACGCCCTTCGCAGCCGTCTGGCGGCGGAAGACCTCCGTGAGAGCGGCCACTTCGATAGGATCTCCCAGCTCGGTGCCAGTGCCATGCGCCTCGATCATGCCGATCGAGCCCGCCTCGAATCCCGCGGTTTCCCACGCCCGCGAAATCACTTCCACCTGTCCATCCACCGATGGCGCCGTAAAGCCCACCTTGCTCGCGCCATCGTTGTTGAGAGCCGTGCCGCGAATCACCGCGTATATGGAATCGCGGTCGGCCAGGGCGCGTGCCAGCGGCTTCAGCGCCAGCGCCGCGACGCCCCTGCCCAGCACGGTCCCATGCGCGTCGGCGTCGAAGACGCGGCAGTGCCCGTCCGGCGAGAAAATCATGCCGGGCACATGCATATAGCCCTCGCCCTGGGGGAAAACCACCGACACGCCTCCCGCCAGAGCCATATCGCAGTCTCCCGCCAGCAGCGCGCGGCAGGCGGTATGCAGCACCACCAGCGAGCTCGAACAGGCCGTCTGGATGCACATGGCGGGTCCGCGCAAATCGAGCTTGTAGGCCGCCCGGACCGCCACGTAGTCCTTGTCGTTTCCGAGCATGATGCCGTATTCTCCGGCGGCGGCCACGGCGGCTGGATTGGCCAGGATAGCCGAGTTGAGATACGTGTTCATCTCGACGGTGGCGAAGACGCCCACGCGGCGGGCCGGGCTGATGGCCCCGTATCCGGCGTCCTCTAGGGCATGCCAGGCGCACTCCAGAAACAGGCGGTGCTGCGGATCCATAATTTCGGCGTCGCGCTGGCTGTAGCCGAAGAACCGGGCATCGAACTTATCGGCGTCTTCGAGCACCGTGCCGGCCTTGACGTAATCCGGCGAGGACAGCAGGTCTGGATCGACCCCCGCTTCCAACAACTCATCGTCCGAAAACCGCTGGACGCACTCCACGCCGCCCAGAAGATTCTCCCAGTACTCCCGCACGTTGCGCGCTTTCGGAAAACGGGCGGCCATTCCGACGATGGCGATGCCGTCGGGCCATTTCGAGTCGATCATTAACGCACTGCCTCCATGGAATTCGTACCGGCCAGAAAACCCGCCAGCGATTCGACCGTCGGGTATCGGAAGAGATCGATGAGCCGGACCTCGCGGTTCAGTTTCTGCTCCAAGCGGTGTCGCGCGCGCACGGCCGCGAGCGAATGTCCGCCGATTTCGAAGAAGTTGTCGCGCAGCCCCACGCTGGCCCGGCCCAGCAGTTCGCTCCAGACATCCGCCACCAGCCGCTCAAAAGCTGTGTGCGGCGCGCGCGCCGGCCCGCCCGCGGCCGCTTGCGGTTCCGGCAGCGCGTGGCGATCGATCTTGCCGTTAGGCAGACGCGGCAGGGCGCGCAACATGATGAACTGTCCGGGCACCATATATTCGGGGACGCGGCTGCCCACGTGCTGCCGCAGCGCCGCCTCGGAAACGCCGCCGGCGGCCACGTACGCCAGCAGCCCGTTGTTCCGGCCGATTACCAGGGCGTCTTGCACCCCCGGGCATTCGCGCAGAAGCGTTTCGATCTCACCCGGCTCCACGCGATAGCCGCGGATCTTGACCTGGTGATCGAGACGGCCGAGAAATTCGATGGCCCCATCCAGCCTGCGCCGCGCCAGGTCGCCGGTGCGGTACATGCGAGCCGCGCGCCCGATGTTGGCGAATGGATCGGGGACGAAGCGCTCCGCGGTCATTTGGGGCAGATTGCGGTAGCCGCGCGCCAGGCCGGAGCCGCCGATAAAAAGCTCGCCGATTACGCCGGCGGGCACCGGGTTCAGGCCGCCATCCAGAATGTAGAGCTGCGTGTTATCCACCGGAAAGCCGATGGGCACGGGCGATTCCGCCTCGCGCACTTCGTAGATGGCGCTCCAGACCGTGGTCTCGGTCGGTCCGTAAACGTTCCACAGCCGCACGCCCCTCGCGAGCAGGTCGCGCGCCAGGTCCGATGGCATGGCCTCGCCGCCGCACAGCCCTTTCAGCCCCGCGCGGCCTTGCCAGCCGCATTCGATCAGCAGCCGCCAGACCGAAGGCGTGGCCTGCAAGACCGTCGCGCCGGAAGATTCCAGCAGCTCTCCCAGACGCTCTCCGTGCAGAATGTCTTCGCGCGAGGCCAGGACCACGCGCGCTCCCGCGATGAGCGGCAGGAACAGCTCCAGCGTGGAAATATCGAAGCACGGCGAAGTGACCGCAACCCACGTGTCGGATGCGGAGAGGCCGGGACTGCTTCCCATGGAGCGCAGAAGATTGAGCAGCGCGGCATGAGAGATCTCGACGCCCTTGGGGCGGCCGGTCGAGCCGGAAGTATAGATGAGGTACGCCAGGTCGTCCGGCGCGGCCGAGAGCGGCACGGGCGAATCGTCCAGGCGCGCAATTTCGGGCCACTCGGAATCGAGCAGAAGCGTGGCGCCGTGCATGGCGGGACGAGCCAGTTCCTGGCGGGTTACGAGCACCGCAATCTCCGAATCGGCCGCGATATACGAGAGGCGGTCCGGCGGATAAGCGGGATCGAGCGGCACGTAGGCCGCCCCGCATTTCCACGCGGCGATCATGGAGGCGACCATCTCGATGGAGCGGTCGAGCAGAATTCCCACGCGGCCGCCAGGCCCCGCGCCGAGCTGTTGAAGACGGCGCGCCAGCCGGTTGGCCAGGCTATCGAGCCCCGCATATGCGATCTCGGTCTGGCCCTGCGCAATCGCGATCGCCTCGGGTTGTACGGCGGCCCTGGCCGAAATCAACTCGTGAACGCAAGCCGCCGGCCCCTGATCCGCATCGGAGCGGTTCCATCGCTCGACCAGATCCAGGCGCTCGGCCGCATCCATCATGGGAAGCGCGGAGAGCTTCCGGCCGGTGTCGCCGCAGATGGCTCCGAGCAATGCCTGGAAGTGCCGCGCCATGCCTTCCACCACAGCCCGGTCCAGAGCCTCCGGGCGGTATTCCAGAACACCCAGCAGCGCGCCGTCTTTATCCGGGGAAACCGCGCTGCCAAGCTCGATCGAGAGATCCGTCTTGGGCCAGGTATGCTCGTCTTCCAAATCGACGAGCTGCCAGTCCAGACTCGACAGACGTTCGTTGGCGGAGGGGATCTCGTGAACCGCCACGAAGCAGGGCAGCGGGTCTGCGCCGAACTGGGCTTTGGGGAGTAAGGGCGCAATCTCCTCGAACGGCGTGCTGGAGTGCTCGATCGCATCGAGCGCCATGGAGCGCACGCGCTGAAGCGCATCGTGAACCGTGGGCGATCCGGACAGGTCGCAGCGCAAGGGCAGCGTGGTCACGAAATCGGCCACCAGGTCCGGATTTCCCATCATCCGGTTGGCGAAGGGAGTTCCGATAACGAAGTCTTCCTGTCCGCTGTAGCGGCGCAACAGTTCCGCCACCGCGGTCAGCACCACCACGAACAGGCTCGCTTTTTCCGCTCCGCCGGTTTCACGCAGGCGGCGAACCAGTGCCGGGGGTACGGCGAAACGCACACGGGTCCGCGTGTCGGTGTCCCGCCCGCAGCGTGCCGGCAGCGCCAGCCGAGCGGAGAGGCCGGCGAGCGCCTGCCGCCAGAAGCGCTCCGCCGGTTCGGTGGGCCGTCCGCCGGCCGAGCGCATGGCTTCGCGCAGAGATCCCGCCGGAGGCAGTTCCTCGTCTCCCGCATAGATGCGGGCCAGGTCGTGCGTCAGCCGCGACGCCGCCCAGCCGTCCGCGGCAATGTGGTGAGCCCCCAGCGCGAGCATGTGTTCCCCGGCGCCGGTGAGGAAGAGCATCGCGCGGAGCGGGCGACCCTCGGAAAGATCGAAGGGAGCCTGCTCGAAGCTTCCGATCCGCTCGCGCAGTTCGTTGTCGCGGGCAGTCTTCTCGAGGGCCGAAAGATCCTCAAATGCGAGCGCCGGCCGCCACGGTTCCATGATCGTGCCGTAGGGCTGCCCCTCATCGTCGGAGATCGCGAGACGCAGGCCTTCATGCCGGCGGACCAGCGCGTTCAGGCTCTCTTCGAGACGTTTCCGATCGAGCGGCCCGCCGATCCGGATCACCAGCACGACGTGATACGCCGGATCGCCGGGGCGCAGCCGCTCAAGAAGCCACATCATGCGCTGCGGCGCCGTCAGCGGGAGCCGCTCGCGATCCTGCTCCGCGGCCAGCGCACTCAGAATGTCGGATTTCCGCGCAGCGACTTCTTCCTTCAGCTCCGCCGTCAGGGCGCCCGTGGGAGCGCTGCAGCGCAAGCGGTCGCCTTCGATCCAAAGCTTGATATTCCGTTCGCGAAGCCTGGCCAAAAAATGGCCTGTGCTTGTCATTTAGCTTCTCCAATCCGGCTGCGGGACAAACAATAAGGAGTTCATGCGCGGGCCGGTACAGCTCATGCGCGGGCCGGCCCGCCGATCCAGGTCCCTCGCGGCTGAAGGAAGCTCCCTGGAATGGGGATGCTTTCCCAAGAAATCGGAACGCTCAACTTCGACCCGCCGGTGCAAACCCGATCCGGATAACAAACGCCGCCCTTTGGATTTTTCCGGGCTAACGCCTTGTGCCGCCAAGATTTGGGGCGCGTTCGTTAGATAAATCACCATGGATTGTCGCTGGCCGGCTACGAGGACCGAGCACACCGCGGTGCAGGTCGGATACCAGATGCCGCGTATACTTCAGGCAAGTGCTTAACCGTAACCGGACCCGTCCCTTGCGGGGTGGTATTTGGCGTGCCGTTAAGATCGGGCTTGATCACCAGATCTTTTCGCGTACTGGACCTCAGAAACCGAATCGGCCTCGTCGCCGCCATCGGTCTCATCGTTGTGAACCGGCTGGCTCAACTGGTCCTGCCCGCCTCAACCAGGCCGCTGATCGATAACATCCTTCTCAGAAACAACTACGGAGGCATGAACCGGCTGCTGGTGGTGCTGGCCGTGGCCGCGCTGGTGCAGAGCCTCACCTGGTACGGGACGCTGCGGCTCATGCACGACGTCGCGCATTATTTCGCCATGCGGCTCCGTCACATCCTGGTACGGCACCTCGTGCGGCTTCCGATCGGCGCGTTCGAGTCTCGCAAAACCGGCGAGCTTTCCGCGCGGGTGATGTCCGATACGGACACGGCATCTTCGCTCTTCGGGGCGGGCACCATCCAATTGCTCGGCAGCGCCATAACGGCCGTACTGGCTGTGGTTTACGTGTGGAGCTTGAGCCGCCGCCTAACGCTCTTGTCGATGCTCGGGCTGCTCGTGCTGGCGGGCATCGCTCGCCTCGGGCTGCTGCGCATCCATCGGCTTTACAAGCGCGTGGGCGAGGTTAACGGCGAGGTCAACGGAAGATTGACGGAGACCCTGTTAGGCATGCAGGTGGTGAAGGCCTGCCGCGCCGAAGTATCGGAATGCCGGGTTCTGGAGGAAGAGACGGATCGCCTGCGCGGGGTTTCGCTGCGCGCCGCCTATGCGGGCTCCGCCGTCTACGCCCTGGTGATGGCTCTGGTGGGGTTCATCGCGGCCGGATTGATCTGGCAGGGTGCGCGAGAAGTGGCGGCCGGTCGTTTGACGATCGGCGGGTTATCCACCTTCGGAGCCTTCCTGGCGTTTACTGTGGGACCCGTACTCCAACTGGCGGGAGCCGCCGGGCAAATCTCGGCCGCCGTCGCCTCCTTGTCACGTATCAATGAACTGCTCGCGGAGCCGGCCGAGGATGCCGATCCGGAGCGTAACGTGGTGCTGGGCCGGCTGCGAGGCGAGATCGTCGCCGATAACGTCTGGTTTCACTATCCGAATGGCCACCCGGCGCTGCGCGGCGTCTCTTTCCGCGCCAGGCCGGGCACGGTGACCGCGCTGGTGGGACCTTCGGGGGCCGGCAAATCCACCCTCATCAAGCTGCTCTCGGCCTTCCACAAAAGCGCCAGCGGTTCGCTGCGAGTGGACGGCCAGGAACTTGCCCATGCCACCCTGGCCAGTTACCGCGCGCAGATCGGGCTGGTGCCTCAGGATGTATTTCTCTTCGATGGTCCGATTTCGGAGAACGTGGCGCTGGGTCAGCCGGACGCCACGCCGGACGAAATCCTCGCAGCTTGCCGCCTCGCGCGTGTGGACGAATTCGCCGAAAAGCTCCCGGCGGGCTATGACACGCACGTGGGCGAGCGCGGCGTGAAGCTCTCGGGCGGGCAGAAGCAGCGGATTGCCATAGCGCGCGCGGTGCTCGGCGACCCGCGCATCCTGCTGCTAGACGAAGCCACATCGAGCCTCGATTCCATTTCCGAGGACATGATCCGGCAGGCGCTGGCGCACGTCGCTCAAGGGCGCACCACGTTTATCATCGCCCACCGTCTATCCACGGTTCGCGCCGCGGACCAGATCCTGGTGTTTCAATCCGGTAAGATCGTGGAGTGCGGCACCCACGAAGAGCTGGCGGCGGCCGGCGGGCTATATTCGGACCTGTGCCGCTACGAACTCCAAGCAGGTGTCGAGGAGACGCTCGACCCGGCCTCCGCGGCCGTAATGGAGTAGCGGTTCGATGAGCGCCCTCGCGAGCGGGCTCGAGGTGTGGCCGATGGATCTCTCAGCCCCGGATCTCGAAGGCGCAGTGGCGCTGCTCTCCGCCGACGAACTCGATCGCGCCGCGCGTTTCCGCTTCCCGCATCTGAGAGACTCGTTCGCGATTGCGCGCGCGACGCTGCGATCCCTGCTCGCTTCATACCTGGACGTCTCTCCCCGCGCTATACGGTTTGCCTACAATACCTTCGGAAAGCCTTCTCTCGAGTGGCCCGACGGCGGTTTCGAATTCAACCTATCCCATTCTGGGAACCTGGCCATCTATGCTTTCGGGCGGTGCGCCGCGCTGGGTGTGGACGTGGAAGAAGTGCGGGAGATGGAAGACGCGTTCGAGGTGGCCCGCAGATTTTTCGCCCCCGCCGAAGTCGCCGATCTGGAAAGCGCCGATGCCGCCGAGCGCCAGCGGCTCTTCTTCACCTGCTGGGTGCGCAAAGAGGCGTTCGTAAAGGCACGCGGCGAGGCGCTCTCGATCCCGCTCGACAGTTTCCGCGTTCAATTTCTGCCCGGGTGCCCGCCCTGTCTGATAGATGCCGATGGCAGCCTCAAACGGGACTGGCAAATTCACGACCTGCCGATGCCCGCCGGTTTCGAAGCCGCGCTGGCCTGCCGGAACGGCCCTTTGCACGTCCGCATCATGGACGCCGATGCTGCCGCTGGCGTGCTCCTGGACGCGATTCGCAACCATCCCTAAACCGCAACCGGCGTGGGTGCGAAGAAATAAGTCTGCCCGGGTTGCGGGGATTCGACCGTGACTTCTCCGTCGTCGGCACGACTTCGATGCTTCACCACGGGTATCGACTTCAAGGTAGAATCCGGTACTAAGCGATCCCCGCGTAAAATGGATCGGAAGAAAGCGAGGAGAAGTTATGTCGGAAATGAATCGCCGCTCTACACTTCAAGGATTGCTCGGCTCCGGAGGGCTGCTTGGGCTGGATGCAGCCTTTACCGCCGAGCCAAGTCCCGCCGCGCCCGTAGGACCCAACGACAACATCAAGGTCACCAAGCTGGAGACGTTCGTTCTCAAGAACTCGTGGGTGTTCGTCAAGATCTCGACCGATGCCGGTATTGTCGGCTGGGGTGAGATGCTCAAGGACGACGCCAAAGCTTGCGCCGCGGGCGCGCAGGAGGTCGGACGTTACCTGGTGGGCCAGGATCCCTGCCGGGTGGTATTTCACTGGCAGGCGATCCACCGCGGCGCCTTCTACCGAGGCGGTCCCATCAAGACCGCCATCTCGAGCGGCATCGACCAGGCGCTCTGGGATATCAAGGGGAAGGTCTACGGCGTCCCCGTGTACAAGTTGCTGGGCGGGCCGACCCGCGACAGAATCCGGGTCTACGGCCGCATCAGCGATGAGACCGGCGTAACCGCGATGAAGACGGGACCGCGCGGCTTGGGACGCGAGGCCAGCAAGTACGTCGAAGGCGCTAAGTTCGTCGATGAGGTGGTGGATAACTTCAAGGGCCTGCGCCAGAAGTACGGCAACGCCGCGGATATCGCCATCGATTTCCACGGGGCGGTCGAACCGGGGACGGCCAACCTTCTGGTCAAGGCTCTCGAACCCTACCGGCCGTTCTTCTTCGAAGAAGTGGTGCAACCGCTCAACGTGGATGTCATGGCGGAGATCGCCCGGAAGACGCACATCCCGCTGGCGACCGGCGAACGCATCTTCACCAAGTGGGGCTTCCGGGAGATCCTGGAGAAACGCGCCGCTTACATCCTGCAGCCCGACATCTGCTATGCGGGCGGCATTACCGAACTGCGGCTCATCGCGGGGATGGCGGAAGCTTATTATTCGCCCATCGCGCCGCACAATCCGCAGGGGCCCTGTTCGCTGGCGGCCAGTTACCAGATCGCCGCGTCGATTCCGAATTTCCTGATTCAGGAAAATGGCGATGCCAACTATGAGGACCTGCTGGCAAAGCCGCTGCCGCCGGTAAGGAACGGGCATCGCCCGCTGCTGACCGACCCCGGACTGGGAATCACGATCGACGAGGACAAATTGAGGGCGCAGGTCGGCGAGCCGAGACAGTACATGACTCGGCTCGACCCCGACGACGGCTCGGTAGTCGACTGGTAAGTAAACCATGGTCCCCGGCCTGACTGCCCCGGCCGGGGACCGTGCTGCTGCAGAAGTCTTGCTGCTGCAGAAGTCTTTTTCCGTACCCCACCCTTCAACTCCGCAGTGTTGAGGCATCTTATCGGATTTTCGGAACTGATCATATGATATGATCATTCCGATGTCCCAGCCCCAAGGTCATTTCGGCCGCCTCGACGCAGTCGAGAACCTGCACGGGCGCGTGACACGTTCCCTGGGCCTGCGCCTGATCCACGCGGAACAATCCGGCAGCGTGGTGCTGTTTCCGAAAGAAGCCGAGCTGTGTCAACAACTTGGCGTCAGCCGGAGCATTCTGCGCGAGGCCATTAAGGTCCTCGCCGACAAGGGCATGCTCCAGGTGCGGCCACGCTCGGGAACGCGCTCCCGTCCGCGCTCGGAATGGAACCTTTTGGATCCGGACATCCTCTGCTGGCAGGCCGAAGCCCGGCCCGACGCCCGCTTTCTGCGTGAACTCTGCGAAGTGCGCCTCGCCATCGAGCCGACCGCCTCCGGATTCGCCGCCCTGCGCGCCACGCCCGAGCAAACCTCCGCCATGGGCGCTGCGCTCGATCGCTGCGAATCGCTCGACGGCGAGGACACCGAGGCGCTCGTGGAATCCAACGTCAGCTTCTATGAAACGGTTGTGGCGGCCTCGCAGAACCCCATGTTCCGGCAGTTGAGCGCCGGCATCCAGGCGCCCATGCGTGTGGCGATCTCATTCACCGCTCACCTGCCGGCCTCGCGAGCGCTCGAAAGGGAAGCCAATCGAAGGCTCTATCATGCCATCCTCAGGCACGACCCGCCCGCCGCGCGCGCCGCCGCCGAGGAGATCGTCGGCTTCGCCATGCTGGCCGTGGAAGAAGTGATCGAGCGGAAAAAACTATGAAGCTGGCGATTTCAGGTAAAGGCGGCGCCGGAAAATCCACAGTGGCCGGGACCCTGGCTTTGCTCTGGGCGGCCGGCGGACGGCGCGTCCTGACCATCGATGCCGACCCCGACGCCAACCTCGCATCCGCGCTGGGCCTGCCGCCCGAGCTGCGCCGGCGCGTCCGCACCATCGCGCAGGAGCGCGAACTGATCGAAGAGCGAACCGGCGCCAAGGTCCGCCAGTTCGGCCAGATGTTCAAGCTCAATCCCGAGGTCGCCGATATCGCGGAGCGCTATGCGGTGCGCTATGCCGGCGTGGATTTGCTGGTGTTGGGAGCCGTGCAGCACGCGGCCGGCGGATGTGCCTGCCCGGAGAGCGTTCTGCTCAAGCAACTCGTCATGCACCTGGTGCTGAAGCCGGGCGACGTGGTGATCCTCGATATGGAAGCCGGCATCGAGCACCTCGGCCGCGGTACGGCCATGGGCGTCGATCTGATGCTCGCCGTGGTCGAGCCAGGCCGCCGCAGCCGCGAAACCGCCGCCCGCGTGCGCGATATGGCGCGCGAAATCGGCATCCGCCGCTTCGCCATCGTGCTCAACAAATCCACTGGGCCCCAAGACGCCGCTTCGGTCGAGAGCGAATTCGGCCCCGGCAGCCTTCTCGGCATCATTCCCTGGGACCCTCGCATCGCGCAAACCGACCGCGACGGCCTGTCGCTCCCCGACCTCCGCGAGGCCGACCTGCTGGCGCCATTTCTAAATCTTCAATCCGCCCTGGATTCGTACATCGATTCAAACAAGGAGAAGAGCGCATGAACTTCGAGCCGCGATGCCTTGCCACGGCCATCGGAAGCCTGCCACACGCCGATGCGGCGCAGGCCATCCGTGTAATCCTCGACCACATTCCCGACGCCCCCATCTGGCCGCAACTGCCCGCCACCGGCTTTAACGAACAGATGGAAGTGCAATATGCCGAGGGAATTCCGCGCGTGGTGATCGATCGCCTGAAGGAACGGATGTACATCGACACCACTGGCGACACCTCGGCCGAACTGGCCGCCTTCTATGAGAGCTACCTGGCGGAAGACTTCGAGAAGTTCCGCATCACGCCGGATTTCTCGAAGGGCATTCCGGCCTTCGAAGCCGCTCTGCAAGCCGCGCCGCAGCCGCGGCGATTCGTGAAACTCCAGACCACCGGACCGATCAGCTTCGGTCTCACCACGGTGGACGAAAACAAGCGGGCCATTTACTATAACGCCGACTTCATCGACGTGGTGGTGAAGGCGCTGGCCATGAAGTGCCGCTGGCAGATCCGCAAGTTCCGGCCCTACGCGCAGGGTGTGATCTGCTTCGTCGATGAGCCGATCCTTTCGGCTTTCGGCTCCTCTACGTACGTCAGCGTCACGCGCGACGACGTGGTGGCGAAACTCGCCGAGGTAATCGAAGCCATCCATGCCGAAGGCGCGCTCGCGGGCGTGCACTGCTGCGGCAATACCGAATGGCCCATCCTGATGGACGCCGGCGCCGATATCGTCAACTTCGATGCCTTCGATTACGGCGAGAGCATGGCGCTCTATCCGGCGGCGGTGAAGGCCCACCTGGAATCCGGCAAAGTCCTCGCCTGGGGCATCGTCCCCACCAACAGCGCCAAGATCCAGGCGCAGACCGCCGACTCCCTGATCGCGAAATTTCACGCCCTGGTGGAGCACCTGTCTCGCGCGGCCGGTATTCCGCGCGAGCTGATCCTGCGCCAGGCCCTGATCACGCCATCGTGCGGTACCGGCTCTCTGCCGGTGGCCGATGCCGAACGCGTCTTCGCCACGCTCCGCGCCGTCAGCGCCGGGCTGCGCGCCGCGCTCGCTGCCGCGGTTTGAGGGCCCATGCCGCTGACCATCGCGATGACCGGCAAGGGCGGGGTAGGGAAGACCACTCTCTCCGCCCTGGCAATCGACTGGCTGGTGCGGCGCAATCTCGCCCCGGTGCTGGCCGTGGATGCCGATTCGAATGCCAATCTTCACGAAGCGCTGGGCGTCTCGTACCGCGCCACGGTCGGCGGCGTGCGCGAAGAAGCGCGGCGGGAAGCGGCCACGATGCAGGGCATTTCCAAGCAGGAGTATCTCGACCTGCGCATCCAGGACGCGCTGGTCGAGGAGCACGGCTACGACCTGGTCGTGATGGGCCGCCCCGAAGGTCAGGGCTGCTATTGTTTCGCCAATAACGTGCTGCGCGAGGTGCTCGACAAGCTGGCGCGCAATTACCGCCACATCGTGATCGATAGCGAGGCCGGCCTTGAGCACATCTCCCGACGCACCCTGCTCTCGGTGGATTGGTTGCTCATCGTCAGCGACTGCACGGTACGGGGCATCCGCACGGCCGCCCGCATCTCCGCCCTGGCCGATGAAGTGAAGCTCCCCACCGGTGCACGCGGCCTGATCGTGAACGGCGCGCCCGAAGGCGTGCTGCCCGAAGCGGTGCGCCGCGAGGCCGAATCCGCGGGGTTGGCCCTGCTGGCCGTCATTCCGCGAGACCCGCAAGTGACCGCGGGCGATGCCGAGGGCCTGCCCGCCGCCCGCCTGGCCCCCGATGCGGCTGCGCGGATGGCTCTGGAACCCCTCCTGGAACGAATCTTTACGCAAGGCAAGAGCTGATGCCCACTACCTCGACCAACAAACTCTCCGGCCCGGTCTCTCGCGACCCCGCCACCAACGAGATGGTGCAAATCGCGGGCGATGCCGGCATACCCACCGTATGGGACCGCTACCGGGCGCAGCGTCCGCAATGCAAGTTCGCCACCGATGGCGTTTGCTGCCGCCTCTGCCACATGGGGCCGTGCCGCATTACGCCCAAGGCGGCGCTGGGCATCTGTGGCGCCGATGCCGATACCATCGTGGCCCGCAATCTGCTGCGCGAGATCGCAGCCGGTTCGGCGGCCCATTCCGATCACGGCAGGATGCTGGTGCGCACCCTGAAGCTGGTCGCGGAAGGCAAGGGCGGAGATTACAAAATTTCCGATCCGCGGCGCCTGCGCGAAGCCGCGCGCTTCTATGAAATCGAGTGCGATGGCAAGCCGGACCTGGCGCTGGCCGGCGAGCTGGCCGCCCGCCTGATGGCTGAATTCTCCTGGTCCGAGGATGCCAATCGCACGCTGGCGCTGGCGCCAGAGAAGAGACAGGCGCTCTGGAAGAAGCTCGATATCGAGCCCAAAGGTATCGATTCGTCTGTGGTGGAGTTGCTGCACCGCACGCACATGGGAGTCGATCACGACTACCGCCATCTGATCATGGGCGGCCTGAAATGCTCGCTCGCCGATGGCTGGGTGGGGTCGATGATCGCCTCGCAGGTTTCGGACATCCTCTTCGGCACGCCCAAGCCGGTGCGCAGCAAGGTCAACCTCGGCGTGCTGGCCGCGGACAAGGTCAACATCATCGTTCACGGCCATGAGCCGACGCTCTCGGAGATGCTGGCGGCGGCGGTTCTCAATCCCGAGCTGCTCGAATATGCGCGCTCGAAGGGGGCGGCCGGCATCAACCTGGCCGGCATCTGCTGCACCGCCAATGAGGTGCTGATGCGCCACGGGCTGCCCATCGCGGGCAACTTCCTGCAGCAGGAGTTGGCGATCGTCACCGGCGCGGTCGAGATGATGATCGTGGACGTGCAATGCGTGATGCCGTCGCTCGCCGGCGTGGCGAAGTGCTTCCACACAAAGCTGGTCGGCACCTCGGAAATCGCCTTCAGCCGCGACGTGGAGCCGATCGCCTTCCACGCCGAAAACGGCTACGAACAAGCCTGCCGGCTGGTGCGCGACGCCATCGATAACTTCCCGCGCCGTGACGCGGGTCGCGTCAACATCCCTAGCCAGTCCATGGAACTGGTGGCCGGATTCTCGAATGAAACCATCTTTCACATGCTCGGCGGGCATTTCCGCAGCACCTTCCGCCCGCTCAACGACGCCATCATCGATGGGCGCATACGGGGCGTCTGCGGCATTATCGGCTGCAGCAATCCCAAAATCATGGCCGACGATTCGCACGTCCGGCTGGCCGAGGAACTGATCAAGCGCAACGTGCTAGTGCTCGAGACCGGATGCGCCGCCATCGCTTGCGCCAAGGCCGGCTTGCTGGTTCCCGAAGCGGCTCTCGCCAAGGCCGGCGAATCGCTGCGCGAAATCTGCGAGGCGGTGGGCATTCCTCCCGTGCTGCACATGGGCTCGTGCGTGGATAACAGCCGCATCCTCATGGCCGCCACGAACCTGCTCGCCGAGGGCGGGCTCGGTGAAGATCTCAGCGACCTGCCCGTGGCCGGCGCCGCTCCCGAATGGATGAGTGAGAAGGCCGTCGCGATCGGCCATTATTTCGTGGCCAGCGGCATGTACGTGGTGCTCGGACACCCGCTCTACGTCGAGGGCAGTGAGAACGTCGATCGTCTGTTGTGCGAGGAGATGGAAGGCATCACGGGCGGCCGCTTCGAATGGGAACCCGACCCCGTGCTGGCGGCCGACAAGATCCTGGCGCATATCGAGCGCAAGCGCGACGCCCTGCGCATCAACGTCCACAAGGAGCGCAAACTTTTCGACATGAAATCGAGGCGTGAACTCGCATGAGCAAGATCATCGCTTCTTCGGCCATTCGCGGCGCCCATGGCATCGTGGCGCAGGCGGAAGATTTTCTGGCGCGCGCCCTCGCGGCCAAAGGCGCCGATTGCGCGACTTCGTTCCCGGATACGGCCTACTCGCTGCCGGTTATCTATTCGCTGCTCGGCCTGCGCGTGGAGAAATTGAGCGACATGCCGCCGGTCCTCGAAGAGTGCCATCGGCTGCTGGCGCCGGTTCCCCAGGAGCACGTCTGGCTGCCATATCTCGGCGATACGCTCGATGCCGGCATGGCCACGCTCTTCGCCTTCGAGATTATCGAAGCCTGCAAGTATCTCATCGGCCCGGCCCCGGTCGACGGCCTCTGGCTGGGCGCGGCCAGCGACGTCATCATACGCGAGCGCGGCATCGAGTTCGTGGATGGCTCGGCGCCCGGTTTCGCCGCCATCGTGGGAGCCGCGCCGACCGTCGATGACGCCGTGCGCATCGCGCGCGAGCTGCAAGAGAAGAACCTGTACGTCTTCATGGCGGGTCACACCGGCGGCGTATCGTTCGCCGAGCAACTGCAGCAGGCGGGAGTCGAGACAGGCTGGCCGACGCGCCTGGTGCCTTTCGGAAAAGAGATTTCGGCGGCCATTTACGCGCTCGGCTTTGCCAATCGCGTGGCGCTCAGCTTCGGCGGCGTCCAGGCGGGCGATCACGCCCGCAACCTGAAGTACAACAAGGACCGCATCTTCGCCTTCGTCATGGCGCTGGGCGAAGTAACGGATGAAAAGTATGCGGCCGCGGCGGGCGCCATCTCCTACGGCTTTCCTACCATCGCCGATACCGCTATCCCCGAGATCCTGCCCACCGGCATCTGCACCTACGAGCACGTGGTCTCTTCGGTGCCGATCGCGCACATCGTGGAGAAGTGCCTCGAAGTGCGCGGCTGTAAGATCAAGGTCACCAAGGTGCCGATCCCGGTCGCCTATGGCGCGGCCTTCGAGGGCGAGCGCATCCGCAAGGAACAGACCTACGTCGAATTCGGCGGCAACCGCACGCCCGGCTTCGAGTTCGTCACCACGCGCGATCTCGCGGACGTAGAGGACGGCCGCATACGCGTCGTCGGCCCCGAGATCGGCGATGCCCCCGCTGGCTCCGCCCTGCCCATCGGCATCTGGGTGGAAGTGGCCGGCCGCAAAATGCAGGCCGATTTCGAACCCATCCTCGAGCGCCAGATTCATCACATGATCAACGGCGCCGAAGGCATCTGGCACATGGGCCAGCGCGACATCAACTGGATTCGCATCAGCCGTGCGGCCCAGGCCAGGGGATTCCAGATCTACCATCTGGGCGAGATCATCCACGCCAAGTTCCTCAACGACTATCCCGCTATCGTCGACAAAGTGCAGGTGACGCTCTTCACGGAACGCTCCGAGGTGGAGCGGCTCATGGCCGAAGCGCGCCGCACCTACCGCGAGCGCAACCAGCGGATGGAGTCGCTCACCGATGAGAGCGTGGACACATTCTATTCCTGCCTGCTGTGCCAAAGCTTCGCGCCCAGCCACGTCTGCGTCATCACGCCGGAACGCCTGGGCCTGTGCGGCGCCTACAACTGGCTGGACGGCAAGGCAGCCTATGAGATCGACCCCACCGGCCCCAACCAGCCGCTCGTCAAGGGCGAGTGCCTCGACCCGGTGCGCGGCCAGTGGAAGAACATCAACGACTACGTCTACGCCAACTCCAAGCACACCATCGAGCGGTTCAACGCCTACTCGCTGATCGACCATCCCATGACCAGTTGCGGCTGCTTCGAAGCCATCGTGGCGCTGCTGCCGGAGGCCAACGGCGTCATGATCGTCAATCGCGAATACACCGGCGACACACCGGCCGGGATGAGGTTCTCGACCCTCGCCAACATGGCCGGCGGCGGGCAACAGGTGCCCGGCTTCATCGGAATCGGCAAGTCCTACGTGGCCAGTAGTAAGTTCATCGCCGCGGAAGGCGGACACCGGCGCATCGTGTGGATGCCCAAGGAGCTGAAGGAAGCTCTGGCCGAAGATTTTCGCCGCATCGGCGAGCGCCTCGGCCTGCCCGATCTACTGGAGCGGATTGCCGATGAAACCACCGGGACCACGGTCGCCGAAGTGCGCGCGCACATGGAGCGGGTCGGGCACCCGGCGCTCGAAATGCCGGAGATTACGGCGAGTTCCGAGCAGCCCGCATCCGAACAGCCGGTTGCGGTTCACGAGGCGGCTCCGGCAGCGGTAGCTCCTGTGCCCGTGCCTGCTCCGATTCCCGAGAAACAAGCTCCCATAACGCCCCCGCCGATTGCGCCTCAGCCGGCCGTTGTCCCGGCGGATGGCATCGGCGCGATCATCGCGGTGCTGGAACGGCTGCGCGACACGCCGCTCCCGACACAGGCTTCCGCGGATATGTCGCCCCAGCAGCAGATGGCCGCGTTGCAATCCTCGACCGCCATGCACTTGCTGCATGCGGGCGCCAACATGCTTCTGATGTACAGCGGTCTCGTCGGCCAGGCGCCCCCGGCCGGGCCCGTCCCCTCCGTCGAAGCACCCGCTCCGTCGCCGCCCTCCGATGCCGCTCCGCCCGCGGCGCCCGCGCCCAAGGCAGCCCACGCGCCCGCGCCGCCGCCGCTGCCCGATCGCCCCATAGCATCGGCTGCCATCGCCATCCCCGTCACGTTCGCCATCCCCAAAGAGGCCTGCAACCAGCCGATCCGCAAGGTCACGCTGGGCGGCAGCGGCACACGTACGTCGGCCGTCACCGTGGGCGGCGCCGAGACGCTGCCGTTCCGCCATTATCAGGGAAACGTGGGGCTGTCCCCTGTGGTCGCCATGGAGGTTTTCGATCAGCTTCCCAGGAACTATCCAAGCAGCCTCCGCGAAGCTTTCGGCGACCTGCTCAACGACCCCGCGGCCATGGCGCGTTACTGCGTCGAGCAGTTCGGGGCCGAAGCCATTGGCGTGCGGCTCCTCGGCACGCACCCGGAGAACGGCAACCGGCCTCCCGAAGCCGCCGCGGAAACGGTGGCGGCGGTCCTGAAGGCCGTGGGCGTGCCGCTCATCGTCACCGGCCCCAACCACTTCGAGAAGAACAACGCGGTGATGAAGCATGTGGCCGCCGCGTTTCCGGGCGAGAACCTGGCGCTCAACTGGGTCGAGACCGACAATTACAAAACCATCGCCGCGGCCGCCATGGGCTATGGGCATTGCATCGTCGCCCAGACCCCCATCGACGTCAACATGTGCAAGCAACTGAATATCCTGCTCACCAACTTGGGGGTCTCGCCGGAGAAGATCCTGGTCGATCCCATGACGGGCGCGCTGGGCTACGGCCTCGAGTACACCTACTCCGTGATGGAGCGCATACGCACCTCGGCATTCACCGGCGACTCGATGCTGGCCATGCCGATGATTGCCATGCCCGGTTGGGAAGTGGCGCGCACCAAGGAAGCCCGCGCTCCGCAGCGCGATTTCCCGCTCTGGGGCGCGGAGAAGGAACGCGGCGCGTTGCTCGAAATCGTCACCGCCATGGCGCTCATCAACGCGGGAGCCGACCTGGTGGTGATGCACCATCCCCTGGCGGCCCGCACCGTCAAACGCAAGATCGCCGAGATGATGCAGGCGGCGGGGAACTAACATGGCTCTCACCGGATTACAGATTTTCAAGCTGCTGCCCAAGACTAATTGCGGCGAGTGCGGCATTCCGACTTGCATGGCGTTCGCCATGAAACTGGCGGCCAAAAACGCGGATCTGGCGGCCTGTCCCTACGCCTCCGAGGACGCCAAGAAGACCATCGGCGCGGCCAGCAAGCCGCCCATCCACCTGGTCAAGATCGGCCCCGCCGGCCGCGAAGTCGCCGTGGGCAACGAGACCGTGATGTTCCGCCACGAGAAGACTTTCGTGAATCCCACCGCGCTGGCCATTGCCTTCGCCGATAACGAGCCGATCGGCGAGCTGTGCCACACCATCGCCGAGGTGCGGGGATACTGCCTGGAGCGCGTGGGTGAAAAGCTGCGGCTCGATCTCGTGCTGGTCGACAACTTCAGCGAAGAGGTCGAGCCATTCGTCGCACTGGTTAAATCCGCCGCCGGCGCCACCGGCATGGGCATCATTCTGCGCAGCACCAACCCGGCGGCGCTTGAAGCCGGGCTGCGCGTGCTCGAAGGCCAGCGCCCCCTGATCCACGCCGCCACTCCCGCCAACGCCGCTGAGATCGCCGCGCTGGCGCTGAAATATAATGCGCCGCTGGTGGCGCGAGCGGCCACGCTCGATGAGCTGGCCGCGCTCACCACGCGCCTCGCGGCTCTCGGCGTCAAAGACCTGGTGCTCGACCTGCCGGCCGATAATCCCGCCGCCACCTTGCAGCACAACAGCATCATTCGGGCGTCTGCGCTGAAGCGCTTCGAGCCGTTCGGATATCCGATCCTGAATTTCGCGACCGGAGCCGACGCCGCCACCATCGTGGCCGACGCCTGCACGAGCATCGCGAAGTACGCCTCTATCCTGGTGCTTGACCGCATGCAGTTTGCGACGCTGCTGCCGCTGATGATGCTGCGTCAGAACCTCTACACCGATCCGCAGAAGCCCATCCAGGTGGATCCCAAGGTCTACCCGATCGGAGATGCCGGCCCGGATTCGCCGGTGGTCGCCACCACCAATTTTTCGCTGACTTACTTCCTGGTCTCGGGCGAGATCGAGAATTCCGGAATTCCCGCGCATCTGGTGGTGGTCGAAACCGAAGGCATGAGCGTGCTCACGGCCTGGGCGGCGGGGAAGTTCACGGGCGCCAAGGTGGCCGCCGCCGTGAAAGCGAGCGGTCTCGAGGGCCGTCTGGCGCGCCGCCGCCTGGTGCTGCCCGGCTACGTCGCGCAGATCTCGGGCGAAGTTGAGGAGGCGCTTCCCGGTTGGGAGGTCCTGGTTGGGCCCGGCGAATGCACGGATATCGGTCCGTTCCTCAAGCGCCGGATTTCGGTGTAGAAGCATCATGCCGATCGTGCATTTTCTCCCCGCCAACGTGGAGGTCGAAATCCCGGCCGGCGCCTGCATCCATGAAGCGGCTATTCGCGCCGGCCTGCTGGATCTCGAATTGCCGTGCGGCGGCCAGGGGACCTGCGGCCAGTGTCTGGTCGAAGTGCGGGAGGCCGAGGGCCCCGGCCGCATGGTGGTGGCCTGCCAGACGCCCGTGGCCGGCGACATCGCCGTCCGCATTCCGGACTTGCGCGAGCGCGAACTGCGCATCGCCGGCGACAGCCGCGCTCTGGTTTCCGAGCATCTTCTGCCCGCGAGCGGTGAGCTCGCGCCGCTGTGCCGCCTGGTGCGCCTCACCGTGCCTCCGGCTTCTGTCGAAGAGCATTACAGCGACTGGTCGCGGCTGGTCCGCGCTCTCGCGATCGGCGAGGGTTTGCCTGTGAGCGCGCCGCTGGCCGTGCTGCGGGGGCTGGCCGATGTCCTGCGCGCCCGCGATGGAAAAGTCACCGCGATTTTGCAGGAGACCTCCGGCGGTATCGAGGTAGTGGAAGTTCAGCCCGACCACACCGCAGGCCAACTCTTGGGAGCCGCCATCGACGTGGGCACCACCACGGTCGCGGTGCAACTGGTGGATTGCGAAACCGGCCGCGTACTGGCCACCCGCACATCCTACAACTCGCAGATCCGCCGCGGCGCCGACGTCATTATTCGCATCGATTATGCCCGCACTCCGGAGCGCCTCAACGAGCTGCGCGCCCTGGTGCTCGGCACTATCAACGCGCTCATCGCCCAGATGGCCCGGGACGCGGGCTGCGACACGCGCCTCATACGCGCCGCCTTCGTGGCCGGCAATACGACCATGATTCACCTGCTGCTCGGTCTGCCGCCGCGCTATATCCGCGAATCGCCTTACGTTCCCACGGTGAGCGCGCCGCCGCCGCTTGCCGCAGCCGCGTGCGGGATCGAAATTCATCCCGAGGGCGTAGTCGCTTTTGCGCCGGGCGTGGGCAGCTATGTCGGGGGCGATATCACGGCCGGGCTGCTGGCCACCGAGCTCGCCGTGAACCGCTCCGACATATTCATGTTCCTCGACATCGGTACCAACGGTGAGATCGTCATCGGCAATGCCGAGTGGATGGTCGGCTGCGCCTGCTCGGCCGGTCCCGCGTTCGAGGGCGCCGGCATCCAGTGCGGGATGCGCGCGGCCCAGGGGGCCATCGAACATGTCGAGATCGACGCCCTGGGACACGTGCAATATCGCGCGATCGGCGGCGCGAAGCCCGCGGGCATCTGCGGCTCGGGCCTCGTCTGCCTGCTCGGCGAGATGCTCCAGCGCGGAATCATCGACCAGGCCGGGCGGCTCGAAGACTCCTTCGCGGGCCGCTTCGTAGTCGAACAAGCGGCCCGCACTGAAAGCGGCGAAGACCTCGTGCTCACGCAGGCCGATATCGAAAATCTGGTTCGCACCAAGGCGGCCATTTATGCCGCCTGCGCCCGCATCCTCGAAAATGTCGGCATCGAGGCGAATGCCATCGCCCGCGTCTACATCGCGGGTGGCTTCGGGCGCTACCTGCAAATTTCCGAGGCGGTCCTGATCGGCATGCTTCCGGACCTGCCTCGCGAACGATTCCGTTACATCGGCAATTCGGCGCTCACCGGCGCGTACATCGCGTTGCTTTCGCGGGAACACCGCCGCAAGCTGGCCGAGATCGCCGCGCGCATGACTTATATCGATCTGAGTTCCGATCCGCGTTACATGGATAGTTACGTGCAAGCCATGTTTCTGCCGCACACGGATCTGAACCGGTTTCCTTCAGTAGCGCGCGCACTCGCACTTACAAGGAGAAGCTGACGATGAAAGGTATATTGGAACGACTGAAATCCGGCGAGATCCTGATTTCCGATGGTGCCATGGGAACTTTTCTCTACGCCCGGGGTCTTGCGGCGGGCGAGAATCCCGAGTCCTGGTGCCTCTCACATCCGGAGGTAGTGAAGGATATCGCCAAGGCCTATGTCGATGCCGGATCGGACATCGTCGAGACCAATTCGTTTGGCGGGACGCGTTACAAGTTGCAGCCTTATGGCTTCGCCGATAAGGTGACGGAGTTCAATCGCGCCGCCGCGGCTCTGGCCAAGACAGCCGCGGGCGCCCGGAGATTTGTGGCTGCCTCGGTCGGGCCAACGGGCCGCATCGTCGAGGACGAGGGCGGCGATGCCACTCCCGAGCAACTCTACGAAGCCTTCAAGGAGCAGATTCTGGCCCTGGCCGAAGGCGGTGCGGACGCCCTGTGCATCGAAACCATGTCTTCGGTGACGGAGGCCGTCGAGGCCATCCGGGCGGCCAAGAAGAACACCGCGCTTCCGGTGATCTGCACCTTCACTTTTGAGCAGGGCGCCAAAGGGTTCCGAACCATGATGGGCGTGCGCCCGGACCGCGCGGCGCGCGAGGCAGTGGCGGCGGGCGCCGATATCGTGGGCGCTAATTGCGGAAACGGAATCGCCAACATGATCGAAATCACCAGGCAGATTCGCGCCGCGGCGCCCGATGTTCCCATCCTGATTCACGCCAACGCCGGCGCGCCGGTGGTGGAGAACGGGAAGACGCTTTTCAAGGAGACGCCTGAGTACATGGCCTCCCGCGTGGATGAGCTGATCGCCGCGGGCGCCCGCATTGTGGGCGGCTGCTGCGGGACGACCCCGGCGCATATCGCCGCCATCACCAGCGTCGTCCGCCGGCATTCCCGCCCGGTTGGTGCTGACGTTCGATAAACAGGCCAAGAACTCCCAGGGATAGGTGATAATAGTCGGAGGAGGAGACCGATATGGTCCCCGACGTGCCCCCCGCCGTCGATCCTACCGCGGAGCCGGCGATGACTGAGAAGGCCCCCGAATCGGACCCCAACTTCCCGGTTGTCGCCGTCGGCGCCTCCGCCGGTGGGCTGGAGGCGTTTACCGGCCTGCTGCAAGGCCTGCCCGCCGATACCGGCATGGCGTTTGTCTTCATCCAGCACCTGGCCCCGAGCCACGAAAGCATGCTGGCTCAGTTGTTGTCGCGGCAGACGGCGATGCCTGTGAACGAGGTCAAGGATGGGACCATACTCTCGCCCAACCAGGTGTACGTCATCCCCCCAAATGCTGCCATGACGCTCTCCGGCCTGAGCCTCGTGCTCACACCCAGGGAGAGCGCCGGTACGGCTATCGATAAATTTCTCCGCTCTCTCGCCAGCACCCGAAAGAGCCGGGCTGTCGCGGTCATTCTCTCCGGCACGGGCTCGGACGGCGCACTGGGTGTGCAGGCCATCGCCGAAGAGGGCGGCGTCGTCTTGGCCGAGGATCCCGCCTCGGCGGCGTTCGACGGCATGCCGCGCAGCGCGATCGCCACCGGCTGCGTGGATTTCGTTTTGCCGCTGGAGGGGATCGCCGCGGAGCTGGCCAGAATCGCCCGCGAGCCGCGCCTCATCGATCGCGAACCGCCGGAACTCTCCAGCCGGTTTCCGGGCTCCGACGGCGACTTCCAGGCCGTCATCGATCTGCTGCACGCGGGCACGGGCATCGACTTCAGCCTGTACCGCCAAACGACTTTCCGGCGAAGAGTATTGCGCCGTTCGGCTTTGCTCAGGAAGGGCAGCTTAGGCGAGTACGTGGCGTACCTGCGCGAGAACCCGGACGAGCTGCACGCCCTCTCGCAGGAGATTCTGATTCGCGTGACGCATTTCTTTCGCGATCCCGAAGCCTTTGACGTCTTGAGCAAGAGAGTGTTTCCGGCCCTCATCCGAAAGACGCCCGCCGATGGTGTCGCGCGAGTGTGGGTGCCGGGCTGCTCTACCGGCGAGGAGGCCTACTCGATTGCCATCGGCTTCCTGGAAGTCGCGGAGCAGATGCAGAGCCACGTTCCGTTGCAGGTATTTGCCACCGATATCAACGAAGCCGCGATCGGGAGGGCCCGCCGCGGCGTCTATCTCGAGAACATCGCCGCGGACGTCTCGCCGGAGCGGCTGGCACGCTTCTTCGTGCGGACTGGGCGCGAATTCCAGGTGGGAAGAAGGCTGCGGGATCTCTGCGTCTTTTCCAAGCACGACCTGTTGAACGACCCCCCGTTCTCGCGGATGGGGCTGATCAGTTGCCGGAATGTGCTGATCTACCTGGATTCCATGCAGGAGAGCGCGTTATCGGGATTCCATTTCGCTCTCAGTCCGGGCGGTTTTCTGCTGCTGGGGAAGTCCGAGACGGCGGTTTCCGCGCCCGGATTATTCACCACTTTGGACAAGCACGCCAAGCTCTACGTCAAGCAAGAGTCGGCGCGGCGCGCGCCCGCGAGGCGGAAGAGAGAACCCGTCTTTCAGGCGCTTCGGCAAGCCACCGCGCAGGGAGGGCGCGCTCCGCTGATGAGCGACCCCCTCCGCTACGCCGACCGGTTGGTGATCGAGAGGTACGGCCCTCCACGCGCGATCGTCGACGCGAATTTGGCGGTCGTTGCGCCCGGTTCCGGGAATGGAGGCTTCGGCCTGGAGATGCGGAGCGAAGAGGCCCTGGAGTCGGTCAAGAAGGCTCAGCCTGCCGCCTTGGAGAAAGCGATTCGCACAGCCGGCAGAACGGGCCAGTCGATCCGGATCGAGCGGGTGGACCTCGGGGAACATAAGGGAGAGCTTGACGTCGAGATCACGCCCCTGGGGCCGGAGGGGCAGCATTTCCTGGTTGCGTTCGAAGAGCGGCCCCGCGCGGCCGAAGCTGAGCCGGCAAACGGAGAACCTCGCCGCGAAGACGGGAACCTCGAGGCTCGCGTCCGGCGGCTCGAGAAAGACTTGGCCTCCAGCCGCGCGCACCTGCAATCCGTGATCGTCGAGCAGGAAGCGGCGCACGAGGAAGTTGTGGCCGGCAACGAGGAACTGCAAAGCCTCAACGAAGAGTTGGAAAGCTCCAAAGAGGAGATCGAGGCGGCCAACGAAGAGCTGACCACCGTCAACCAGGAGCTTCAAGTCCGCAACACGGAACTGAACAATGTCAGCGAGTTTGCGCAAGCCACCATCGACACGGTTCGCGGATCGCTGGTGGTGCTGGGGCCGGACCTTCGTGTGATGAAGGCCAACCAATCGTTTTATCGGGCGTTCCGGTTATCTCCCCAGGATGTGGAGCACCGCTTTATCTACGAGCTGGACAACGGTTGCTGGAGCATTCCCCGGTTGCGGGTTCTGCTGGAGGAGGTTCTTCCCCACCGGCACAACATGACCGATTTCGAGATGGAGCAGGCGCTTCCGTCCGGCGGCAAGCGCATCTTGATCCTGAATGCGCGCCGCTTCGAGCAAGGGGAACGCATTTTGCTGGCGATCGAGGACGTGACCGAGAGCCGGCACGCCGAGGAGGAGGCGCGCAAATCGCAGAAGATGGAAGCCATCGGCTACCTGGCGGCTGGACTGGCTCACGATTTCAATAACCTGTTGACCGGCGTGCTCGGGAACGCCAGCCTGGTGCTCGATACCCTGCCGGAAGGCAGACCCGAAAGAGTGGCACTCGAGACCGTGATCGGCGGCGCGCAGCATTGCGCCGAGTTGACCCGGCAGCTTCTGGCCTATGCCGGGAAGGGCCGGTTCTACCTCGAACGGGTGAATTTGTCCGACGTGGTGGTCCAGACGGGGAGATTGATTCACCCTTCGGCGCCCTCAAGCGTGCAGATTCGCCTGGATCTCGCCAAGGATCCGCCTCTGCTCCTGGCCGATTCGAGCCAGATGCAGCAGGTCGTGATGAACCTGATGATCAACGGCGTGGAGGCGATCGGCGAGGCTGGCGGAATCCTCCAGGTGCGGACCGGCAGGCGGGCCATAACCGGAGAACCGCTGCCGGACGCGATCCTCAGCGACAACCCTGCCCCCGGCGAGTATGTCTTCCTTGAAGTGGTGGATAACGGTTCGGGGATGGATGAGCAGACCATGCGGAGGATCTTCGATCCTTTCTTCAGCACTAAATTCGTGGGCAGAGGGCTGGGACTTGCGGCCGTCTTGGGCATTGTGCGGCAGCATAGGGGGATCGTACAACTGCACAGCGTGCTCGGCCGCGGGACCTCGTTCACGGTACTTTTCCCGGTCGGCGAAGCGGCTCTCCTGCCGGCCACCGAAGACGTCCGCCAGGAGGACCTGCGCGGCTCCGGCACCGTTCTCGTGGTCGACGATGAGGACCTGATCCGGAACTTCAGCAAGTCGGCGCTGCAGCGATACGGGTACACCGTGCTGGTAGCGGCGGATGGCTACGAGGCGGTGCGGCTGGTACGGGAGCGGGTTGGCGAGATCGCACTCGTGCTGCTCGACGTGGCGATGCCGGGGATGGATGGGTTCGAGACCCTGGAAGGCATCCGCAAGGTGCGGCCCGGCATCCCGATAATGGTTTCCAGCGGCTTTGGCGACTCGGACGTCGAGGCGCGCTTCGCGGGGAGGCACATCGCCGGTTTCTTCCAGAAGCCTTACACCGCGCAACAGCTTGCCCGGAAGGTCAAAGAATGCTTAACATTCGCGGCCACGGGTTAATGATTCCGGGCTCAGGCGCACGGGTCGCTCCCGCGCTCAATGGCACCAATGATCGCCCGGGCGATGTTGTCACCGCCAAGTTCCGAGCTGATCAGCATGTGATATAAGTGCGGATCTTTCCAGTTACAGCCGAAATACACCCGGGTGTAGTCGGCGCGCTGCTGATCGGTCAATTGAATCGCATGCTCGATATCCGTGCCCGCCGGCAGGCGCTTCCGGAGACGGGCCACTCGCTCCCGCCAGGGCGCATAAATGAAAACGTGCAGGACGTCCTTCCGGTTTTGCAGCAGGCATTGGGCTCCCCGGCCGACGATCACACAATTTCCCCTCGAGTGCGCTTCGGCGATGAGGTCCCGGCCGAGCGCAGCCATGGCCTCCGCGTCGAAGACTTCCTGACCGGTAACCGTCGCGACTCCCTCGAACGCCCCGCGCCACAGGCCTCTCCGGCTGGCGCGGTGAATCCAGGAGTCCACCTGCTCGTCGTACTGTTGTGCCAGTTGAGGATCCACGCGTGCCATCCCGGCGATCCGCTCCACCAGGGCCCTGTCCAACAGGTCCCACCCCAGCTTCTCGGCAACTTTTCGCGCGATGAGACCCCCGCCGCTGCCGTACTCCCTGGCGACCGTCAGCACTCGGAACATGAGTTTCAGCCTCCTGATTGAATGAATATCTCGCGCACCGACTTCTCATGTTACTCGCCTTGGCACCTCACCGGTTCTGGACGAGTTCGCCGGTTCCATTCCGGCCGGATTGAGCGTCCCAACCAGATAAGCGGTGTAGACACCACTGGCCATCACACGGATTCCTTTGGCGGCCAGCCGGCAAAGCAGGGCGCGGCCGGCTTGGTCCACCGCTGAGACGTCCCGCAAAAAGAGCTGGACTGGCTTGCCTGACGATAGCGCCTGATCGCAGCAGGTCCCCACCACCTCGATGTTGTCGCCCGAAAGTTGCCCATCGATGGTGATGACCGTGCCCGAATCCTCCTCTGCCTTACTAACCCGGAACATAGCGGATCGCCTCCCGCGTTGTGGAGGTGCAATCCGCTATCCAATCCGCTCCAGCCACAACGGGACAAGCGCGATGCCGCCATCCGCGGCAGCCTGCCGTTAGGTTCATAGCCCGGAGCGTGGGAGAAGGAAACCGATCAACACCAGGACCACGTATGCCATTGCCAGGACCAGCCTGACCCGCCGGCGTCCGCCGCTGGGCCCGCTGCGCAGGTCGCGGAGCTTCAGCCCCTCGTTGGCGGCGCTCAGAATGCCCAGGGCCAGAATGGTGTGCCCCATGATAACGGAGTCGTCGAAGAATATGACTCCAAATGCGATGAGCGCGCCGGCGGTGGTCCAGGCGATCAGGGCGTCCGGAACCGATAACCCTCTTTTGTGTGCGCAGTCCATATCTTCGTCTGGTCGGGCGCTGCCGGATGCGCTACGCCGGTGTCCAAAAAGCAATAGCATCCGGAGCACCACATGAGTTTCTTGTTGCGCCGGCAAGCCGCGCAAGGCACGCGATTCTCGCGAGCCCCTCGGGAGCGGCTCCGCTCCATGCCGAGTTTCGGCACTTGTTTCGGCAGATGACCGGCAGCCGGCATCGCGAGGGCCGAAATGCAGAAGGTATTGGCTGGAAACCAAAGTGCATTCGTCATTGGCGTTTCATGTATAGGACAGGGAAATATGTGGGTCGTGTGGTGTCTGGGATCGTTGGTCGGACTGTGCACGCTCTTGTCGCTGGTCGAAAGTCCCGCGGCCGGGCGGGGAACGCGGGGACAACGGAGGCGCTGAGGCGCGGTCCGGCAGTGCCGCCGCTCGCGCAGCTATGAGACATATCTTCCAGGCCGCCCTGATGCTTCTGTTTCCAGGATTGTGCCCGGCTCAGCTCTTGGCTCCGCCGGAGGCGCTCGACCGGTATTTGGCTCGACCGCACGCGCAGCCTGGATGTTCGGACCTCGTGTTCGAAGTCCGCATCGACGCATCGTTGCCGAAGCTCGGAAGACAGGGAAGCATGGACGGCCTCAAGGTGGTTTCGAAAACCGGGCAGATCGCCTATCGGGGTCTCCGCTTTACGGGCGACAACCTCGTGAAGACCGCCGTGATCGCCCGCTTTCTGGCCAACGATGCCAAGCCGCCGGTTCAAACCTCGAGCGTCGCCATAACCCGGCGCAATTATTCGTTCGTTTATGAGAGGACGTCCGCCTACAACGGGTCGATCGCACATGTCTTCCGCTTGAGGCCGAACCGGAAACGGGTAGGTCTTTTCAAGGGCGAGCTATGGCTGGACGCATCCACCGCCGCGCCACTGCGATTGTGGGGCGATTTCAGCAAATCGCCGTCCATCTTCATCCGAAGTTTTCGATTTGTGCAGGACTATCAGAGCCTCGGCCAGTGTAACCAGCCAGTTCGATTGCTGCTGACGATTCAGACCCGCGTAGCAGGCAAAGCCGAGATGGCTGTGTGGCAACATTCGGTCGACAGCCGGCCGCCGCACGACGAAGCCGGCGTGAGCGGCTCGGACATTGTGGGGAGCCGCGGAATCGAACATTGATCGATTCAGAAAGGAGTTCGGAAACGAAATGCAAACAGGGATCGAGGAAGGCTTAGGGAAAGGAGAAGTGCAAAGTGGGACGATGTCGCCGCGACTGCCCGATCCCGTGTTCCCGAGGTATCCCGAGAAATGCGGGGATGTCGATCCCGATCCTAAATACCTCCCGCGGAATGGAGATTCATATCGCAGCCGTGTCACGGCCCCCATGGTCGCGCGGGCACTGCGTGGGTGGCTGTACCCCTACATCGGCTCGCGCGTGAGGCCTGGGGAATTCCATCCCATCGTCTCGTACCTGTTCACCGAATGGAAGTGCAACCTGGATTGCCACTACTGCTGGGCTTACGACAACCGCGTGAAGGGGATGACCGAGGAGGTGGCTCGCCGCTCGATCGATTGGCTCTACGATAGCCACTGCCGCGTCCTGGCGCTGATGGGCGGCGAAGTGCTGCTGCGGCCGCGGTTCGTGCACCGGGTGGTCGATTATGCGGCCCAAAAGGGCTTCTGGGTTTACGTGCCCACGAATGGAAGGCTGATGCGGCCCGATGTCATCGACCGCCTGGGGGATGCCGGGGTCGCGACCTTCAACGTGGCGGTGGATGCCGTGGAGGAGTGCAGCGAGCTGCCCAAAGCCCTCAATCCCATCCGGCCCTTCTTCGACTACCTGATCCGGAAGCAGTATGTCTACGGCTTCAGCGTCTTCTTCAACATCAACATCACGCGCATGAATCTTGGGGACGTTCGGGAGTTGACCGAGATCGCGCATGACGTGGGCATCGCCACCGACTACCACATCAACGAAACTCCCTTGCTCGAACAGTCCGATTTCAAGCACGGGTCGGACAACAGCACCTACATCGCGCCGGAAGACTGGCCCGAAGTCGATGCCGTCATCGATTGGCTCATCGAGAAGAACCGCTCGGGTTACAAGATGGTGAATTCCGTCCGCCGCCTGGAGGAGATGAAAGCGTTCATGCGCGGCAAGCTGCAGCAGTGGGATTGCCGCGCCGGAGAGAATTCGTTGATTATCCGCACCGACGGCACTTTGGCCCCCTGCTTCCCCATGTATAGCGCGACCGGGAATTGGGGCGTCGCCGGCGAGCCGTGCTTTGAAAAACAACAACTTGCAAACATGAAAGCGGAGTGCCAGCAGCACTGTTTTTCCACGCTGAACCACACTTTGTCGTATTGCTATAACGCTTCCCGCGCCATCCGATGGGTTCTCAAGCAAGCGGCGCACGGATTTCAGGGAACCACAGGTGGTTTTGAGGAATGAGCTATGCCGATGCCTGGCATTTGCCAATGTCATTTGCCGATCCCGGCAGTGCTTGATAGCATTGTCGATATGGGACTTCCAGATTCGGAACTCTACAAAGCGCTTTTCGATCTATCTCAATCGATTGCCGGTCACAGCGATCTGGAAACCCTCTGCAACTCCCTGGCGGGGACCTTGCGGCGCGTCATCTCGTTCGATTTTCTGGCGCTGATTCTTCACGATCGTATGCGCGATCAGCTCCGTTTGTATGCGCTCAGCGCGGCCAGGGCATACAAAGAAAGGGAAATCGCCCTGCCGGTGGACGGCCACTACCCCGGCGCGTGGGTATGGCGCGAACAGAAGTCCCTGGTCCTATCGCCACTCGAAACACAGCCTGGCTGGAGCGAGATGGTTCAAGAAGCCCTGGAAGAGGGCATTCACGCTCTGACTCTGGTACCTCTTTCCAGCGGTGATCGCCGGCTGGGAATACTCGGGTTCGGATTTAACACGCCCTTCCAGCCCGATGAGGCAGCGCTGGCGTTTCTCGAACGGGTTGCGTCGGAAGTAGCGGTCTCGGTGGATGGATATCTCGTGCGGCAGGCCCTTCTGCGGGAACGCGACCGGATGCGGGTGTTGTTCGAGATCACCAACGCGCTGGTTTCCAAACTCCCCATGGAGGAACTGTTTTCGGCGATTTCCGAGCAGCTCAACGGGGTTGTGGCGCACGATTTCGCACTCGTGGCGCTGCTCGACAAAGATACCGGAGAAATCCACCTGAGCGGACTGCACTCCCCGGGCAGCATCGAGTTCGAACCCGAGGAGACTTCGGCCTCTCCGGAAGGCCTGCCCGCGGGCGAGGCGCTGGCCACCGGGAAACCGGTCGTGAGCACCGGACTCGACTTCGAACGCTTTCCCTCTCCGCTCTACCGCAAATACGCCGGTCTGGGCCTGCGCTCGGATTGCGCCCTCCCGCTCGTGAGCCGAAACGGAATCTTGGGAGTTCTCGATGTGGCGCGGAAAAGTGGCGAGCCGTTCAACGAGGAAGAAGTCGATCTGTTGGTCCAGGTGGCGCGCCAGATTGCCGTGGCCACCGAAAATTCGCTGGCCTACCGGGAGCTTTCGCGGCTTAAGGACAAACTGGCCACCGAGAAGCTGTATCTCGAAGACGACATCCGCTTCGATCAGAACCTGGGAAACATGATCGGGGAGGGGCCAGCGTTCCAGGCGGTTCTCAGAAGCATCCAGGTGGTGGCTCCGACCGACGCCACGGTGCTCATTCAGGGCGAAACGGGGACCGGCAAGGAGCTGGTCGCGCGCGCCATTCACGACCTGAGCGCGCGCAGCCAGCGCTCCTTTATCAAAGTGAATTGCGCCGCGATACCGGCGACCCTGCTCGAAAGCGAGCTGTTCGGGCACGAGAAAGGATCGTTTACCGGCGCGTTTGCGCAGAGGATCGGCCGGTTCGAGTTGGCTCACCAGGGGACCCTCTTCCTGGACGAAATCGGCGAGATCCCGCTGGAATTGCAATCCAAATTGCTGCGCGCCATCCAGGAGCAGGAGCTGGAGCGCCTGGGAGGCACCCGGACCATCCGTGTGGATGTCCGTTTCGTTGCCGCGACCAACCGCAATCTCAAGCAAATGGTGGAGGAAGGCAAGTTCCGCAGCGATCTCTACTACCGGCTGCACGTATTTCCGTTGACGGTCCCCACTTTGCGCGAGCGGAGGGAAGATATTCCGCTCCTCATCCGCTTCTTCACGCAGAAATACGCCAAGCGGATGAACCGTCCGATCGAATCGATTCCTTCCGCCGCGATCGAAGCCTTGACCGGCTACGAATGGCCTGGCAACATTCGCGAGCTGCAGAACGTGATCGAGCGGTCCGTCATCCTCAGCCCCGGCCGGGTGCTTCAAATTGCGCTTCCGGAGGTCGCTAAATCGTGCCCTCCTTCCCCGGGAAGGCCCCGCTTCGAAGAATCCGCCGAGCGCGCACGGATTCTCCAGGCTTTAAGGGAGTCTGACGGGAAAGTCTCGGGCCCCCACGGCGCGGCGTCCCGGCTGGGGCTTCGACGCACGACCTTGCAATCGCGGATGAAGAAGCTGCACATCGAGCACCAGTATCGGTAATCTCGGCACTTGATCGGCAATTGCCGAGACTGACGCGAGATCGTCCGCAGCGTGCCTTGTAAGTCTCTCATTTCGCATCCGCAAAGCTGGCAACAAGGTTGCGTTTTCACACCGCGACACGGAAACGCAAAATGGTCAAACACCGTTCAATATCGAAATTTCTTCCGGCACTACTTTTTGCGGCGGAAGCGTGCGCCCAGACCGCGGCTCCGCCATCGGGGCTGACACTGGCGCAGGCCATCGACCAGGCGCTCAAGAATAACTTACAGACAAACCTCGCGCGGGAGCGGACCGCCGAATCGCGGGCCCAACGGGGGATCGGGCTTTCGGCGCTGCTGCCGAATATCAGCGGCGCCGCTTACCAGATGAGTCTCACGGAGAATCTTGCGGCACAAGGATTGACGGCGAGCGCCTTCCACTTCCCCGGCCTGCCCGCTTTCCTGGGGCCGTTCGACCGTTTCGATGCCCGCTTTCAGATGGTGCAGAGTCTGTTCAACCTGGCATCGATTCGCCGCTACCAGGCGACGCGCTATGGAGTCCAGCTCGCGGAGCAGCAACGGCGGTTGGCGGAGCAGCAGGTCACCACGGCCACCGCCCTAGCGTACATCGAGCTGCTCGAGACCGGGCAGTCCGTCGCGGCGGCGGAGGCGAATGTACAACTGGCCCGCCAGCTTCTCGATCTGGCAACCAACCAGCGAAACGCCGGCATCGCGACCGGGCTCGATGTGGCACGGGCCGAAACGCGCCTGGCGAGCCAGCAGGTGCAGCTTGCCCAGGCCCGTACCAACCTGGATACCGCCCGATTGAATCTGTTGCGTATCATCGGCTCGCCGCTCGGCGCGCAGTTATCGCCGGCCGAGGCGATGCGATTCGAGCCGCAATCTTCGCCGGAGGCCGATGAGGCTGTACGGCAGGCGCTCGGCGGCCGGCTGGAGTTGTCCGTCGCCTCGGAACAGTTACGCATCGCCCAGGCGGAGCGGAAAGCGGCCATCGGGGGATGGGCGCCTTCAGTTTCCGCGTTTGGAGACTACGGCAGCAGCGGATTGAAGCCCAACGAAGTGGATCTGCCCACCCGAAGCATCGGCGTGCGCATCGATGTCCCGGTCTTCGACGGCGGGCGCACCAAGTCGGAAGTGCAAGTTGCCACCAGCCAGCTCCGCCAGGCGGAGATGCAGTTGGCGGATCTGCGGGCCGCGGTGGAGAAAGACGTGCGGCAAGCTCTCGACAACCTGGCAACGCGGGAGGAGCAGATGCGGGCCGCGCAAAGGAACCTGGACCTGGCGCGGCGCGAACTCTCGCTGGCGCAAGACCGGTTCCGGAACGGGGTGGCGGACAACATCGAGGTGACCACCGCCCAGACCGCACTCGAAGATGCCCGCCAGATCGCCGTATCCAGTTTGGCCCAGTTCAACATCGCGCGCCTGAATTTCTTTTCCGCTTTGGGGCGCGCCGGGGATTTCATTTTCTAGAGGGCAGATCCGGAGAACAAGATGGTTAACGAGACTCTCATCGACGACACAGCGAAGGCCAAGGCGCCACGCAAGCGCGCGGCCAAGTTGGTAGGCATCGGATTGGCCGTAATCGCCGCCGTGGCCGGAGGCATCTACTACCTTCATTCGCGACACTACCAATCCACCGACAACGCATTCATAGCGGGAGACGTGATTCAGGTGAGTCCGCGGGTTGCCGGGCAAATGGTCCGGGTTTATGTGCAGGACAACCAGCACGTCAACGGTGGGGACCTGATCGCGGAAATTGACGCTCGCGATTACCAGGCGCGTGCGGCGGAGGCGAGTGCCCACTTAGCCGATATCGCCGCGCGGGCCGATGGCGCGCAGTCTAATCTACTGCTCACCTCGACTGTAACCGATGCGGTCCTGACTCAGACCGGCGCCGCGGCTGGCGCGGCTGTGGAGCAGGTGAAGATCCTACAGGCACGTGTAGCGGAGGATGCCGCTGCGATTCGCGCGGCCGAGGCGGCCTTGGCGCAGGCCGAAGCCCAGCAATCCGCCGCTCACGCGGAAGCCAGCCGTGCCGCCGACGACGCCGTCCGCTATCGGGCCATGTACGCGAAAGACGAGGTCTCAAAGCAGCAGTTGGACCGGACTGACACGCTGGCCAAGTCCACCGCGGCGGCACAGGAGGCAGCCAGCCAAGCCACTGAAGCCGCCCGGGCGCATCTATCGCAAGCCCGGGCAGCGGAGGTGTCCACACAGGCCGCTTTGCGCCAGTCTGAAAAACAACTGGTGCAGGCGCAAGGGCGCGTGAGCGAGGCCCAATCGGCGCCGCGGCAGATCGAAGTGCAACATGCCGATGTCTCATCCCTTCGCGCGCAGGTGGAACAGCAGCGTGCCTCGGTGGAGCAAGCGGAATTGGCTCTCTCCTATACCAGAATCTACGCGCCCGAATCGGGGTACATCACGCGCAAGTCGGTTGAACCGGGCGACTTCGTGCAACCGGGCCAACCGCTGGTGGCGCTCGTGTCGGACCGCCTCTGGGTGGTCGCCAACTTCAAAGAAACACAGTTGACGCTGATGCGGCAGGGGCAGCCGGTGACGCTGAAGATCGATGCGTTCCCGCAACTTCGGCTACGAGGCCACGTGGAGAGCTTCCAGAGTGGAACCGGCGCGGCCTTCAGTCTGTTGCCTCCCGAGAATGCCACGGGCAACTACGTTAAGGTGGTCCAGCGAGTGCCGGTCAAGATCCTGCTGGACGAAGCCCCACCGGCCGCATACCGGATTGGGCCGGGCATGTCGGTGGAACCCGAGGTCAAGGTGCGATGAGCATGCCTTCCACCCAGGACGGCGCGGCTGAATGGCATCCCAGCGTCAATCCGTGGCTGATCGCCATGGCGGTCGTGGTGGCAGTGTTCATGGAGGTCCTAGACACGACGATTACCTCCGTGGCGCTGCCGAATATGGCGGGCAGCCTGTCGTCCACCAACGAAGAGGCCACCTGGGTGCTGACAAGTTACCTGGTGGCCAATGCCATTGTCCTTCCCGCGAGCGGCTGGTTTGCGCTGCGTTTCGGCCGAAAGCGTTTCTTGTTGGCATGCACCGCGCTGTTCACAGTCGCGTCGTTCCTATGCGGGGTGGCCCCGTCCATGGGCGTGCTCATCTTGGCCCGTGTTCTGCAAGGTGCGGGGGGCGGGGCTATGCAGCCGCTCTCACAGGCGATTCTCTTGGAGAGCTTCCCGCGCGAGAAACAGGGGATGGCGATGGCGATGTTCGGCCTTGGCGTCGTGGTTGCCCCGGTCCTGGGCCCGTTTGTAGGCGGGTGGCTAACCGATAATTACTCCTGGCGCTGGGTGTTCAACATCAACATTCCCATCGGAGTTCTCGCCATATATCTGCTGGCACGGTACGTTGAGGACCCCCCATACATCAAAAACGCGAGGCCGGGCGCCATCGACGGAATCGGTTTTGGGCTGCTTACTGTTTGGCTGGCCACTCTCCAGGTCGCCCTGGACAAGGGCCAAGAGGCGGATTGGTTCGGGAGTGCCTGGATCGCGTGGTTTAGCGTGATTTCGGTCGGATCTCTGGTGGCGCTGATCGTACGGGAATTGCTCTCAGCGGAGCCCCTTGTTGACCTACATGTTTTTCGAGACCGAAACTTCTGGGTCGGCACCCTCGTGACGACGCTCATCTCGGCGGCCATGTACAGCGCTCTCACGATGCTTCCACTGTTCCTGCAGACGCTGCTCGGCTACGCTTCGCAAGACGCCGGCATGGCGACGGCGCCACGAGGCATCGGCGCGATGATCGCAATGCCGATTGTCGGCATATTATTGTCCTACGTTGACGGCAGGTGGCTGATGTCGCTCGGCATCGTGTGTACCACGGTATCGACGTTGATGTTTGGAAGCCTCACGCTCGACGTCTCGATGGCGAGCATTGTATGGCCCAACGTTTTACAGGGGTTGGGTATGGCACTTGTACTGGTCCCTCTTATGACCATCTCGGTCGGAAGGCTTTCCAAGGAGAAGATCGGCAATGCCAGCGGAATCTTCAACCTGATGCGGAACCTGGGCGGCAGTATCGGCATATCCGTCTCCACGACATTCCTGGCGCGCATGACGCAAGCCCACCAGGCGAATCTCGTTACTCATATGACGCCATACGATCCGGTGTTTCGGCAGCGGCTCGCGGCCCTGACTGCCGGGCTGAGCAAGTACTCGGCGCTACCGCGGGCGCGCATGCAGGCATATGGGATGCTTCACGGCATCCTGCTACAGCAGGCTAACGTGAATGCCTACGTAGACATGTTCTGCTGGACAGCGTTAATCGTAGCGTTGTGCCTGCCCGGTGTGTGGCTGCTGAAAAAAGTGACCGGGAAGGGGAGCGTGGCTGTCCATTGAGCGAGAGCATCCCGCCCTCGTACCTTTAGGCCGGGGGCTTATGGCGACGAAAGGTCCAACAGAATGCAATCGGGAGACCGGATTAATCAGGAATTCGGAAGGCCAGGAACGGAGCGCGCGGCGATCGTCTTCGTCTCGGCATCGGCCGAAGATGCGCGCGCCTTTCGGGAGATCGCCGGCGGCAGCCGCTGGCTGGTCGTGAATGTCCCCGATCTGATAGGCGGCCAGGCCGCGATTGACAAGCTGCGCCCACAACTGGTCGTGTGCGACACCGAGATTGAAGGCGAGGGTTCTTGGCGAGACCTGCTCAAAGGGCAGGGTGCCGCTCCGGGATTCGCGCTGATTGTTGCAACCCCCCATGCCGGCGAGGCGCTGATCGACGAGGTTTTCGATCTCGGCGGCACAGATGTGCTCGAGAAACCGTTTCGCCTCGAACCCGTCGAACGGGTCCTCGGCTTGGCGCGAGCCGCGAGAGATACGCCGGCACGATGAGCCACCGCAACCGGAAGGCTATCCCTTACACATGTTCCTTGGCGCTATCGAAAGTGTGGATGCCGCACTCCAGCTTCTTGCCGCCCCAGCGGCCTGATCGCGGGTCGCCATCGAGCGGAAGCGCCGTGCAGGGCTCGCAGCCGATGCTCGTGTAACCGCGGTCGTAGAGCGGCAGGTAGTCGATCTCATTCACTTGCAGATAGCTCCAGACTTCGTTCCACTTCCAAAACGCCAGCGGACTTACCTTCAGTAATTCCTTGCCGCTGGGCAGCTTGTGGGTTTCAACCTCCGCCAGGTTGGCGCGCGTGGGAGACTGCTCGCGGCGCAGGCCCGTGAACCACACCTCGTAATCCTCCAGCGCTCCCAGAAGCGGCTCCACTTTGCGCATCCGGCAGCACTGGTCCGGCTGCGTTCCAAAGAGCTTGCCGAAAACCGATTCCTGCTCGGCTACCGTCTTCGGCGGCTTCAGGTTAATCAGATTCAATCCCCATTGGCGCGCCATGCGGTCGCGGTATTCGTAAGTTTCCGGGAAGTGGTAACCCGTGTCCAGGAACAGTACCGGGATATCGGGGAGGAATCTCCGGAGGATATCGAGCACCACCATATCCTCCGCCTGAAGGCTGCACGTCAGACAGGGCCGCCCGCCGCGCCGTTCGAGAATCTCGCGTATCAGCTTTTCGGCCATGCGCTCCTAAATTCCTTCCCCTTCCCTGAACCGGCTCCCGGCTATGATCCCCCGGCTCTCCAGGGCGGAGCAGATCCGGTTGGCCGCCTCTTCATCCGATGCGGGCAGGTTCTCCGGGTCGAAGGCGAAAAATCGCTGCTCGCCCACGCGGGCTTGGGCGCGGTCGCGCTCCTGGGAACCCAGGGTCGAAACCGAGAAGATCGAAATCAGTCCGGCCGCGCTCAACAGTGCGCCGACTTCCGGCAGGATGTGGCTCTCGACCTCTTCGGCGACCACGTGAACCTGGCATCCGCGTTGGAAAAGCTTGCGCTCGAGCAGATACGCCAGATCCTGCCGGGCGGTCAGCCATATGGTGGCGGGATAGTGGCCCGCGCGGTCGTAGCGCTCCGCTGGGGTCAGTCGGCTGGCCTGAAAATCCAGATCGAGCAGCGCGCTCTGCGCCGCGCGATCCGCGCCAGGCTCCCGCCGGAAATCGTCGATCATGCCAGCCGCGACCGTCGCGTTGCCGAGCGGATCGATCAGGATAAAGCTCCCGGTGGCCCGGTTGGAGGCGTACGCGTCGAAGAAGATCGGGCGCGTGGTTTCAATCGCCACCGAGCCGATCTCGTTCAGTTCGAGGCTCGCGGCCGGCTCCCCGTCCAATGTGTTGACGTCGATTCTGTGTTTGAGCGCGGTCACGGTCGCGGTCAGTTGCTGCGTGGTGTGCTTGATCAGGTAAGGCTGGCCGAGCCGCAAGGGCTGCTGGTTCATCCAGACGAGCGTGGCGTCGAAGCGCCGCGATATGTGCGGTGCATGCGCCGGGTGAACCAGCATGTCGCCTCGGCTCACGTCTACTTCGTCTTCCAGGACCACGGTGGCCGGCATGGGGGCAAACGCCTCCGTGAGATCGCCGCCCCAGGCGACGATCGTCTTCACCCGCGTGGTGCGCCCGGATGGCAACGCCAGCACCGGGTCTCCCGCGCGGATCGCGCCGGAGACCACCTGGCCGGCATAGCCGCGAAAACCCGCATCGGGACGGATCACATACTGTACGGGCAAGCGCAGCGGCTGCGCCTGGCCGGTATCCTGCAGCGGCACGGTTTCGAGGTGTTCCAGCAGGCTCGGGCCCTCATACCAGGGCGTACGGGAACTCCGCGAAATCACGTTATCCCCATCGAGCGCGCTCAGGGGGATGAAACAGGCGTCCGCGATGCCCAGCCGTTCCAGGTGCTGGCGGAATGAGCCGCAAATAAGCTCGAACGCATCCTGGCGAAAACCGACCAGGTCCATCTTGTTCACCGCTACCACGATCCGCCGGATGCCCAGCAGCGCCGCCAGAAAGGCGTGCCGCCGCGACTGCGGGAGGACGCCGTTGTGCGCATCGATCAGGACGATGGCCAGATCCGCGGTGGATGCCCCGGTCGCCATGTTCCGTGTGTACTGCTCGTGTCCGGGCGTGTCCGCGATGATGAACTTGCGCCGGGGCGTGGCGAAGTACCGGTAGGCTACGTCGATGGTGATGCCCTG
>CAYRWE010000002.1:0-66478 GCA_964427655.1 uncultured Solibacteraceae bacterium | reverse complement strand
TACCAAAATGAGACGGCATTCCGCAATACCGATTTCTTCACACGTTCCGGACGGAGAGCTTTCCATCGCAGAGCACGCCAACGCGGTACGGGCGGAAGATCCCGGCGCGGACCAAATTGCGGATGTGCCTCGGCAATGGTGGGATTGAGCCCGGCGCCTTTCCGAAGCCCCCTCGGCCAGCGTGTTATCGTGATAGACGGTGTCGGCGCCACTTAATTTTCACCTGGAGCAGTATGAGGGACCGCTGGACCTGCTGTTGGACCTGATTCGCAAGCAACAGATCGATATCAAGGACATCCCCATCGCCACCATTACGTCCCAGTACCTGGCGTTTTTGGACCAGGCCCGCGAACGGGATATCGATCTGGGTGCTGAATTTGTCTACATGGCCGCGACTCTCATCCACATCAAGTCCAAGATGCTGCTCCCGCACGATCCGGCCCTTCCCCCGGAAGGCGACAACCCGGAGGATCCGCGCCAGGAGCTCGTCGAGCGGCTCCTCGAACATGAGCGCTTCAAGAATGCCGCCGAGATGCTCCAGCAGAAGCGCATGATCGAGGAAAACGTCTGGTCTAACCCGCAGATCAAGCAGTTCGTTTCCGAAGACGACGATCCGGGGCTGGCCATCAACCTCTTCGATCTCGTCAAGGCCTTCGGCGAGTTGCTGGAGCGCGCCAAGAACCGCCCCGTTTTGGAGGTGGAATCGAGCGATGTCACGGTGGCGGATATGGTGCGCTACCTCAAGGATCAGTTCATCGAGGCGGGCGAGGGAAAGCCCGTCTTCATCCTGCGCGTTTTCGAGCGCCAGCGCACGCGTCGCGCCATGGTAGCGTTGTTCCTGGCGGTTCTGGAGATGGTCCGTATGCAGGCGGTCGCGGTGGTGCAGAAGGACCTCTTCGGCGAGATCGCCCTGGAGCGGAAGCGCAACTTCGAATCCGCCTTTGCCTCCGGCGAGCCGCTCGAGGCCCTCGAAAAGGACTATATCTAAATCAGGCATGGAAGAATTGGAAAGACCCGAGCAGGAGGGCGCCAGCCCGGATGAGCCGAGGGAGACAGCCGTGCACGATCCCGCCGAGGCCGGTCCGGTAGCCGTCGCGCCTTTGGACCCCGAAACCACCGCGGAACCGGAGGAAACAGCCTCCGCCGCGACGGACAGAGCCTCGGTCTCCATGGAAGAGCTGCTGGCCGAAGACGCTCCGGACTTGGGCCTGAAGGCCGTTCCGCTGGAGAATGCCGAGTTGCGGGCGGTCCTGGAGGCGCTCATCTACGTGGCTGAAGAGCCGCTCACGATGGCGCAGATCGCGGCCGGCCTGGAGCAGCCAGTTGAGAGCATCGCGCCGGTGCTGGCTCAGCTCATAGCCGAGTTCGACCGGCCGGAGCATGGCCTGAGCATACGGGAGGTGGCCGGCGGTTATAAAATGGCTACCAAGCCGGAGCACCACGAGGCCGTGCGCAGTTTCGTCAAGAGCCTGAAGGCGCCGATAAAGCTCTCGCTTCCGGCGCTGGAGACGCTGGCGGTGGTGGCGTACAAGCAGCCGGTGACGTCTCCCGAGATCATGGAGATTCGCGGCGTGCAGGGCGCCGGCGTTCTCAAGACGCTGCTGGACCGCAAGCTGATCGCGGTGGCCGGCCGCAAGGACGTGATCGGCAAACCCATGCTGTATAAGACCACCAAGGAGTTCCTGATCCAGTTCGGACTGAAGGACTTGAGCGAGCTGCCTTCGCTCAAGGAGTTCGAGGAGATCCGCCGCATGGCTTTCGCCGATAGCGAGATCCCCCCGGCGCCAGCCGCCGAATCTGTCGAGACTGCCGCGGGCCCGGCGCCCGCGACGGCTGAGGTGCCCGCCGAGGTTCCTGCTGAATCCGAGGCATCCGCCGATTCCGAGGCACCAGCCGAGCCGGCACCTACGGCTGCTGAGGCTGCTGCGGCCGAGGCGCCGGCTGCCCCTGAGAATCCGGAGGAATAATGGCGGAAGAGCGGCTTCAGAAAATTCTCTCTCGCGCCGGGTTCGCTTCCCGGCGGCAGGCCGAGAAGTTGATTGTCGAAGGGCGTGTGACCCTGAACGGAGCGGCGGTGACCGAATTGGGGTCCAAAGCCGATCTCGATCGCGACCACATCAAGGTGGATGGGCGCCTGGTCCGTCCTCCCCGGCGCCTGGTCTATATCGCCCTTTATAAGCCCAACAATACCATGACCACGGTCACCGATCCGGAGCACCGCGCCACGGTCATGGAATTGCTTCACGGCGTGAAGGAGCGCGTCTATCCGGTGGGGCGGTTGGATTATCACAGCGAGGGGTTGCTCTTGTTGACCAACGACGGCGAAATGGCCAATGCGGTCATGTCGGCCGCGACCCATTTACCCAAGACGTATGTTGTGAAGGTCAACGGCCGGCTCAGTGCCGAGCAGGAGCAGCGCTTCCGGGATGGCGTCCCGCTCTCCGGCCGACGCACCATGCCGGCCGGCCTGAGGCTGATCCGGGAAGGCGCCAATCCCTGGTACGAGGTCCGCCTCGAGGAGGGCCGCAATAACCAGATCCGGCTGATGTTCAAGCACTTCGATCTTCTGGTGGAGAAGCTCAAGCGGGTCCGCATCGGGCCCCTGGAAATCGGTCCCCTGAAGCCCGGCGGATTCCGCTATCTGGACGCCCAGGAGGTCGATAAGCTAAAGCGTGCCCTGGTGCGCCGCGCTGGCGCGGGAGTCCGCCCGCATGAATAAGATCTTCGCGATTCTTGAGTCGGCCCGTACTATTGCTGTCGTAGGTCTCTCCGGCCGGCGCTGCCGCCCCAGCCATGGAGTGGCGGAATATTTGAAGAGATCGGGCTTTCGCGTGATTCCGGTAAATCCCCAGGAGACCGAAGTCCTGGGCGAGAAGTGTTATCCGGACCTGGCTTCGGTTCCCGGAGAGATCGATATTGTGGATATTTTCCGGCGTTCGGAGTTTGTGCCGGAGATCGTCGAAGCGGCCATCCGCAAGGGCGCCAAGGCTGTCTGGATGCAGGAAGGCGTAATCCACGAAGAGGCTGCCAGCCGGGCGGCCGATGCGGGCCTGGCGGTAATGATGGACCGCTGTATCCTGAAGGTTCACCAGCGCTTGCGCCGGGCCTCCTGACGCGCTCACTCCTCGAACAGTTCGATCTGCTCTTTGGGCGCGGGTTTGGCTTTGCGCTTGGTGAGCGGGCTGCCCACCACCCCCAGGACATCCACGGCCTCGAGTGCCGTCCGAGGTACGAACACGCGCTGCTGGTGGCTGTTGGGATCGGGCGGGATCAGGGTGAAGCCGTAGGGATCTAAGTGCAGCAGATTGTTGGGCATTACGCCTTCCATCACCTCCCCGTCGCGGAACCGAAGGCGAACCCATAGCCCCTCGATTTTGGGGCGCGCGTTGAAGACCCGCCGCCCGGGCTCGCCGCCGGCCTCGAAATCCCGCACGAAGGCGATGCTCTTGATATCCGGGTACGGCACCGTGGTGATGTTGCCTTGAGCCGAAAGCACCTCGACGCCGGCGGGCTGAAGGTAGGAATCGGGATTGACATAGCCGGCCAAAGGTTCCTTATCGAACCGCCGGACGACCGCTTTTTTGGTTGTAGATCCCGGCAAGACGCCTCTTTTTCACGGCTATGTTTCAAACATTTCCGCGGTTATTGTATCATTGGCACGATGTCCGGAGCGTTTACGGCGGAAACCGCGCAGGTGGGCGTCCATATGGCCGCGTACCTGAATTTCTGCCGTGTGGAGAAGGGCCTCGCCAGCCCGACTCTGGACGCATATTCTACTGATCTTAAAAGGTTTCGCGAGTTCCAGGGGGAGGCCGCCGGGATCCCCGGAACCGCCTCGCTACGGCTTTATCTGGATCATTTATACCAACGCGGCTTGAACCCGCGTTCGGTTGCTCGGCACCTAACTACGCTACGCAACTTCTACCGGTATCTCCTGGCGGAGGGACTGGTGGAGGCCGATCCAACCGCGTACCTGGGTCTCCCCAAGCAGTGGCAGACAATTCCTAAGTTCCTGAATCTGGACGAGATCGACCGGATTCTGGCGGTTATCGACGTGACACGCCCGGCGGGCCTGCGGGACCGCGCCATGCTGGAGCTGCTGTACGCCACCGGGCTGCGTGTATCCGAACTGTGCCGCGTGGGCGTGAACGACCTGAATTCGGCCATGGGCGTGGTTCGCGTCACTGGCAAAGGGAATAAGCAGCGCCTGGTGCCGGTGGGCAAAGAAGCGCTGCGGGCCATCGAGGCGTGGCTCCAGGACGGGCGGGGCAGCTTGCTCAAGGGGCGCGCCAGCCGATATCTTTTCATAACCGCGCGGGGCGGCTGCCTCACGCGCCAGGCTTTCTGGAAGCTGCTGGCGGCATACGGCCGGAAGGCGGGCATTTTTCACGGGCTGACGCCGCATGTGCTGCGTCATAGTTTCGCCACCCATCTGCTCGAAGGCGGCGCGGATTTGCGCAGCGTGCAAGCGATGCTGGGGCACGCCGATATCTCGACCACCCAAATTTATACGCATGTGATGCGGTCGAGGCTTCGGCAGACGGTAGATAGGCACCACCCCCGGGCCTGAGAAATCGAGGGCCCGATAGGAAGGCCGGGAGCGCACGCGATGAGCGATTACATTTACATGCTGGAAAGCCACCTGAGCGCGGATCAGAATCGCGTGGTGGCGGCCGTGCGCGAGTTCGCCACAGAGGCCAATCTGAATCTGTTTCTGACCGGCGGCGCCATGCGCGACATGGTGGCGGGCTTGCGGATTCGCGATCTGGATTTCGTGGTGGAAGGCCAGGCCCTTAAGCTGGCCGCCAGCCTGTGCGAGCGCGCCGGGGCCCGGCTGGTGCGCTCGGATGAAGCCACAAAAAGCGCCGAACTGGTTTTCGAGGGCGGGGTTACGGCGCAAGTCGCCATGTCGCGGCGGGAAAAGTATGCGCGCACGGGGGCCAAGCCGCAGGTATTCCCGGCCACCATACAGGAGGACCTGCGAGGGAGGGATTTCACCGCCAATGCCATCGCGCTCTCGCTCAATAAGGCCTCCCACGGCCTGCTGCTCGATCCCATGAACGGGCTGGCCGATATAGGCCGCCGCGAGCTGCGCGCTGTCAGCGCTTACGGGTTTTACGACGATCCTTCGCGGCTGCTGCGCCTGATCCGGTTCCGTGTGCGGCTGGGCTTCAGCATCGAAGAGCGCACCAAGATGCAGGTGGCCAACGCGCGCGAAGCCGGTGTGGAGCGCAGCATTCCGGTACGCGCCTTGGGCGAGGAAATGAAGAAGATAGCGGTCGAGGATAGCCCCGGCGAGATCCTGGACGCGCTCGAAGAAGCCGGCTTACTGGCGCTCATTTCGCCGGTGCTGGCCGGCCCCAAGCGCAACCAGGCGGGCATCGCCAAGTACGAGAAGGGCATCCGCCTGCTCCCGGACGACTCGGCCGCGCGCGCGGCCCGCCTGGGGCCGTTCCTCTACGTACTGACCGAGAAGTTGGCGCCCAAAGAGAAGCAGGCTTTCATCAAGGGACTGGAACTGGCGAAGCCGGATGTGGACCTTTGGCAAAAGCTCGAAGCGCGGTCCAAGAAGCTGGAGGCGGCGCTGCGCGCTCCGCGCATCCGGAAGGCTTCCCAGGCATACCAGATCGTCTCTACCGCGGCGCCCGACGAAGTGATCTTCCTGCTGTACCATTCAAGCTATAAGCAGGTGCAGGAGAGGCTGCGCAACTACTACCTGAAATCTCTGCCGGCCCTGCAGGAAATCTCTCCCGAGGAGTGGGCCGCCGTGGAGGGGAAACCGGGCACGCCCCGCTACGCTAAGGCGCGTCAGGAACTGATTGCCGACCGGCTGGACCGCAAGCCCCCCAAGGTAGAAGAGCCGCCGCCCGGCGAACAGCCGGCATCCGCGGCGCTTCCCCCGGACGCTCCCGCCAGCGCATCGGTCACCAACAGCGCGTTTGCGCGGCGCGTCCGGTAGTTCTTCCTGCCCTGCCGGGAATAGAACGAGAAAGAAAAGCTGACGGGAGGGGCGGCGGTTGAGCTGTCCCCTCCCAGCGCTGAGCAATTCTCGGGAGAGAGCTACTGCCGGGTCCAGGTCCTCGGCATGGTCGTCACACCGGCGAAGGGTGGGGCCGAGGTGTGCAGTTGGGATTGGGGCTGGCGGCGCTCCGTGGCGCTGGACATAGTACGGAACTCGTGCTGCGCGATGCGGAGAGCCGCGTGGCGCCCTTCGCGGCGCACCACCCGCCCGGAGACCACTAGCTGCAGCGGAGCGACGTTGTGCAGCAGGACCGGCCAGGAGACGGAGAGTTCGACGCTCAGGCCCACGGGTAGATCGCGCCCGGCATCGAACAGGATGCCGCCGCTGCTCAGGTCCACGGTCCGGCCGACGCCCGTTTCCAGCACCTTTCGCCGGCGGATCAGCTTCCACCGCAGTTCGAGTTCGATGTCGTACCGGCGATCGTGCCGGCGATCTCCGGTGATCGCATCGGTCCGGCTTTGCGCTTCTTCCCAGGTCGCAATCGGGTTCATTAGGGTGGTCTCTCCGTTCCTCTCGTAGGAACGCTTCGATTATGCCGGTGGGGATTTGGAAACAACAGTAATGACGGTACTTGCGCGGTACTTGCGGTTCCATGGCGGGGTCTTGAGGGCGGGCGATCAATTGGGAGTCTCGCGGCGGCCGCGCGCGGCCGTAAAGTGGGCGGCGGCACGCCACACGGTCTGAGCCGCGGGCGGCCCCTGCTATTCTCTTAACAGCAGGAGTTTGTGGATCTAACGTGAAAGCACTTCGTCTGTTTGCCATCCTGTGGCTGCCGCTTTCCCTTGCGGCCCAGGACCTCCATGAGTTTGAAAAGAAGGTTACCGAGTTCACCCTGCCCAATGGTCTCCACTTCATCGTTGTGGAGCGCCACGAGGCGCCGGTGGTCTCTTTCCACACCTACGTCAATGCGGGATCCGTGGACGACCCCAGTGGCGCCACCGGTCTTGCGCACATGTTCGAGCATATGGCCTTCAAAGGCACCGAGACCGTGGGAACCCGCGACTGGCCCTCGGAAAAGAAGGCGCTCGATACCATCGAAGAGGCCTACGACCGGCTGGACGCCGAACGCAACAAAGGCCCCCAAGCCGACGCCGGCAAAATCACGGGCCTCGAGACCCAGTTGAAAATGGCCATCGATAGGGCCCAGGCGTTCGTCGAGCCCAACGAGTACACGCGCATCATCGAGGAGAACGGCGGAGTGGGGCTGAACGCCGCCACGGGGCTCGATTCCACGCAGTATTTCTACAGCCTGCCCTCCAACCGCATCGAACTGTGGTTCCTGATGGAATCGCAGCGCTTTCTGCACCCCGTATTCCGCGAGTTCTATAAAGAGCGCGATGTGGTGATGGAAGAGCTGCGCATGCGCGTCGAATCGAGTCCGCAGGGCAAGTTGTCGCAGGAGTTCCTGGCGTCTGCGTTCGAGGCGGCGCCGTATCGCAATCCGCCGGCGGGATGGCCCAGCGACGTGGTGACTTTGCGGCGGGGCGAGGCGCAGGCGTTCTTCGAAAAATACTATGTTCCGGCCAACATCGCGATCGCCATCGTGGGGGACGTGAATCCCGCGGAGGCGCGGCGCATGGCGGATCGCTACTTCGGGCCGCTGCCCAAGCGCCCGCTGCCGCCGCTGGTCCACACGGTCGATCCGGAGCAGCCGGGGCCGCGGATGTCGGTGGTGGCGTCGCCCAGCCAGCCGATGATGCTGGTGGGCTATCACAGGCCTTCCGAAACAGACAAGGACGATCCGGTGTTCGACCTGCTTTCGCTGGTGCTTTCGAGCGGGCGTACGGGCCTGATGTACAAGGATCTGGTAGAGGACAAGCAAATCGCCCTGGCGGCCGAATCGGAATCCACGTTCCCGGACGGACGCTATCCCAACCTGTTCCTGTTTTTCATGGCGCCCACGATGGGCCATACGGTTGAGGAGGACCAGAAGGCGCTCGACGAGCTGCTGGCCAAGATGGAGGCAAGCAAGGTGGATGCCGATACCCTGGCGCGGGTGAAGACCAAGGCGCGCGCTTCGGTGATCCGGCAGCTCGACAACAACGCCGAGCTGGCTTCGCTGCTGACGACGTATTATGCGGCCTACGGGGACTGGCGGAAGCTGTTCACGACGCTGGACGAGTATAACAAAGTCACGCCCGAAGACTTGCAGCGGGTGGCGCGGCAATACTTCGTTACCGCGCAGCGCACGATCGCCTATATCCAGACTGCCGGGCAGGCATCCCAGACAGTCACCAGTGGGGGAGGCAACCGATGAAACGGACGCTCGCAATCCTGTTGCTCGCGGCCGGAGCGGGGCTGGCGCAGAAGCCGGCCGAGACCCCGGTTACCGCCACGCCTCCGCCTACCACGCCACCGCGGCAGGGGGCCAGCAAGACTCCACTTCCGCCTTCGGTGCGGAATCTGAAGTTCCCGCCGCTCAAGCCCATCCCGATTCCGCAGGTGGCCACCTTTACCTTGCCCAACGGGATGCGGCTATTCCTGCTGGAAGACCACGAGCTTCCCATAATCAACGGCACGGCCCGCATACGCACGGGCAACCTCTTCGACCCGAAAGACAAAGTCGGGCTGGCCGCCATGACCGGAACGGTCATGCGCACGGGTGGAACGCACTCCCAGACCGGCGACCAGCTCGACGTGGCGCTGGAAAATGTGGCTGCCACAGTGGAATCGAACATCGGCGAGACGGCGGGGACGGTTTCGTTCACGGCGCTGAAGGAAGACGCCGACCAGGTGATGGCGATTTTCAAGGACGTGCTAACGGCCCCCGAATTCCGCGAGGATAAGATCGAGCTGGCCCGTACGCAAATGCGCAGCGCCATCTCGCGGCGCAACGACGACGCCCACGGGATCGAGGGCCGCGAATTCGCCAATTTGGTGTACGGGAAGGACAGTCCCTACGGGTGGGAGATCGAGTACGCCACCTTGGACCGGATCGCGCGAGCGGATTTACAGCAGTTCCACAGCCGCTACTTCTTCCCCAAGAATGCCATGCTGGCTGTGCGCGGCGATTTCGACACGGCGCAGATGAAGGCGCGGATCGAGAAGCTTTTCGCCGATTGGACGGCGGAGCGGCCGCAGGTTCCGGCCTTCCCGAAGGTGGAAGCCAAACCGGCGCCGGGCGTGTACCTGGCGGCCAAGAAGGATGTCACGCAGACGTTTTTCGCGATGGGGCACCTGGGCGGCGAGATCCGCGACAAGGACTACGCGGCGCTCGAGATCCTCTCCGATATATTGGGCGGCGGATTCCAGAGCCGGCTGGTCCAGCGGGTGCGCACGCGCATGGGGAACGCTTACGACATCTCGGCGGATTGGGAAGCCGATTACGATCATCCGGGCCTGTTCGAGATCGGAGGCAGCACGAAATCGTTCTCGACCGTGGAGACGCTCAAGGCGGTGCGCGAGGAGGTAGACCGGGTACGCACGGCGGAGGTGAGCGAGGCGGAACTCGAAACGGCCAAGGAAACGGCCCTCAACAGCCTGGTGTTCGCCTTCGATACCAAGAGCAAGACGCTGGGGCGGATGCTGACCTACGAATATTACGGATACCCGCGGGATTTCATCCAGCAGTACCAGGCGGCGCTCCAGGCGGTGACGCGCGCGGACGTTCTGCGAGCGGCCAAGGAACATCTTAAGCCCGAGGAATTCACCATCGTGGCGGTGGGCAATCCGGCCGATTTCGGGCAGCCGCTGGCGAGCTTGGGCGGGCCGGTCCACAACGTCGACCTGACCATCGCGGAGCCTAAGCAGGAGGCCGCGCAGGCCGATCCGGCCAGCCTGGAGAAGGGCAAACAGATCCTGGCGCGGGCCCAGCAGGCCGCCGGAGGCGCGGATAAGCTGGCGGGCGTGCGGGACTACGTTCAGACGCTGGAGTTGAAGGTCGCGCCGCCGGCCGGGGCGCTCCAGGTGAAGCAGACCAACTCGTGGATTGAACCCAACCAGTTGCGGCAGGTAAGCGTGATGCCGATCGGCACAATCGCGCTGTATACGGATGGCAAGAGCGGCTGGATGGTGACGCCGCGGGGCTCCGGAGCGCTGGGCGGTCCCGCGCTGACGCAGGCCTCGGGAGACCTGTTCCGGGTGTATTTCAGCATGCTGCTGAGCGACCGGATTCCGGGCCGTAAGGTGAACGCGGTAGGGGAAAACGCCGTGGAGATCACCGATGGCGCGGGCCAAGAGGCGCAACTGATCTTCGATCCGGCGACCGGGCTGGCGAAGGCCGTGCGGTACCACGCGGTGAACCTGGCGGGTCCGCCGATGACCGTGGAGCAGACCTTCGCGGATTACCGGGAGATCGGCGGAATCAAGGTGCCGTACAAGATGGGGATCAGCCAGGGCGGGTCGCCGTTCGGCGAGATCACGGTATCGGATTGGAAGCTGAACGCGGGCCTCAAGCCGGAAGAGTTGCAGAAGCGGCCATGAGGCGCAGGGATTGGTTGTGGATGGCGGGCGGGGCGCTGGCCGGGGCGGCGCGCGCGGAAACCGCCACGGAGCGCGGCAAGCGCGTGGTCGACGATTGCCTGCAGGCGCTCGGCGGGGACGCTTTCCTCAAAATGCAGGACCGTGTGGAGCGCGGCCGCGCTTACCAGTTCTACCGCGAGCGGATCTCCGGCCTGGCGGTGGCGCGGATCTACACGCGCTACCTGACGCGCCCCGAGCCGCCCGTGCCGGGGCAGATCCAGGTGCGCGAGCGCGAAAACTTCGGCAAGGAAGAAGAATACGGCGGCGTGCTGATCACCGAGGACGGGGCTTGGGACCTGAGCTGGCGCGGAGTGCGCCCGCGCGACGACCAGTGGTACGCCAATTACAAGGACAGCCTGCTGCGCAACACGCTCTACATTTTTCGGCAGCGGCTGGGCGAGCCGGGGCTGACGTTCTATTCGCAGGGCGGGGACATGTACGAGAACCGGCCGGTGGAGATCGTGGACATCACCGACGCCGACGACCGCAGCGTGACGGTTTATTTCAGCCGCCTGGACAAGCTTCCGGTGCGCCAGATCTTCAAGCGGCGCAATCCGGAGTATAAGGATTTCGACACGGAGACCACGGTCTGGGCGAAATACCGGGACGTGGGTGGGGGCGTGTGGTGGCCGGGGAGCACAATGCGGGAGCGCAACGGCGAGAAGATCTACGAGATGTACGCGGACTCGGTGGAGATCAACCGCAATTTGACGGACAACCTGTTCACGCTCCCGGCGAATCTGAAGATGCTGCCGAAGCAGAAATAGGGGGGGGCGGCACCGCTCCCTCACGGTCGCGGCTCGGACGGAAGTTTTGGCGCGGGTTACGAGCGGTCGTGGGTTAGATCGGAGCGATGGCGGAGCGAATCCCCGTGATCGCGGCGGTGATTCGGGCCGCAGTTACTTGGCCAGCTCGGCCTGGAGTTGGCGGTAAGCGGTCTCTTCGTAATCGGTCTTGAGGCGCTCGCGGCCTTCCACGCGTGCTTCGGCGGGGCGGGGACCTTCGCGTTTCAGGGCGCGGCCCAGCAGCGTGGTGGCTTCGGTATCGGCGGGGTTGCGGGCCAGCACCGCGCGAAAACCCTCGGCGGCGGCGTCGAATTGACCGGCCCGCCAGAGCGCGTAACCGCGGTTGAAGTGGTAGTCGGGATCGGCGTCGTCACCCTCGATGGCTTTCCCGAAACTAGCGGCGGCGGCGGCGAACTGACCGCGGCGGGATTCGGATGCGCCCAGGTCGTTGAAGACCTCGTTGAGGGGCATGGACGAGGAGACTAACTGGAAAGCTTGGCCGGCGCCGTTGAAATCGCCCTGATTATAGAGACACAGGCCAAGGAAGAACTGGGCCTCCAGGTAGTGCGGGGCGCCGCTTGAAACCCGCGCAAACCAGCCGGCGCCGATCTTGTACTCCTTGCGCTCCCAATAGGTTTTGCCCAACTGGAAGCAGGGCTGCGAATAGTGCTCGTCGAGGCGGGCGGCCTGGGTGAAGAAGCGGTGGCGCTGTTCGGGAGCGGCGGCCAGCAGCCCGCGTATGTAGCTCTCGACCGCGTCCAGGCGAACGGCCGGGCGGGCGTTGACGAAATCGTGTTCGGGCGGCGTGCCACGGGGGTTCAACTGCTCCAGAACCTGCCAGGCGAGGTGCGCTTCGAGGGTGGAGAGATCTTCGAGCGCTCCCAATTCGCCGGTCGCGGGGCCCTGGGTGGTGCGCTTGAGATCGAGAATGCGGGCGGAGATGCGCAGCGATCCGCGGGACTGGGTGTTGCCGTCGCCCGAGGGCAGCAGCTCGTACTCTCCGTAGACCACGCGCGCGGCATCCAGCGCTTGTCCGATCTTGATGACCGAAGCGCGGGTCAGCTCCGCGCCGGGCCGCAGCGAGAGGCGGCGATAGGCTTCCAGGCGGTCCTCGCGATCGAGCACCAGGACGTTCTCGGAGAAGAGCGAATCGTGCAGGCTTTCCGAAATGCTCTCGCCGATCCAGCCCAGGTCGCCGGACTTGGAATGGTCGAAGAAGGGAAGGACGAGAACAGTCTCGGCGCGCAAAGCGCCGCAAAGCAGGGCGAAAAGCAAAAACCGCCGCATGAAATCCCAGTGTAGCAGCGGAGGGAAACGCGGCGCCCGGAGACTATGCGCGAAATCCGGGCGCCGCGCGGGGCATTTAGTTTGTGCCGGAAGCGGCCAGCACGAGCTTGGTGGATGTGCCGCCCAGGTGGACCTCCTGGATGCGCATCTTGCCGGCGCTGTTGTCGAAGCGCACGGTGGTGGCGAGGTAATGGGTGTCGCCGGTCTCCTGTTTTACGGGACTCTCGGCCGTCACTTTGTCGCCCTTCATCACTAACTTGTCGCCGACTACATCGAGCCGGTAGTCCCCGGCGGCGAGCTGGACATCGCCCACGGTCGCGGGCTGAAACAAGGTCACCTTATAGCCCTTGGCGGCGGCGATGGCCGCGCCAAGCAATGCGAAAATCAGCAGAAATCTCCGAATCATGTCGAGCCTCCAAGAACAGCATTTTCAGATTTTCTTTCAGATTTTCGCCGGCGAAATCTTTGTATACATCCGCTCAGACGATTGACTGTGAAAAAGGTTCCGTGAAATTTTGGGCAAGCTAAAGCATGCCCCACCGGCGGAGCAGGCGAAAGGCATAATCGAGGGGAGCGTGAAATCGGCGGTCGAGCGCGGTTGCCCAGGCGAGGCGGTCCAGGTCGGCGCGATGCGCTAGGGTCCGCTCTCTTAGTTCCCGGTCGAGACGGTGGGCCCAGGCGGCCCGCCGGCTTAGCTCCTGCTGAAGCTCTTTGATTTTGCGCGCGGCCACTTCTATTTCCCCGTCAAGCCTCTGGGCCCAGGCAGTCCGCTCACCCATTTGCCCGTCGAGTTGCCGCGCCCACTGAGTCCGCCGGTCCAGTTCCTGGTGGAGATCCTCGATTTTGTGGGTGGCCAGCGCTATTTCCCGGTCGAGCCGTTGGGCCCACCGAGTTCGCTCGGCTGCCAGGATAGTCTGTTCGTTGGTTCGATCCTGCGCGTCCTTCAGTCTCCGGCAGGCGATCTCGATCTCTCGCCGGTCATTGTGAGGCCATGCACCCCACTCGTACGGCGATCCCTTGCCCGCGGGGACCACCTGTATCCCGGCACGCGCACGGGCCGGGTCCCGCAGGCAGCGCCGCGGAGCTAGTGGCTCATGGAAGAGGGTAGGGACGCTCGGATCGGTCCCCATCACGGCGAGCATGTGAGTCGGCTGGATGTGTCCGGAGGCGATCTCTTTCTCGTCGCGCGCATGCACCTGGTCGATGAAGCTCCTGTCCCACGGCGCGGAAGCGTCGAAATTGCTTCCGAAGGCGCGATCGACAAACGGATCGACAATGTTGGCAAACGCAATAAACAGTTCGAAATGAAAGTGCCCGGTCAGCAGCGGCAGAATATCCTGCGATCGAATGCCTTCAAAACTTTCGCCTGAACAATCCCAGTTTTGGTAGGTCTCTTCATAACGCAGAAGACTCTGGTTGAAACGGTAGGAGGGTGGCAATTTTCGCCAGAATTCCCGTACCAGGTCGAGCGCTTCCGGCCAGCGCCGATGCCCGTTCCTGCCAATCACGTCGGAGGCGAGAAAGCGACCGCCGGGTTTAAGAGATCGCTTGATCTCCGCGAACAGATTCTCCAGGTTGAGCACGTGGTGCAAGGCCTGATTGGCGATGACCCCGTCGTACTCGTCCGGCGCGCTCCACGCGTTCAGATCTACCTGGAGGAATCTCATGCACGCCGCGGCGCCCGCCTTCGCCGCCGCATCGCGGCCCCTTTCCAGCATGTCGGAATTCAGATCGAGACAATCGATGGCGAAATCGGTGTGCCCGGCTGCCAGGAGGTGCGAAGCGAGCCGCACTTCGAGATGGCAGTTGCCTGCGCCGATGCTGGCAATGCGACGGGGCCCCCGGCCATTTTGAAACTGCTGGCCGACGTATTTCAGGAACATTTCGTCGGGAGTGGAGAAGCCGAATGCCTCCAGCTTGGGCCGCACGTATCGATTGGACCAGTAATGAAAGATGGCGGGCAGGTCGTGGACGTCCAGGCACCCCCGGTAAGTCTCTTTTTCGGCGGAAAGGTGAGCCGCATAGTCGATGGCGGTTTCGGCTGGCCGGCGGCTAGCAGCTAAATGTCGCGGGCGCGTCCGCAGCTTCGAGGGGGCTGGCATCCTCTTACACTACTGCTCTTGCACTACTGCCGGTGGCTCGGCGGGAACAGCACAAGAGCGAAGGGGCGGCTTTCTTAGGGCAGGCTTAGGGCAGGCTAAAGCGTGCCCCACCGAGGAAGCAAGCCACGCGCTCGAGGGCTTCCTCGCGGATACCCGGGTCGTCGGCGAAGCCTTTGAGCCAGACCACGCCGGACTCGCGGCGGAACCAGGTAATCTGGCGTTTGGCATACTGGCGCGTGTTGCGCTGTGCGTAAAACAACGCTTCGCGCGGATTCAGTTCGCCGGCTAACAATTGCAAGGCCTGTTTGTATCCATGCGATTCGAAGGGCTTGGCGGCTGCATGGAAGCCCAGGGCCAGAATGCGGCGGACCTCATCGGCGAGTCCCGCCTCGAACATGGCGGCGCAGCGCTGATTGAGACGGTCGTAGAGGGCGTCGCGATCGGGCAGCAGGCCGAGCTTGAGAACGCGGTAGCCCTCCAGAGCCATGCGTCCGGCGCGAAACATCTCGCTGACCGGGCGGCGCGCGAGCAGGCAGACTTCGAGCGCGCGGGTGACCTTGGGAACGTCATGGGAGTGAATCTTCCGTGCGGCCTCGGAATCGAAATGGGTAAGCAGGCGATGAAGGCTGCCGGGGCGGAGGCGTTCCCGGGCGGCGAGGCGGTCGCGCAAAGCCTGATCGCGGGAGGGGCCTTCGAACAGGCCTTCCAGAAGGGCGCGTAAGTAGAAACCGGTACCTCCGGCCACAATTGGGAGGCTGCCACGGGCGGAGATTCCGGCCAGCGCCTGGCGGCTCAGGCGGGCATATTCGCCGGCGGTGAACAGGTCGTCCGGGTCGAGGATATCCAGAAGATGGTGGGGAATGCCGCGACGTTCGAGGGGAGCCAGCTTGGCGGTGCCGATATCGAAGTAGCGGTAGACCTGCAGGGAATCGCAGTTGACAATCTCTCCGTGGAACCGGGCGGCGATATCGAGGGCCAGATCGCTTTTGCCGGAACCGGTGGGGCCGACGACTGCAACCAGCGGGTGTGCGGACGCGTCTGGTTCTAATGTCATTGGCAAAGGATTCCAGCGGCGTTGCGCGGAGACCCCGTTATACAATAAAAATGTGATTTTCGACCTCCTGGGGACTTCGCGCGGTCGAAAGAAAGTAAAAACTCCATGTTTCGCTCAGCCAAAGCGCTTCTGATCGTTGTCGCGGCGGGTTGCGCCACTTTTGCGCAGACTCCGCGAACTCCCGCCGACACCGGCGCGGCGCCGGATAATCAGGCCAGCGCCTACTACCACTTTGCCATGGGAAGGCTCTACGAGGGGCTCGCGGAACTGGAGGGGACCAAGAACGACTATATCCCGCAAGCCATCCAGCATTTCCAGGACGCCTTGAAGCTGGATCCGGGCTCCAGCATCATTCTCGAGGAACTGACGGATCTGTACGTACAAACCGGGCAGTTGCGGAACGCGGTGGCGCAGGCCGAGGAGCTGCTCAAGCAGAACCCTGACAATCTGGATGCGCGGCGCATGCTGGGGCGCATTTACATGCGCGCATTGGGCAACGCGCCGGATGGAAGAATCAATGAGGAGACCCTGCGCGCGGCGATCCAGCAGTATCAGAAGATCACCGAGAAGGATCCCAAGGACGTCGAGAGCTGGGTAATGCTGGCCCGCCTATATCGCGCCTCGAATAATTCAGTGGAAGCGGAAAAGGCCTTCGACGCGGCGCTCAAAGTGGAACCGGATAACGAGGACGCTCTGACCGGCCTGGCGATGCTGTATTCGGACCTTGGGGACACGACGCGAGCCATCGACAAGCTAAAGGCCGCGACCGATAAAGCTCCCAACGAGCACACCCTGGCGGCGCTGGCCAGTGCCTACGAGCAATCGCGCGATTACAAGAGCGCTGCGGCGGCGCTGCGGCGCGCGGTGGAGATTGCGCCCGACAATCCGCGGCTGGTGCAGGGGTTGGCGGAGGACCTGCTTTACTCGGACCAGCTCGATGAAGCGCTAAAGCTCTATCAGCAGATCGCGGGCGACGATTCGCGCGAGGCGCGCCCGCAGGTGCGCATCTCCCAGATTTACAGGGCCAAGCACGATTACGTGAAGGCGCAGGAGGCGCTTGCCAAAGCCAAAGCGCTCGAACCGGACGACATGGAGACGCAGTTCGAGCAGATTAACCTGCTGGAGGCCGAGGGGAAGCCGGGCGAGGCGATCACCGCGCTGAAGACGCTGCTCGACTCGACCGCCAAGAAGAGCTACTCGGCCGGCGAATCGAGCTACAGAGCCACTCTGCTGGAGCGCCTGGGACAGCTCTACCGGACCAATTTGCAGTATGCTCCTGCGGTGGAGGCATTCCGGCAGGCCGGCACGCTGGAGCCTTCCGGCGCGGGGCGGTTCGCCGTGGAGATCGTCGAGACCTACCGGGCGGCCAAGGATAGCGATAGCGCGCAACGCGAAGCCGATGCGGCGCTGAAGAAGTTCCCCACCGAGCGCATCGTGGTGGTGGAGCATGCCACCGTGCTGTCGGACGCGGGCAAGATCGACGCGGCGGCGGCGGAAGTGCGCGCGCTGCCCAACGACCATCCCCGGGAGACGGCTCTTACGCTGGCGCAGATCTACGAGAAGGGCAAGCGCTGGCAGGAGATGGGCAAGGCTCTCGACGACGCCGAGAAGCTTTCGGAATCGAACGACGATAAAGAGACGGTGCTGTTCATGCGCGGCGCCATGTACGAGCGCATGAAGCGTTACGAGGCCGCTGAAGGCGAGTTCCGCAAGGTTATCGAGCTGAACCCGGAGAATGCCGGCGCGCTAAATTACCTGGGCTACATGCTGGCCGACCGCAATACCAAGCTGGACGAAGCTTCACGGCTAATCAAAAAGGCCGTGGAACTGGAGCCGGAAAACGGAGCCTACCTGGACAGCCTGGGCTGGGTCTACTACCGGCAGGACCGCCTGAACGATGCCGAGGGACTGCTGGTGCGGGCGCTCGACCGGATTGGCGGCCAAGACCCCACGGTGCACGATCACCTGGGCGACGTGTACTTCAAGCTGGGCAAGACTCGCGAGGCCATAGCGCAATGGCAGGCTTCGCTGAAGGAGTTTCAGGGCGGCGCGCCGACGGATCTCGATCCGGATGAGATGGCCAAGTTGAGTAAGAAGCTGGAAGGCGCGCGCACGCGGCTGGCGCAGGAAACGAAGAAACAGCAATAAGGACGGCTCTGGGCAAGCTAAAGCATGCCCCACCTGGCGATCAGCTTCAGCATGAGGCCGGGGGAGACTCCGAGCCATACCAGCGCGGCGGTGAGGAGTCCCAAGATTATGCAGGCTGGCGTTAGGGACGGATGCGGGCGGACGGCTTCGGCCTGAGGCTCGGCCGCGAAAAGGGCCAGGATTACCCGCAGGTAGTAGAAGACGCCAATTCCGCTGGTCACTGCCAGCACCAGAATCTGGACCCACATCGCGGACGATGCGCCGGCCGCTACCACAAAGAACTTGGCCACGAATCCGGCGGTGAGCGGCATACCGGCCAGCGAAAACAGCATGGCCGCGAAGACGCTTGCCAGTACTGGGCGGCTCCAGAAAAGCCCGCGATATTCCTCCATCTCGTCGGCGTCTCTCTCAGCGTTGGAGAGTACCGTGACCACCCCGAAGGCTCCTAGCATCGTCACGAAATACGCGACCAAATAAAAGGCAACGGCGTTCATGGCGCGCGCGCCGCCGGCCTGGAAGGCCACCAGGATGTAGCCGAGATGCGCGATCGAAGAGTAGGCCAGCAGCCGTTTCACGTTAGTCTGCATGAGCGCGAGCAGATTTCCGACCGCCATGGATGCGATCGCGATGACAGCGAAGAGTGTCCGGATTTCAGCCGTCTCGCGCAATCCCGAAACATGGAAATAGCGCATCAAGAGCGCCACCATGGCACCTTTCGAAACGGTCGCGATGAAGGCGCTGACGGGCGCGGGCGCGCCCTCGTAGACGTCCGGCGTCCACATGTGGAAGGGCACCACCGCCAGCTTGAAGCCGATGCCGGTGACGATCAGCGCCATGGCGGGCAGCAGCAATCCGCGCCGGCCATCGGCCGCCAGCACGGCTCCTAAGGGAGCAAATGCGAGCGAGCCTGTTTCGGCGTACACCAGCGCGATCCCGAACAGAAGGAACGCCGCAGCCGCCGCGGCGAGGATCAGATACTTGATTCCCGCCTCGATGGATTCGCGGCCGTGGCGGAGATAGGCGATCATCCCGTACAAAGGCACGCTGAGCAGTTCGAGGCCGAGGAAGAATGACGCGAAGTGGCTGCTGGAGGCCAGCACCGCGGCGCCCAGGGTGGCGATCAGCAGGAGCACGTACATCTCGTCGCGGTCGATATCGTGACGCTCCAGATATCCATAGCACAGCACGGCGGTAGCGATACTCGCCGCGAGAATCAGACCGGTGAAGAAGAGTGCATAGCCGTCGATGATAAAAAGCGGCGTGACGTGGCGGGGCGCGGCCGAGGAGGAGGGTCCCAAGGCGGCGAGTGCGACGCTCAGTCCCGCGACCGTAATCAAGAGGCTGGCGACGTGGCTGCGGCGAATGGCCACCGCGGCCATCACCAGGATGGAGGTCGCGGCGAGCACGATCAGCGGCAGGATGGAAACGAAGTCTTGGGCTTGCATAACGTCACCTGCGGGAATAGAGGTTCACCTGTTGCAGGCGGTCCAAGGCGGGTGCGAAAGTGTCGACCACGGGGCGCGGGTAGAAGCCCAGCCAGAGGAGCGCGGCGATCATGCCGCCCGCCACGAGGGTTTCGCGCCACGAGAGATCCGGCAGCCGCCAGTCGTGCACATTCGGGCCTTGAAACGCGCCCTGAATCAAGCGCAGGGCATAGAAGGTGGCCGCGAGGACGCCGCAAGCCGCGAATATCGTGGCCACCGGATACACGCGCCAGGCACCCAGCAAAACCAGAAACTCGCCCACGAAATCTCCCAGGCCGGGCAACCCCAGCGAGGCGAGCGCAAAGACCATGGCCGCGCCTCCGAAGCGCGGGATGGTCGCAAACAGACCGCCCATGCGCGCCATTTCGCGCGTGTGAATGCGCTCCTGCAACGCGCCGACGAGCACGAATAGGCCGCCCGTGCTGATGCCGTGACACACCATCGTGATCACGGCACCCTGCAGAGCCAGCCTGTTCCAGGAAAAGACGCCCAGCAGAACGAAACCGAGGTGGCTCACGCTGGTGTAGGCCACCAGCCGCTTGAGGTCCGTTTGCGCGAAGGCCATGAGGGCGCCGTATAAGATTCCGATCACGGCCAGTGTTACGGCTACCGGCGCGAAAGCGCGGGCGGCATCCGGGAAAAGCGGAGCGACGAAGCGAATCAGGCCGTAGCCGCCGGTCTTGAGCATCAAGCCGGCCAGGATGACGCTGCCGGCCGTAGGCGCCTCGGTATGCGCATCGGGCAGCCAGGGGTGGAACGGAAAGACCGGCAGTTTCACCGCGAAGGCGATGAAGAATCCCAGCATGATCCACAGGGACGTGCCGGCCGGGAGCGCCGTGCCCAGCAGGTCGCGATACTCGAAAGTGAACACTCCCGTCGAGGCGTGGTGGGCAAAATAGAGCGCCAGAATCGAGACCAGCATGAGCAGGCCGCTGATCTGCGTGAAGAGAAAAAACTTCAGGGCCGCATAGACGCGGTTTTCGTGGCCCCACAACGCGATCAGAAAGTACATGGGAATCAGCATGACTTCCCACGCGAAGTAGAACAGGAACAGGTCCATGGCCAGGAAGACCGCCGTGATACCGGCCAGAATCCACAGCAGGTTGAAGTGGAAGAAGCCGGCGGCCTCGGTGATTTCCGTCCAGGAGGCCAGCACCGAAAGAATGCCGAGGAAGAAGGTGAGGACGACCAGGAGCAGGCTCAGCCCATCCATGGCGAGGTGGAAGTGAATGCCGAATGGCCGGATCCAGGCGCAATCCAGCTCTTCGATCCAGCCGCTATGCGCGAACGGGTCGAAGCGGCCCAGATGGCCGGCCCACAGCCAGAGGCTCAGCGCGAAATCGAGGGCCACCGCGGCCAGCGCAATGGAGCGCGCGCCCGTGACGCTCCAGCGGGCCACCAGCCAGGCCAGAATTCCGCCGGCCATCAGCACGATGAGGAAAGCGAGCAGGATCATAGGAACATCACCAGCGCCATGTAGACGATGGCTCCCGTAACGATGCCGGTGGCGTACCAGCGCACGCGCCCCGATTCGGTGGCACTGAGCGCGCTCCACGCGAGCCGGCCGCACCAGGCGAGGCTGCGATAGAAGGCGTCCACGAGATCGGATTTGTTGATGCGCGCGATCGTCAGCAACGGCTGGACGAAGAGGCGGTCGTAGAGCCAATCCATTCCCCAATCGGCGTACCACCACTGATGGAGCGCGCGTTGGAAGCCGCTGGCCGCCGCAGCCACGGCCCATTCGCGGCGATGGATATAGAAGAGCCACGCCAGCGCGAGGCCGGCGGCGAAGGCAGCCGCCGCGGCGATTCCGGAGGCGGATTCCGTCAGGGGCAGGGGATTGAGCGCGGAGAGCGCGGGAAGCGCGGTTCCGATCAGCCGCTCGAAGCCGCCGCCGATCCAGCCCGCGGAGATCGAAAGCGCCGCCAGCACGTAGAGCGGGATCTGCTCAGCCGCGCCAGGCCGCTTGACGACGTGGCCTTGCGGTGGTCCGAAGAATACCAGGAAGATGAGCCGGAACGTGTAGAGCGACGTGAGCACGACGCCGGCCACCGCGGCGGCCCACAGCGCGCGGCTGCCGTATTGCGAAGCGGCGGTGCTCCAGACGATTAGATCTTTGCTGAAGAAACCGGCTGTCACAAACGGCAGGCCGGAAAGCGACGAGCCTCCGATCAGAAAGACCCAGAAGGCGATGGGCAATTCGCGCCGCAGTCCCCCCATGCGAAACATATTCTGCTCGTGGTGCAGGGCCTCAATCACCACGCCTGCGGCGAGAAAGAGCAGCGCCTTGAAGAAGGCGTGGGTGAAGAAGTGGAACATGGCAGCGCCCCACGCGCCCACGCCCAGGGCCAGGAACATGTAGCCGATCTGGCTAATGGTGGAATAGGCGAGGGTGCGCTTGATGTCGTTCTGCGTGAGGGCGCTGAGGCCCGCGACGATCAGGGTGGCCGCGCCGATTACCGCGACGGCCAGCATCACCGGCGGCGCGAGCTGGAAGAGGTTGTGGGTGCGGGCGATGAGATAGACGCCCGCGGTGACCATGGTGGCGGCGTGGATCAGGGCGGAGACGGGGGTGGGGCCGGCCATGGCGTCCGGCAGCCAGGTTTGCAGCGGCAATTGCGCGGATTTGCCGAGCGCGCCGCCGAGCAGCAGAGCGGCGGCGGCCACCGGCAGGGCCGTCCCTGAGGGCCACTGCGCATCCGCGCGCCGCAGCATCTCCTGAATGTCGAGCGTACCGAGGCCATAGAAGAGAACGAAAAGCCCGATGGTCATCGCGGTGTCGCCCACGCGCGTCACGATGAAGGCTTTCCGCGCGGCATAACCGTTGGCCGGATCGCGATACCAGAAGCCGATGAGCAGGTAACTGCACAGGCCCACGCCCTCCCAGCCGAGAAAGAGCAGCAGCAGGTTGTTCCCCAGCACCAGCGTGAGCATGGAACCCACGAAGAGGTTCATGTAGCCGAAGTAGCGGCTGTAGCCTTCGTCGCCGGCCATGTATTCGGTGGAGTAGACGTGGATAAGAAAGCCAACGAAGGTGACCACCGCCATCATCACGAGCGAGAGGGCGTCCAGGTAGAAGGCGATCGCGGGGCGGAAGCCGTCTACGGAGATCCACGTCCAGAGCGTCTGCTCGTAGGCGTTGCCGGGCGGCGGCGCGGAAAGATATTGCGCGGCGATGAGGCCGGCGATCACGGCGGAGGCGCCGATGGACGCGCAACCCACGAACCCAGCCACGGCGCGCGGCAGCCGCGAGCCGAAGAGCAGCAGAAATGCCGCGCCGAAGAAGGGGATGGCGGGAACCAGCCAGAGCAGGTCGAACATGTTAGCCCTTCATGCTGCTTGCCCGGTCGGAATCGAGCGAGTGCAGAGTGCGATAGAGCAGCAGGACCAAGGCCAGGCCGACGGAGACTTCCGCCGCCGCCATGGCCAGAATGAAGAGGAACATCACCTGCCCATCCGCCTGGCTCCAGCGCGCGCCGGCCACGATGAACGCGAGACCCGCGGCGTTGAGCATGATCTCGATCGACATCAATTGAAAGACCACGTTACGGCGTACGAGCAAGCCGACCATCCCCAGCGTGAACAGGATCCCGGCCAGAATCAGCCCGTGTCCGATCGGTATTGACGGCATCCTCTTTCTCCATTTCCGACCTGCGGCGCCAGCCCAGGTGATACGCGGCCACGAGGCCCGCCAGCAGCAGCATGGACGCCAGTTCCACCCCCAGAGCGTAAGGGCCGTAGAGCGCCAGCGCCACCTGTTTCGGTTCGACCATTGTTCCCGAGTGCGCGCCCGTCTTAGCCCGTAGCGCGAGATACGCCATCTCCGCCAACAGCACGATCGCCAGCGCCAGCGGCCCGGTCCATGCGCCGCGCGTCACCAGCGCCCGCTCGGCCTCGGTGGCGCGGCTGCCGAGGTTCAGCATCATCACCACGAAAACGAACAGCACCATGATGGCCCCGGCATAGACGACGAGTTCGAGCGCCGCCACGAAGGGCGCGCCCAGCGTGTAGAAGACCACGCCGGCGGCCACCAGCGAGACCGCCAGATACAAGAGCGCGTGCACGGCACTCAGCCGCGTGATAGCCAGCAACGTGGCGACGACCGCTACGCCACCGGCGATGTAGAAGGCGAATTGCATATCAGGGCAGCAGGCTCCGCAGGTCCACGGGAGCCGCCTCGCGCTCGGCCGCGCCTTTATCTTTTCCGCCGATCGAGACGCCCGAGACGCGCCAGAAATTGTAGCCGGGATATTTGCCGGGACCATCGATGAGCAGGTCTTCCTTCTCGTAAACCATGTTGCGGCGATGATATTCGCTCATCTCGAAATCCGGCGTGAGCTGGATGGCATAAGTGGGGCAGGCCTCCTCGCAAAAGCCGCAAAAAATGCAGCGCGAAAAATTGATGCGGAAGAACTCCGGGTAGCGGCGGCCGGCGGGGTCCTCAGTGGCCTGCAGCGCGATGCAATCCACGGGGCAAACAACCGCGCAGAGATAGCAGGCCACACAACGCTCGCCGCCATCGGGGTCGCGCGAGAGAATGATGCGCCCGCGCGAGCGCGGCGGGAGCGGCACCCTCTGCTCGGGATACTGCACGGTGACGCGCTTACGGAACATGTGCAGGAAGACGCTCCAGATGGTTCGCAAATTACTGAACATCGTTTCACCTCCCGAAGTAGAGCACCACCGCGCCCGTGACGAGCAGGTTGGCAAGCGCCAGCGGCAGCATCAGCTTCCATCCACAGCTCATAAGCTGATCGAAGCGCGGCCGCGGCAGCGAGGCGCGCAGCAGCACGAAGAAGCTGATCAACCCAAACACCTTCACAAAGAACCAGACGATGGGCGGCAGGACGGGCCCCAGCCAGCCGCCGAAAAAGAAGACCGTGATCAGCGAAGAGATAAGGATCACGCCGAGATATTCGCCCACGAAGAACATGCCGAATTTCATGCCGGAATACTCGGAATGATAGCCGGCCACGATCTCGCTTTCGGCTTCGGGGAGATCGAACGGCAGACGGCGCGTCTCGGCGATTCCGGCGATCAGGAAAAGCACGAACCCCAGAAATTGCGGGACCACGAACCACAACCCGCGCTGCGCCTGCACGATGTCGCCGAGGTTGAACGAGCCGGCCTGGATTACCACGCCCATCAACGACAAGCCCATGAAGACCTCGTAGCTGAGCATCTGTGCCGAACCGCGCAGGGCGCCCAGCAGGGCGTATTTGTTGTCCGACGACCAGCCGGCGAGCACCACGCTGTACACCCCGAACGAAGACATCGCCAGCACGAAGAGCAAGCCCACATTCAGTTGCGAGATCACCACTCCCGGAACGATTGGCAGCACGGAAAACGACATCAACACGGTGGCCATGATGATGGCGGGCGCGAGAATGAAGACCCATTTATCGGCGAAGGGCGGGATCCAATCTTCCTTGAAAAAGATCTTGATCATGTCGGCGAGCACTTGCCCGAGGCCGAACGGACCCACGCGGTTGGGACCGTAGCGATCCTGCCAGAGCGCCAGCATACGCCGTTCGAACCAGATCAGGAACGCCGCGAGCGAAAGCGCGACGATCAGGATGCCGAAGATGTTGGCGAGCGGCAGGAGGAATTTCATGGCGCAATCCTGCTCCATTCGGGGCCGGGCGGCACCAGGCCGGCGGGCAGGCCCGCGACACCGCGGGGTAGCTCCGCAACGATGCGCACCGGCAGGCGACACGCGCCGATTGTGGCCGGCTGGCCCTCGGCGACACCCAGGCGCGCGGCGTCTTGCGGATTGAGCGCGACATAGGGCTGGGGCGCGAGCGACGCCGTGGCGGGAGACGCCATGCTCAGAGGGTCCGAGCCGAAGATGTGATAGAGCGGAACCAGCAGCCACTCATCCGCGCGCGGCGCAAAAGCCGGCGGGATGGCGTCGTGTCCATCGGCTGCGCTGGCGCCCCGCGGAGCGCCAGGTTCCAGCAGGCGCACTCCCGGAACTTCGCCCTTCAGCACGCCAGCGATCTCATCCTGAAAACGGTTGACTGCCTGGATGGAGTTCCACCCCGGCGACCAGAAGAACGGAATCAGCGCCGGCGGCGGCTGGGTGGAGGCGCCTTCCATGGAAAAGTTGAGCGCGGAATCGGGGTCCTGGGGCGGCGGCGGTTCGTGCACAGTCATGTTGGCGTACATGGCCGTGCGGCCGCTGAAGCGGTGCGGCTCGCGCGGGAATTTTTCGCCGGCCGCGCGGAAAGTCGCGGAGGGCGCCGCTTGCGGCACGCGGCCGAATTGCGGCAGCGCGGCGGCCAGGGCGGAAATCACGTCGTCCAATTTGCTCCACGCTTGCCCGCCCAGCCAGCGCCAGCTTTCGAGGATCTCGCCCGCGGGAACATAGGTCTGAAAGAAGCGCTGCGCGCGGCCTTCGCCCGAAACCAATGTGCCGTCGGATTCGGCGAAGGTTCCGGCGGGGAGCACGAGCTCCGCGCGTTCGACGGTGGCGTTCGGAAGGAAATCGAGCGCGGCGAGTTTTGCACCATTCAGCAACTGGTCGACGCGATCTCGCGCGGCGCGGCGGTACAGGTCGTTTTCAAGGACTACGACGTTTTCGGCGCCGGATACCAGCGCATCTCCGAGCGGCTTCGGCTCCATCATGGCGAGCCCGGCGGTGTTGCTCTCAGTGGTGGCATAGGCGAGCAGGGCCGGTTTTCCCGCTGTATGCAGCGCGCGAGCTACGGCCGCCGCCGCGCGCACCACGGCTTCGTTGCGCAGGCTGGCCCCGGAGATCACCACAGGCCGCTCGGCCGTGCGCAGAGCCTCGGCGATGAATCCAGCCAGGTGGGCCGGCTCCGCGCCGAGACCGGGAACGTCCGGAGCCGCGGGGTCCAGCGCGTGGGCCACCGCGAAACCGAGGCGCGCGATATCGTTAGGAGCTGCGTGGAACAGGCGCGCGGCGACGTCGTCCAGGCGCGTGGCCGAGGGCGTGGCCATGAACACCGGGCTCTTGAGGCCCTGGGCGGCCTCGCGTACGCCTTGATCCATCCACAGCGGGATCTTCAGCTTCTCGGCCAAACGAAAAGTGGCCTGGCGCGCGGATTGCCGCACCGAGAGCGCATAGCGCGGCGCGGTGTTGGTAAGGTCTTCGCCCAGGATCAGCACGGCATCGCAGCGCTCGATTTCGGCGAGCGATGGCGTTCGCGCCGGCCCCGCGCGCAGAAGAGAGAGCATGGCCCGCACGGCCGCGTATTCGGCATCGTCCATGCCGCAGTAGAAGCGCCCAGGGCCGACCAGTTGGCGTAGCGCGAAATTGCTCTCGATCGAAGCGGTGGGCGAGCCGATCCCGATGGCACCGCGCTCCACCATTCCGCGCAGCGCTTCGAGGGCCGCATCCGCGCTCACGCGCTCGCCTCGCAGGCGCGGCTCGCGAAGGCGCTCGGCGCGGTTCACATAGTCGTAGCCGAAGCGCCCGCGGTCGCAGAGAAAGTAGCCGTTGACCTCGTGGTTGTAGCGGTTGGCGATGTTGCGCAGGCTGCCATAGCGCTCCGCGGCCGAGATGTTGCAGCCCGCGCCGCAGTGGGCGCAAATCGAAGGGCCAAACTGGAGGTCCCATTTGCGCGTGTAGTGAAAGCGCCGCGTCTTGTCGGTGAAGACGCCGGTGGGGCAGACCTCAACGAGGTTGCCGCTGAACTCGTTTTCGAGGGTGCCGTCTTCGGCGCGGCCGAAATAGACGATGTTGCGCAGCGCGAAAGAATCGAAATCGCGCCCGCCCGCGTACTCGCGGTAATAGCGCACGCAGCGGTAGCACTGGATGCAGCGGTTCATCTCGTGATTCACGAGAGGGCCGAGGTCCTGGTTGCGGAAGGTGCGCTTCTCGAAGCGGTAGCGGCGGTAATCGTGCCCGGTCATGTAGGTCATGTCCTGCAAGTGGCACTCGCCGCCTTCATCGCACACCGGGCAATCGTGAGGGTGCGGGATCATGAGACCCTCGACGATGGATTTCCGGAACAGCACAGCTTCGCTATCCGCGATGGAAATGCGGGCGTTCTCGGAGGCGGGCGTCATGCAAGCCATCACGATTCGGCCGTGGGTATCCTCTTCGTCTTTGAACTGCTTGACGGCGCACTGGCGGCACGCTCCCACCGAACCCATGGCGGGATGCCAGCAGAAGTACGGCAGGTTGAGGCCGTGCGAGAGGCAGCCGTGGAGCAGATTCTGCGCCCCGTTCATGTTGTAAGGCCGGCCCTCTACGTACACCGTCGCCATGCTATCTCCAGGGGCAGCGCTTCTCGGCGATGTGCCGTTCGAAATCGCCGCGAAAATATTTCAGCGCGCTTTGGAGCGGCTCGACCGCGCCGGGCGCGAGCGCGCAGAAGGTGTTGCCGGGCGCGCAGAAACGCGCGATGTGCTCGAGCTTGCCGATGTCATCCGGCTCGCCGTGGCCTTCCTCCATGGCCGCCAGCAGACGATCCGCCCATCCCAAACCGCTCCAGCAAGGCGTGCACCAGCCGCAGGATTCGCGCGCGAAGAAGTGCTCCAGGTTCCACACCATGCCGACGGGGCAGGTCTTATCGTCCAGAACGATCATTGTTCCGGTGCCCATGCGGCTGCCCACCTTGGCTACTTCGGTGAAGTCCATCGGGGTATTCAGATGTTCGGGGGTGAGGAAATCCGTGGAAGCGCCGCCGGGGAGCAGGCCGCGCAGCGCGATGCCATCCTGCATTCCGCCGGCGTGATCGAAGAGGATCTCGCCGACCGTGGTGCCCATCGGCAGTTCCCACAGGCCGGGACGCTTCACCTTGCCGCTGGCGCCATAGAGTTTGCTGCCGGCATCCTTGGTCCGGCTCAGGGATTTGAACCAGTCTATGCCATTGGCCAGAATATGCGGCACGCAGCAGAGCGTTTCCACATTGTTCACCACGGTAGGTTTTCCGAAGGCGCCCACCACCGGCGGGAAGGGCGGCTTGGTGCGCGGATTGGCGCGCTTGCCTTCGAGCGCGTTGAGCAGCCCGGTCTCTTCCCCGCACATGTAACGGCCGGCGCTGAGGTGCAGGTGGATTTCGTAACTGAGCGGCGACCCTAGAATGTTCTTGCCGAGGTAGCCCGCCGCTCTCGCCTCTTCGACCGCTTGGCGGACGCGCGCCGCCGGGAGGTGATATTCGCCGCGGATGAAAACGTAGCCTACTTCGGCTTCGGTGGCGTGGCCGGCGATGATCATGCCCTCAATGAGTTGGTGCGGGTCGCGCTCCATCAGCAACCGGTCCTTGAACGTGCCGGGCTCCATTTCGTCGGCATTGCAGACCACGTACTTAGGACGCGGGGCGCTGGGTCCGATGGGCGTGAAGCTCCACTTCATACCGGTCGGAAAACCGGCGCCGCCGCGGCCTCGCAGGCCCGAGTTCTTCACTTCCTCGGTTACGTCCTTGGGCGCCATGGCGAGCGCCTTGCGCAGTCCCTGGTAGCCGCCGGCCTGCTCATAGGCGCGGAGGTCCACCACATCCCCGTCGGGGCGCATCCGGCCAGTGAGCGGGCGCGCGGTCACTTGTAGCGCTCCAGAATGGCGTCGATGCGCTCGGGCGTCAGATCGGGATGCAGATCTTCGTCGATCAGCATGGCCGGCGCGCGGTCGCAGCAGCCCAGACAGACGATCGGCAGCAGCGTGAAGCGGTCGTCGGGGGTGGTCTGGCCGAGGCCGATGCCCAGGCGCTTTTCGAGGGCCGAACGCTGCCGGTCGTAACCCATGATCCAGCAGCTCACGCTGTCGCAGATCCAGATCACGTGCCGCCCCACGGGCTTGCGTAGCAGCAGGTTATAGAACGAGGCGACGCCATCCAGTTCGGCTACGGTCATTCCCAGCACGTCGGCGATATCCCGCAGGCTCTCATCCGAAAGCCAGCCGCGCCGCTTCTGCACGATCTTCATGGCGTCGATGCACACGGCCTGTTTGGCCGGGTAGTGCGCCATCTCGGCCTCGATCTTCTGTCTCTCTTCGGGCGTCAGCATAAGGTCAGCGATCCACGTCCGCCAGTACGAAGTCCATGGCTCCCAGCACTGCCAGGAGATCCGAAACCATCGCGCCGTTGACTAACTTCGGCAGCATCTGCATGTGCGCGAACGAAGGCGTGCGGATGCGTGTACGATACGCCACCGTGCTGCCGTCGCTGATCAGGTAATAGCCGTTGGCGCCCTTGGTGGCCTCGATATTGCCGAGCACCTCGCAGGGCGGTATCACGGGGCCCCAACTGACTCCCAGGAAATGCGTGATCAGCGTTTCGATATCCTGCATGGTACGCGGCTTGAGCGGCGGAGTGGCCAGCGGATGCTCCGATTTCCACGACCCGCCCGGCATATTCTTCAGACACTGCTCGATAATGCGCAGGCTCTGGCGCATCTCCTCTACGCGCACCTCGGCGCGTCCGTAACAGTCACCGCGTTTAGAGGTCGGCACGTCGAATTCGAACTGCTCGTAGCCGGAATAGGGCTGTTTCTTGCGGAAATCCCACTCGAAACCGGTGGCGCGCAGATTGGGGCCGGTGATTCCCCATTCGGTGGCCTGCTCCGCGGTGCACGCGCCCACGCCTATGGTACGCGCGCGGAAAATGCCGTTGCGCATGATCTCGCGGTCGTACTCGGCCAGGCGCTTGGGCATGTAATCGAGAAATTCGCGAACCAGGCGGTCCCAGCCGTTGGGCAGGTCGAGCGCGGTGCCGCCCATGCGAAACCAGCCGGGATGCATACGAAAACCGGTGACCGCTTCGATGATCTTGTAGCCGACCTCGCGGTCGTTGAAGGTGAAGAAGACCGGCGAGAGCTGCCCCAAATCCTGCGAGAAGGTGCCGTACCACACCAGGTGGCTCATGATACGGAAAACTTCCATCAGCATCACGCGGATTACCTGGGCGCGCGGCGGCACGTCGATGCCAGCCATCTTTTCGACCGCGCTCAGGTAGGCCATTTCGTTCACTACGCCGCCGAGGTAATCCACGCGGTCCGTGTAGGGAATAAAGGTGTGCCAGGTCTGGCGCTCCGCCATCTTTTCCTTCGCGCGATGGTGGTAGCCGATGTCGGGGACGCAATCGACGATGGTTTCGCCGTCGAGTTGCAGCGCGATACGCAGCACGCCGTGCGTGCCGGGATGCTGCGGGCCGACGTTCAGGAACATGAAATCCGTGTCGGCGGTGCCCGGCGCCATGCCCCACTCTTCGGGCTTGAAGCGAAGCTCCTCCTGTTCGCGCTGCATCTCTTCATCGGGCAGCGTGAACGGACCCATTTCGGTGGCGCGCGAGGGGTGCTCCTTGCGCAGCGGATGGCCTTTCCACCAGCGCGGCATCAGAATGCGCTCGAGGTGCGGATGGTTCTCGAAACGGATGCCGAACATGTCCCAGACTTCGCGCTCGTACCAATTGGCCATGGGCCAAATGTCGGTGATGCTGGGAAGCGAGGGATGCTCGCCAATTAGCGCCGTCTTCACGCGGAAGAATTCGTTTCGCTCATAGGAGAAGACGTGGTAGACCACCGTGAAGTCCGCCGGCGGCTGGCCCTCGCGATTGCGCCGCAACCTCTCGTCGATGGCGCTTAAATCGTACAGGAAGCGGTAGGGGCGCTCGATGTCGTGCTTGAGGTAGCGGAGCAGATCGCGCGCCATGGCGGCCGGCACCCACACTGTGGGAATCGCATCCAGCGTCGGCTGCGCAGTCAGACCGGGGAACCGCTCCTCCACCCGGTCGAGAACGGACGGGACGAGAACCGCGGTCATTCCGCCTCGTCCGGGCTGCGCAGCACAGTGAGCGAAGTATTCTGGTGCCGCTTTCGGTCCCTGAGAGACGGCGTCGGTGGGCGCACGATACCTTGCGGCCCCACCACCCAGCTCAGCGGCCGCTTCTCGCTGCCCACCGCGTCCCGGAGCAGCAGCAGCCCTTCCATCAACGTATCCGGACGAGGCGGACAGCCCTGCACGTAAACGTCTACCGGCAGGAAGGAATCCACTCCTTGTACGACGCTGTACACGTCGAACATACCGCCCGAGTTAGCGCAGGAGCCCATCGATATTACCCAGCGCGGCTCCATCATCTGTTCATAGAGCTGCTTGATCACCGGCGCCATCTTGAGAAAGACGGTGCCCGCGATCACGAGTAAATCGGCTTCGCGCGGCGTTGCGCGAATCACTTCGGCCCCGAAGCGTGCCAGATCCCACTTACTGGTCAGGCTTGTGGCCATTTCCACATAGCAGCAGGAGAGGCCGAAATTGAATGGCCACATGGAGTTCTTGCGGCCCCAGGAAAGCAGGTCTTGTAACTTAGTCAGAACGACGCTGTGGCGGACGTTTTCCTCCTCCACGGTTCGCGTGGGTGTTACGTTCGGTCTCTCCGCCCACCAGTTCATAATTACCGCGTGCGACTCCTGGTCGCCGACCAATCCAGCGCGCCAAGTCTCCAAAGATACGCCAGCGCGACCACGAGCAAACCAATAAAGACTGCGATTTCCCAATATCCCGGCCAGCCGAGCTCGCGGGCGGCCACCGCCCAGGCGAACACGAATACCGCTTCCAGGTCGAAAATCACGAAGAACATGGCGACAAGATAGAAGCGCGCCGAAAGTCGCACATGCGCGCTACCTTCCGACTTGATGCCGCCCTCATAAAACTCGCCCGTCGCGGGCTCGCGATGGCGCTGTCCCAGGACGTACGAAAGCGCCAGCATGGCTACGACTAAGCCAACCACCACAACGAAGTAAACCGCCAGGGGCCAGATAGCATCCATATCGCATGCCTGAGCCTACGTGCGAAGGGACACCCTAAGATCCGGGTCCGATACCCGGCACCTCGCCGCGCCCGGTCTCTTCATGCGATCAGTTTAGCCGGAGGCCTCCGAATGGAATGTTCGCGGGCGAACCGTTCGCGACTTGTCACGGCGGAGTGTGCGGAAAGGGCCTGAGCACCGGTTCTCAGGATTGACTGACCGGCATAGGAAAGGAGGACGATCCCGCGACGCCGTGTTTCCATCTGCGCAGACGGAATCCGAGCGTAAGCAGCACGATCCCGAAAATGAACGCATAGGCCCCGAACCAGAAGGCAATGGCCAGCGCGCCGGCCACGGGCACGGCGGCGATCAACAATCCAAAAACTACCGACACCACTCCCGCCAGCCCGAGCAGCCACTCACCCGCGACGTGCCGCCTCAGGCGAATGGCCGCGGCGATCTCCGCAACCCCGGTGATAATGGCCCACGCCGCTATGATATAGACCAGCACCAGCGTGGTGATGGCCGGCCAAAGGATGGTTGCTGCCGCGGCCAGGACGCCCATGATGCCTTCCAGCAGCAGCGCCCCCCATCGCTCGTGTGCCTCTGCCGCCCTCAATGCGCCCGCCAGGCTCACGACGCCGTCAATGAGCGCATACGCACCAAACAGCAAGACCAGCGCGCCGATAGTGACTCCCGGCCAGACGAATGCGACGACTCCCAGCAAAATGCCCAGGACGCCACGGGCGACCAGCGACCACCAGTTCCTTGCAAGCGCGAAATTCATAAATGGGTGATCTCCTTTCACTTGGAACGAGCAGACCGTTGTCCGATGTGCGAAAACGAATGTTCGCGCCGGGATTGAGGCCCTCGGAGATTAACCGGCGCGGCGCTGCTACCTTGGCCACGCGATGTGGCAATCTCTCTCCTCCACGATTGCAGCCCTTCCTCGGCTAATCGCATACCCCCAGTTGCACACCCCTCGGCGCCCTCAGCAGGAGCTTTTTCGCAAAAGTACTCCCGGTCCTAACTGCCCATAGGACCGTACCCAACCGGTACGCGTAGGACGTGAAAAACCAGTGCCCTCCGGCATAGGCTGCTTGATGAGAGGCCGCCGCGGGAAAGCGGCAGAAACTGGTTCTGCATCGAGCGAGAAAGCCAATGAACAGACATATCGCAGCAGCAGCTCTATTAGTGACCGCCATGGCTATGCCACAGGCATGGGCGAATTCGGTCTCGGCAACTTTCACCTTTACAAGCCCGGCGGGCAGCGCTCCGGGCGATGTCTATACCTACACGAACAACGGCATCGGCATCACCGCCTCTGGGTTTAGCGGCACCAGCACGACCAGCGCGAACACGCCTACGGGTCTCTATGACAACACCACCGTTGGCAATACGGGCTTGGGCCTCGCCAACGATTACTACAGTTCCAATAAGGCGTACGAGATTCCTATCAACGAGTTCGTGCAACTGGACTTCTCGCAGGTTCCAAACCTGAAGACCGCGACTATCCAGTTCCAGATGACGGACATCGTCGACGGGTGGCGCATCTACGGTTCTAACAACTCGGGAATGCTGGGGAGTAACCTGCTTCAATCGGGCAGCGACAGCAATCTCGACACGTTAGTCTCGAGCGCGGCCAGTTACAAATATGTCGATGTCATCGCCGGGACGGATTGCGAGACGCTGTTGAACAAGCTGGACGTTAGCACCACTACGTCCACGCCGGAGCCGACGACCTCCATGCTGACAGGGCTGGCGCTCGCGGGTCTGGGCATTGCCGGGAAGAAATTACGCCGGAGCGCGTAGGGACCGGCAGGGTGTCGGAGGAGGGCTGCTCGGAGGCGTTCATCTTAACCATTCCGAAGGCGCGATTCCGCTGCCCTCGATGATCGCCCTCATGGTACCGAGCGGAAGTACGCGGCCCCGGTGATGGGCGACAATGACCTGCTTGCCGGTGAGCGAATGCCGCCACTTCTGGTGGCTTCCGGAAGCGCCGATCCGCAGAAAGCCGTGATGGCTAAGGACTGCGATCACCTGGTCTGAGGTGAGCCTGGGCGTCCCCCGCTCACCCAACCGTCACCTCGAAGAGCTTGGCGTCTTCAGGCAGGTCGATATCACCTGGCTTCAGGTAAAGCTCTATGGCCTCCCGGATATTCGCTCTAGCCTCAGCCTCGGTTTCGCCCGCCGAGGCGCAGCCGGGGAGCTCCGGGCACACGGCAGAGTAATCGCCGGTCTCGGGATCGCGTTCCAGAACCACCCTGAATGTCATATTTACAGTATAGTGCCGTACCGCAATGGCACCGTCTGCATCACACGAGCATTCGCCGTGGCGTCTTCAAGGTGCAACGAGACCGCTTCCAGCACGCGTATACAGGCAAGTGACGGGAGAGGATCGAGGCGCGACTCAAGGGCATATATCCGCCTAAGTTCCGGGTTACGTTCCGCCTGTCACCGCTTTTGTGTCACCGCTTTTGTCTGTCACCGCTTTTGTCGTCACCGCTTTCATGTCACAGCTTTCAACGCTTTCACCATCACCGCTTTCACCATGCCGTTTTGACTGCCATCGCTTTCCCGGCGTTTTTTGGTGTGAGTTCTTTGTGAGTTCTTTGTGAGTTGCGCTCTTCTAGCGAGCGATGTATCCTCGTTTGATCTTCTGGACTTGGTGCACTTCCACACCTTCCTGTTCCGCGATCTTTCGTTCAGGAATACCTTCTTCCAAGCGGGTGATGATCCTGCGTCCTTTGTCCGGCGGTATCTCCCGTTCCCCTTTTCGCCCGGTTTCATAAGGAACAGGCCCCGGCTCGATTCCGGGGCATTTCTGGGCGGTGGGGTCCTTCAGGTACTCTATCGCTCGCTGAAGTCTGCCAACGTCGTCACCGAACGCTCCTAACGCCCGGTTGCAGTGTTGGCAGAGAATACCACGAGCTGGCAGGCATTCGCCGCCGGCAGGGTGGTCGATAACCCAGGGCTTACCGTCCTTGGACTTGAGGTCCCGCCGAGTTTTCCGGCAGATTGCGCACTGCTCCTGCTGAAAACGAAATAACTTGACTATATCCTCGGGTTCCATGCCCATCCGACATTTCTTCTGTGTGAGCTTTTTGCTCAACTTCCTCTCGTAATCTGGCTCCGACGAGTCGAGACAGAGGAACCTGTTGAGTACGCCGTGATCCTCGTGGTTCCAATTCTCAATCAGATCGCGGATCTTCCTTCTGCTTATTATCGTGGCAACGAGCGCTTTGGCTCCGGTAGAACGCATCGCTGAAAAGGCCTCCAATCCGGGATTCTAAACCCACTTTCTCGCGTTCTCCTGTGAAGTGTTTGTGGGATGCATGCTATTGAAAACACGTATGGTCTTTTTGAGAATTACCCCTTGACAGATAGTTGAGCCAGACTTCTAGTTCGTGACTACGTTCTCCGTAGAGTTACAAGCCTCGCCCCGCCCTACATCTCCAACCCCGGTACGTCCACCCAAGCCCTTTTCCTCCAGGATTCCAGGCCCGCCTCGGCCAATTGCACGCCCTTGGCACCCTCCATCAGGCCCCATCGGAACGGTTCGTCCTTCACTACGTGGCGCAGGAAAAGCTCCCATTGGCATTTGAAGGCGTTGTCGTACATTTCCTGCTCGGGGACTCGCTGCCAGCCATCCCGATAGTCGAGTGCGCTCGGGACATCCGGGTTCCACACGGGCCGCGGTGTCGCGGCGTAAGGTTGGATCCAGCATTCCCGCAGGCCAGCCACCGCGCTGCCTTGGGTGCCGTCCACTTGCAGGGTGAGCAGGTCGTCGCGGCGGACGCGGACGCACCACGAGGAGTTGAAGTGGGCCACGGCGCCGCCGGCAAGCTGGAAGGTGGCGTAGGCGGAATCGTCCGCGGTGCAGTCGTAGGGCTGGCCGGCTTCGTCCCAGCGGCGCGGAATGTGGGTCGCGCCCAGGCATGAAACGGCCTGCACAGCGCCGAACAGGTTGTCCAGGACGTAGCGCCAGTGGCAGAGCATGTCGAGGATAATGCCGCCGCCCTCTTCCCGGCGGTAATTCCAGGAGGGGCGCTGCGCGGGAACGGTATCGCCTTCGAAGACCCAATAGCCGAACTCGCCGCGGATGGAGAGAATGCGCCCGAAGAAACCCTGGCTCCGGAGGGCCTGAAGCTTGAGCAGGCCGGGCAGCCAGAGCTTGTCCTGCACCACGCCGTGCTTGATGCCGGCGCGGGCAGCCAGGCGGCACAGATCGAGGGCGCACTCCAGAGTTTCGGCGACCGGCTTTTCGCAATAGACGTGCTTGCGGGCGGCGATGGCACGGCTCACGGCGGAGGGGCGCAGGGCGGTGGCCTGGGCGTCGAAGTAGATGGGATAGGCGGGGTCGGACAGCGCGGCATCCAGATCCGTGGTCCAGGGCAGCCCGCCGGATTCGGCGGCGATGGCTGCCAGCTTGGCGGCGTTGCGGCCCACCAGCAGCGGGCGCGGCACGATGGTCTCCTCGGAGCTCAGGCGGACGCCACCTTGCTCCACGATCGCCAGGATGGAGCGGCGCAGGTGCTGGTTCAGCCCCATGCGTCCGGTCACGCCATTCATCGCGATCCCGATGGAATGCACGGTGGGCTGGCTCATGGCTTCTCCGTCGATTGCGGCCGTGCGCCGGGGGGAAGCGGGGGAGCCTCGATGCCCGCGCCCGGCAGCGTTCCATCCAGCTCCTGGCGCCAGTGAGCCACGTCGCCAGCCGGTCCGTAGCAGTAGATCATGCGCATGGGTCCCGCGCCGGTGTTGGTCAACTGGTGGAAGACGCGCGGCGGGATGTAGGCGGCCTGGCCGGCGCGCAGTGTGACGCGTTCCTCGCCCAGACACATTTCGCCCGATCCCTCGACAATGAAGTAGACCTCTTCCTGCTCCTGGTTGTGCCATGGCACCTGGCCGCCATCCGGCTCCAGGGTTACGTAGCCGATGGCGAAGTTGGCCGCCTGGATGGGGCTCGATCCACCCACCAGGTTCTGCGTGCGGCGGCGGGCCGGGTAAGTGCGGCCGGCAATCTGCGCAAGATCGGCGATAATCATGATTTTCGAGGACGATTCCCTAAGAAATAGGCTACAACTCCGGCGGCGATCAGCAGCATGCCCAATTGCAGCGCGGTGAACGGGCCGACCGGTTCGGATTGGTTGCGGGCTACCGCCAGCAGGAGCAGAATGCACGGGAAGATGCCGATGCCGATGGCGCCGGCCAGGCCGCCGGGTACGCGATAGGGGCGCGGCAGGGCCGGTTCGCGCAGCCGCAAAGCCACCAGCGCGGCGAATTCCAGCAGCAGGCTGAGGCCGGTGAGCAGCACGTCCAGAACGATCAGCTTGACGAAACTCAGCCGCAGGCACAGAAGCCAGGCCGCGCAGCAGGCCAGGATGGCGACCCATGGAGCGCCGTTGCGCGTGCGGCGGGTGAAGGCGCGTGGCAGAAAGCCATCCTCGGCCATCGCCAGCGGCAGGCGCGAATAGCAGAGCGTCATGGCGTTGAAGGTGCCCAACGCGCCGATCATGCCGCCGGCCGTGATCGCCACGGCCAACGCCGCGCCGGCAGGGCTGCCGTGAAAGACGGCGCGCGCTACATCGGCCCATCCGCCGGTGGACCAGAGGTTGGCATCCAGGCCGGTGAACCAGACCGCGCCGACAGGCAGCGCGTAGGAAGCCGCCACCAGGATCACCGAGCCAGCCATGGCCAGCGGGTAGGTGCGCCGCGGATTGTCCACTTCGCCGGCTACCGTGGAGCCGTAGTCGAAGCCCATGTAATTCCACATGGCCACCAGGATGCCGCCCAGCAGATCCAGGCTGCGCGGTGGGACGGGCGGCGCGGCGGAAGTGGCGCGATGCAGAAATGCGTAGACCGTCAGGACGGCGAAGGGCGTGAGCAGCAGCACTGTCATGGCCGCGGAGCTCAACCCCACAGTGCGGGCGCCGGCCAGATTCCAGGCCGCGCAAACGGCCACCAGTGCCACGCCGATCGCCACGCCGCGACCGCCGGCCGTGAGTGAGGGCGCGAGGTGTCCCAGATAAGCCACGGACAGGGTGGGATAAAGCGCCATATCGAAGACGCTGCCGGTCAGGGAGAGCCAGGCTTCCTGAAATCCCCAGAAGCGGCCCATTCCGCGGGTCACCCAAACGTAATAACCGCCCTCGTGGGGCAGGGCGCTCGCAAGTTCGCTAACCATGAGCGCCGCAGGCAAACTCCAGATAAACGGCGTGATCAGCAGAATGAGCATCGCGCCGGGATAGCCGGCTCGGAAGACGATGTCCTCCAGACCGTAGGGGCCGCCGGCTACCAGGAAATAGGTGGCGGCGATCAGCGGCACGAGCGTGATATGACGCGGCTTCACTCCGAAGGGACAGGATAGCAGCAGCGGCGGGAGTGAACGGACCACCTTCGGGCTAGCGCTCGGTGCAAATCAGGGCGGTATCCCGGACCGGGGAATCCGCCCGATCGCGAATGGTTTGCGGCCGGGGTCAAACTGCCCGGCGGCCGAAGAAGAACGCCAGAACCCAGACCACCAGGAAAACGAAAAACAGGATCTTCGCGATACCGGCGGCGGTTCCGGCGATTCCACCGAAGCCCAGAATGGCTGCGATAATCGCAATTACCAGAAAGATCAGCGACCAGTGAAGCATTTTGTAAGCTCCTCCGGATATCTGGAGTTGCAGTTCTCCTGCCAAAAACCGTTCCAACCGGGTTAGTAACTAAAGGTATTTTCCGTAACTTACTTTTCGGGAAGCGGTTACATTGTTGCACGCGCTGGACGCCCGGGGATGTTAGGCGGATGCAGTTTTGACCCAGCAGCGCAGCACTTCCGCGACGCTCCAGGCTTGGGCGATACATCCGCGCGGAATGTACGGTTCCTCAGCGTCGAAGACTTCGCTGATGGAACCGATGCAGGCGTCGCCCAAGTGCGTTACGAAACCCTGCAGGAAGCCGCGAGCTCGCGACGGGTCGCCCGGATTCACCTTGAGCCAGGCATCCACGTAGGGTCCGATCAGCCATGCCCACACGGTTCCCTGATGGTAGGCGGCATCGCGCGAGCGGAGGTCGCCGTAATATTTGGGTTTGTAATCGGGGTGGCCGGGGGCCAGGGAGCGGAGGCCGAACGGCGTAAGGAGACGCTCGGTAACTACCGAAAGCACCGGCGTCCAATATTCCTCGGCGAGCACCGGGTAATCGAGCGCAATTGAGAAGATCTGATTCGGGCGGCAGGCGTCGTCGTTCCCCGATTCCCCGTCGATCACGTCGTAGAGGTAGGCTTTGTCGGGATTCCAGAAGCGCGCGTTGAAAGATTCGCGTGCGCGCAGGGCGGCATCGTGGAATTCGGCGGGCGAGCCGGCGCCCTCTTCCGCCACCCAGCGCTCCACCAGCCGCAGCGCGTTGTACCAGAGCGCGTTGATCTCGACGGCCTTGCCGCGCCGCGGCGTGACCACCCAATCGCCCACCTTGGCGTCCATCCAGGTTAGTTGATAGCCCCGCTCGCCCTGCGCGAGGAGGCCATCGGCCGGATCGACGTGAATTCCGAAGCGCGTGCCCTGGATATGGCGCTGCACGATGCCGATCAGTTGCGGCAGAACCAGAGCCAGCGTGGCGCGATCGCCGGTGCGCTGCACATAGCGGTGCATGGCGTGGAAGAACCACAAGGTGGCATCCGCGGTGTGATAGAGGCCCTCCTTCTCGCCTTCCGGAAAGAGGTTGGGAATGAGGCCGTCGCGAATGTAGTGGGCGAAGGTGCGCAGGATCCAGCCGGCTTCGATCTCGCGGCCCGTGGCCAGCGTCAACCCTTCCAGGCCGATCATGGTGTCGCGGCCCCAATCGGTGAACCAGTAATAGCCGGCGATCACGGTGCGGATCTGATCGCCCGTGGCGCGTGCGCGCGCGACATCTTCGGTGCGGCCGGCGGGCTCGATGAGAAACTGATCGGCCGCCAGCACCAGCTCAACGGCGGGATCTTCCCGAGCCACGGTACCGGCCGCGGCCACCAGCGTGTGCCGCCTTTCGATCTCGGCGGCGAGCGCGTTCTCGGGCGTCAGCGCGCAGATGGTCGCCCAGTCTTCGGTGGACGCCACCAGGGTTGCCTGGCATCCGGGCCGCAGGTCGGCGCGAAAATAGCCGGGACTCCAGAGCGAGCCATGCGCCTCATATCCCCGGTCGCTTTCGGCGCGGTAGAAGATGTCGGAAGTCCACTTACGGTCGAACGTAAATGCCGTATCTTCGCCGTGTAACTTGAGGTGTAAGATAGGCAGGGTGTCGGCCGCGATCTCGAATCGATCTTCGCAAGCGCTCAGACGATAAGTCTGCGTGTGGCTGGCATCGACCGGCGCATCGTGCGGCCGGAAATGAACGGCGGGCCGCAGCCCGAGCCGCACAGGCCCGGCCGCTTCGATCAGGTTGTAAGTTACATGCACCGTATTCTGCTTATACGGCATTAGCAGCCGCTTTTCGAGGAGCAGGCCGTCGGCTTCGAAGCGCCACACCGGGAGGCCGGCTTCCAGGCGAAACTCCACGGCGCGCAGCGTGCCCTGGGCGGAACGATCTCCGATTTCGGGAGTGCCGGTATAGAAAACTCGCCGGTCCGCCAGACGCAGCCGCTCGGACAAGCCGTTGAAGACCATCGTGCGGCCCAGCGGATTCGGCAGAGCGGCGACGAGCAGGCCGTGGTAGCGGCGGGTCATCGCGCCGCCGATAGTGCCGGAGGCGTAACCGCCCAGCCCGTTGGTTACCAGCCACTCCCGATCGACATGCGAGGCCGCTTCGGGCGTCTGCACGGTGTGCCGCGGGTCCGCGGGGATTGCCTCAGGCGGCATCGGCACCATCCGCGGGCGATCCGGGGCGCATCACGATGGCGGCGTGCCCGGGCAGCCGCCAGATGCCATCGTTTTCAGGCGCGGGCGTGCCGGAGCCGCCATAGCGCGAATCCTCGCTCGACCACAGCAGCTTCCAGCGCCGCCCTTCCGGGGGGGCGAGCAAGGGCTCGGGTGCGGCGTCCAGGCGCAGGTCCACGCCCAGGTTGATCGCCAGGAGGCGGTCGCCGCCATCCGGGCCGAAATAGCGGATCAGAAAGGCATCGCTCGAAAGCACGGCGCCATCGAGGCCGGCTTCTCCTTGCATCCGGAAAACCGGATCCTCGCGGCGGAGGCGAATCAGATCTTTGTGCAGGGAGTAACTTCGTGCATGGCTTTCGCGCTCGGAGAAATCCAACTTACATTTGTTGAAAGTCGCGGGATTGCCGGGATCGAGGATGTCGGCGATCTTCTCCAGGCTGGCCAGGCTGGGGAACTGCGAGAGAAACTTGACGCGGCCTTCGTGGATCAGCCTCGCTAATTCCGGCCGGTGGTCCGCGAAATAGCAGAAAGGCTTGGAAGAGGCGAATTCCTGGCCTTGAAATAACATGGGTGTGTTGGGCGCCAGAAGCAACAGCGCGGTCATGGCCCTGTAAGTGCCGGAGCTGGCCAGTAAGTGAATCCGTTCTCCATGCCACGAATTAGCGATCTGATCGTGATTCTGAAGGTAATTCACAAACTGCGCGGCGCCGAGCCCGCGGCTGGGCGTGCCGCGCGACTTCTTCTGCCAGTTGTACCATTGGCCCTGGTAAAGATATCCGAATTTGACCGCCGAAATGAATTCTTGCGGCCTGCCAAGATAGCCGGAATAGTAAGCCTCATTGCGACCGGTCATGGCGGCCATGGCACTATGATGAAAGTCGTCGTTCCACAGGGCATCGATTCCATAACCGCCGCTGGCGATGGGCCTGGCCAGGCGGGTCTCCTGGGACTCGTTTTCGGCGACCAGGATGATGGATCGGCCGGACGCGGTGGCCCGCGCGCGTTTCACGATCTCCGTCAGGATGTGCTCCGGCGAGCTGTCGAAGATCTGCTGCGTGGCGTCCAGACGCAAGCCATCGAGATGAAACTCTTCGATCCAATAAGCCGCATTCGAGGCAAAGTACTCGCGTACCGGCAGGGAGTGTTCAGCATCGAAATTGATGGCGTCCCCCCACTCGTTCTCGTATCGCGTGCTGAAATAGTAAGGCGAAAACTCGCGCAGGTAATTGCCATCCGGGCCGAGATGGTTGTAGACCACATCGAGAATCACGCCCAGGCCGAGGCCGTGCGCTTCGTCCACGAAGCGGCGCATATCGTCGGGGCGCCCGTATAACCAGGAGGGCGCGAAGAGGTTGACGCCATCGTATCCCCAGCCGAAGCGGCCGGGGAAATCGGCGACGGGCATGACTTCCAGGGTGGAGATGCCGGCCGAGGCCAGCTCCGGCAATTGCTTTCGCGCGGCCTCCCAGGTGCCCTCTTCGGTGAACGTCCCGAGGTGCATCTCGTAAATTACCTGGCCGGCGAGCACGGCGCCCTTCCAGGAGGAATCGCTCCACGCGAAAGCGGCGGGGTCAACGACCTCCGAGGAACCGTGGGAGCCATCGGGCTGAAATCGTGATGCGGGGTCGGGGAACGGGCTGGCGCCATCCAGGCGGTAGCGATAGCGGGTTCCGGCGGAGGCATTTTCGGCGAGACCGGAGAAATATTCGCCTTCGCGGATCAGTTCGATTTCGGCGGGCGAACCGGGGCCGCTCTCGAGTACGGCCTTCACGCGTTCGCGCAGCGGCGCCCAGACGCGGAACCGGACGCCATGCGCGCGGGCTAGGACTTGGGCGCCTATGGGCAAGGTATATTCTTGAACCATTTTTTGAGATATGGGCAAGCTAAGAGCATGCCCCACCTTTGCAAGCAATCTTCCAGTCAAGCGTGGCCGCGGGGGGCTATCGTGCGGGGCAACCCCGGCTTACGCGCGGCTGACGAAGGGATTTCCCTTGATGCTGAAACGCAGCGGCCAATCGGTCGACTGGCTGATCCCCACGCGCGGGCCGGTTTGAATCTCGATGGCCCGGCGCTCGACGGGCTGGCGAACTACCAGGCTGCCGCGCGTGACATCGGCGCCATCTTGCGCCCGTGTGATGGCCAGGGCCAGGGTCAGCTTGCCGGGCCCGGATGTCAGATCCTCCAGCTTGCGGGCGGCCGGCCGGCGCTGCCACATGAGGTCCAAACCGGCGGCCGGCTCGAGCGCGCGGACGAGCACGGCACCGGGATGGCCGTCGGGTTCCGCCACCAGGTTGAAGCACTCGTACATGCCATAGATGAAGTAGACGTAGGCGTGCCCCGGCGGCCCGAAGATGACGCGGGTGCGGGGCGTGAGGCCGCGCGCCGAATGCGCCGCCAGGTCCTCCGATCCCAGGTAAGCTTCGGTCTCGACGATGATTCCGGCGGCCGGGCCATGCACCAGCACTTTCCCGAGGAGCGCGCGAGCCACTTCCACAGTGGGGCGCGCGTAGAAATCGCGCTTTAGAATGGGACCGAAGGTCACGCTTTTTCCGCTGAATCCGAGAGCCATGCTCTCTCTACTTTCGCCCGAAGGCCGTAAAATGAAAAACGCATGCGATTGTTCACCGGCCTGGATCTGCCCGCCGAGGTGCTCCATGGCCTGGAGCGGCTGATCGAGACGCTCGGTCCCGCCGCGCGCATCCAATGGAGTCCCGCGGCCAACCTGCACATCACCACCAAGTTTATAGGGGATTGGCCGGAGGGGCGGCTGGACGAGCTGAAATCCGCGCTGGCCGGCTTGCCGTCGCGCCCGCCGCTTGAGATCGGCATTCGCGATCTCGGGTTTTTCCCCAACCCGCGCGCGCCGCGAGTCTTCTGGTGCGGGATCGAGGCCGCCGGCCTGGCGCCACTGGCCGCTGAGACGGACCGCGCCACCTCGGCCCTGGGAATCGCGGCGGAGACGCGGCCGTTTTCGCCGCACCTCACGCTGGCGCGGATCAAGGACCGGCTGAATTTCGAGCCGTTGCAGCAGCGCATCGCCGCCCTGCCGTCGCGCGATTTCGGGCGGTTCGCGGCGAACAGCTTCTTCCTGTATCACAGCCGGCTCAGCCCGGGCGGTTCCGTGTACACTAAGCTTGCGGAGTTTCCACTCTCAAAATAAATGACTTGGGCACTGGTTCTGGCGATCGCCTACTTGCTAGGCGCGATTCCATTCGGATTCCTGCTGGTCAAATGGAAGACCGGCGCGGATGTGCGGGCGGCAGGCAGCGGCAATATCGGCGCCACCAATGTCCTGCGGACGACCGGCCGCGCGGCGGGGATCGCCACCCTGCTGCTCGACATTTTGAAGGGCTATCTGGCCGTGTGGATCGCGGGCCGGCTCACGCACTCCGACCCGTTGTGGATGAGCGCGGCGGCGCTGGCGGTGATGGCAGGGCACGCCTACCCGGTCTTCCTGAGATTCAAGGGTGGGAAGGCGGTGGCCAGCTTCGTGGGCGCGTTCTTATGTCTTACACCCGTGGCATTGCTGGCGTCGCTGGTGGTATTCGTGGGCGTGGTGGCCTGGACGAGGTATATCTCGTTAGGATCCATCATCGCGGCGGGCTGTTTTCCATTGGCGGTGTGGATCGTCGTGCAGCCGGCGTGGCAGGTGGAAGCGGCCGCCATCATCGCCGGCGCCTTTATCGTCTACAAGCATAGTAGTAACATTGAGCGACTGCGCGCCGGAACCGAGCACGTCTTCACCTTCGGAGCCCACAAACATTGAAGAACCTGGCCATCATCGGGGCGGGGAACTGGGGAACTGCCCTAGCCATCGTGCTGGCGCCGCGGTTTGAGCGTGTGCGGCTCTGGGTGTATGAAGAGGATCTGGCCGCGCGCATGGCGGCGACTCGCGAGAACGACCTCTATTTTCCTGGGTTCACGATTCCGACAGAAGTCGAAGTAACATCCCGGCTGGCCGTGACGCTGGAGGGCGCCGAGGTGGTACTCAGCGTCATGCCATCACACCTGGTGCGGGCATTGTACCGGCAGATGCTGCCGTTTCTCAATGAATCCATGGTGTTTGTGAGCGCCACCAAGGGGCTCGAGAACGGCACGCTGCTACGGGCCTCGGAAATTATGCGCGAGGTCCTGCAGGCCCGCATGGATCCGCGGATCGCGGTGCTTTCCGGCCCCACCTTCGCGCGGGAGGTGGCGGCCCAGCAACCTACGGCATTAGTAGTAGCTTCGCGTGATGGCGGTCTAGCCGAAGAGCTTCAAGCGGCTTTCTCGGGGCCCAGTTTCCGGGTATATGCCAACCAGGACCCAATCGGTGTCGAAATTGGAGGGGCCATCAAGAACGTCGTGGCCATCGGGGCGGGCGTTCTGCACGGCTTGGGCCTGGGGCATAATCCGATGGCCGCTCTGATCACGCGGGGCCTTGCGGAAATGACCCGCCTGGCTGTCGGCATGGGAGGTAAACCATTGACTTTGTCCGGGTTAGCCGGATTGGGTGATCTTGTCCTGACGTGCCACGGCGAGCTCAGCCGCAACCGCATGGTGGGGATCGAGCTGGCGCGCGGGCGCGCTCTGGAGGAAATTGTTGGCTCCATGCGGATGGTCGCCGAGGGCGTCAAGACTACCAGCGCGGCGGTCGAGCTGGCGCGTCTATATGGGGTGGAGATGCCCATCTCGCAGCAGATGTTCGAGATGCTACACTCCCAGGTATCTCCCCGAGAAGCTATCCGGAGGCTGATGGACCGGTCGCTGAAGGGGGAGTAGTAATTCCCGCATTAATCTTCCAGGCGGGACGCAACCTCCAATGCGGGAACGGGTTAAGACTGATATGAGCGGTGCGGCCGTGGCCCTGGATTACGACGCCCAGTTGATGTTGCGCGTAAAAGAGGGCGATGGCGCCAGTTTTGGCGTTTTGCTCGAGAAATACCGCTCTTCGGTGGTTCATTTCCTCTATCGCATGGTGCAAAACCAGGCGGTGGCGGAGGAACTGGCGCAGGAGGTTTTCCTGCGCGTGTATCGATCCCGAACCAGCTACGAGCCGACCGCCAAGTTCACAACCTGGCTGTTTCGGATTGCCACCCACCTGGCGCTGAATTCCATACGCGACGGGAAAAGCGAGAGGCTGCAAGAGAGGCTGGACAAGGATTCGCCGGACCAGCCCGTAAGACAGGTCTCGGACCAGCGGCCTTCGGCGGAACAGAGCATGGTGTATGAGGCCCGGCTTGCGGAAGTGCGGCAAGCCGTAGCGGCCCTGCCGGAAAAGCAAAGAGCCGCGGTCCTGATGCACAAGTATCAAGAGATGGAATATTCGCAGATCGCCCGGGCGCTGAGCTGCTCGGAGTCGGCTGTGAAATCGCTGTTATTTCGGGCGTATGAGACATTGCGCGCCCGCTTGGCCCATATGGCGTAGGGAAGCCATGGGGCTTGGGGAAGACTTGGCTGCCTGGCTTGGGGAAACCCGGCTATAAAGCTTAGGGAAGAAAGGTCCGATTTATGAAGTGCCCGATGGAAACCGGGGAGAGCGTGGATTTGCTTGTGCCATACGCGGCCCGCAAGCTGGATGCAGGCACGCTGGCGGCGCTGGAGCGTCACCTGGAGGCGTGTTCCGCCTGCCGGGAATTCGCGGACGGGCAGAGGGCGGTATGGGGAGCGTTGGATGTTTGGGAAGCCGCCCCGGTATCGAGCGATTTCGACCGGCGCCTGAGCGAGCGGATCGCCGAGCGGGTCGGGTGGTGGGAACTGGCGCTGCGCCCTTTGCGTCCCCTGATGGGATGGCGCGTGCTGCCGGTGGCGGCGGCCGCTTGCGCGGCGATCCTCGGGGCCATGCTGCTGGAGCGGCCTTCCGGTCCGGTGCGGCCCGCCCCCGTCACGGCGCAGGTGGAAGCCATGCAGCCCGACCAGGTGGAGCACGCCCTGGACGACCTGGAAATGATCTCCCAGTTCGACCGCTCGGTGCGGGCGGATAGCGGGTCGCCCAGGATCTGAGGAATGCGCGTACACCTGGTGGGCGCGGCGTGGCTGGCGCTCGTGCCATGCCTGCTCGCCCAGAAGCAGCCCAAGCCGCCTCCCGCGCCGCGCGCGCCGGCGGCCCGGGCAGCGCCCCGCAAGAGCGCCCAGCCCAAGGGCCAGGGAAAAGGCCAGGCCAAGCTGAACAATCCGGCCTTGCCGGTGCAGCGCCTTTTGCAGATGACGCCCGAACAACGCGAGCGCCTGCTATCGAAGATGCCGTTGCAACAACAGGAGCGCATCCGCGAGCGTCTGGAAACGCTCGACCGGCTTCCCCCGGCGGAGAAGGAGCGCCGCCTGCAACAGCTCGAGATGCTCTCCCGCCTGCCGCCGGCCGAGCAGAACGCGCTGCGGCGCCATATACAGACCTTCAATAATCTGCCCGAGGACCGGCGGAGGGTCCTGCGGCGGGAAATCGTGCAACTGCATGGCATGTCGGACGAGGAGCGGCGCGCGCGGCTGGCGGGCGAGGAGTTCAAGAAGTCTTACTCGCCGGAGGAGCGCGAAATGCTCTCCGATCTGTCCCAGAATTACCCCTTCGTACCCCGCTAGGCCCGTCGCGCGCCGCTTTCCGCTGCAATCAAAGGATTATCCACAAGAAGCCTCGGTGCACGCGAACGGGCTGGCATGGAAGCGCGATAATCAAGATTCCCTATCATGCCGGCTCTGGAACGGTTGTGGGATCGCCGGAATCGAACGGCGGTCCTGGTGGTTAGCGGCGTAATTGTTCTGATAATCGCCGCGGTGGATTGGTGGACGAAGCCGTATGTCTCGCTGGGCTTTCTGTATTTATTTCCCATTATGCTGGCGGCGGCCTTCCTGCCGCGGTGGTTCGTCGCACTATTGGGCACGGCCTGCGCGGTGCTCGCCGAGATTTTCAGCTCACTGGAGCCATCGTTTGTGCGGCTGGGTTTTGAAACTCTGGCACTGGCGGGCTGCGGATTATTCGTCGGAGAGCTGGTCCGCAATCGCCGCCTGAGCCTGGAAGCCCAGGAGAGACTGAAGATCCTCGTGGACACCAGCCCCGCGGCGATCGTGACCGTCAACGAGCGCGGCATCATCGAACTCGCCAATCGCGCGGCTGTGGAACTGATGATCCCGCGAGCCGGATACTTGATCGGCGATCCCATCGCGGCGTTCCTGCCGGAACTGCATCATGCGCTTCGTTGGGAAGAGGCTCCCCAGTTCCGGGCATCCATGCAGTGCCTGGGACATCGGGGCAGCGGCGAGTTTTTCACGGCCGACGTCTGGTTCTCGACTTACAAGGAGGGTTCGAATCCCAAGCTGGCGGCGATCATCGCGGAAACAAGCGGAGAGGAAGCCGGGGACGCCGCGGCGACCGCGCCGGGCGGCTTGAATTCGCCTATATTAGAGCAGCGCGAGCCGGCCGCATTGAATGGCAGAGAGACGGAGGTCCTGCGGCTGCTGGTACAAGGCTTGGCTAACAAAGAGATCGCGGCCCGCATGGAGATCTCGGAAAGCGCCGTCAAGAACACCATGCAGCAGCTCTTCGCCAAAACGGGGGTTCGAACCCGCAGCCAGCTCGTGCGGGTGGCCCTGGAACTGTATCGGAACGTTCTGTGAACGGGGCGATCTGCCGGCCAATCGAAAGATTAGCCGTTCGGCTGCCGGAAGATCGCTCCCTAGATTATGGGATGGAGTTCGCCGCGGAGAGATGAAGCCGCTTTGGCGTTTCGTAAGTGCCGCATCAGGCCTTTGGCGGTCTTGAGCGAACCTTCGAGCGCCACGCGGACAAGCTGGCTCCGCGTTCGCACGCCCGTCTTGAGGAACAACCGCTGCAGCGCTGCCTTGACGGTGCTCTCGGAAATACCGAGATTCGCACCAATCTTCTTATTCGACAGGCCCCCGAGAACGCCCAGCAGCACCTTTTGCTCCCGGTCCGGCAAGAGATTGCCGGAATCCGAGTCTTCCGATCGCGGCAGCTTGCCAATCGACTGATCGGCCAGGAGCCGAATGATGGTTTCATCGAGCCAGACGGCGCCGCTGGCCACCAGCTCGATGGCGCGCACCAGGCGATCGGGCGACTCGGACCTTAGAAAAACGCCGGATGCGCCGAGGCCTATGGCAATTGCCGATCGCCTGGCATCCACGGCTTCGGTGACGATCAGAAAGCGGCCCTGATAACCCTTGCGGCGGGCTTCGGACATGAAGTCGTCTCCCCCCTGCGTCACGCAGCCGAAATCCAGCAGGACCACATCGACGGGTAAAGCGCCCAGGATCTCCAGCGCTTCGGCGGAACCGGCGCACTCGCCCACTACTTGAAACCCAGGTTGCGATGCCAGGAGGCGACTCAAGCTAGACCGAAAAAGAGCCTGCCCGTCGAGCACGAGAAGCCGGACGCAATCCTCGCGCGCCGTCTCGTTTCCACACCCCTCTAGGCCGCCAGTGAGATCGGGATTTCGCAATTACCACCTCGCGTTGAACTCAGCTTATGGCCACTAAGTGACAATGCCAATAGCTTTGACCGAAAGATATGGTTTCCAGCGAAAAGATTGGAGAAACGGCTGATCGATAGATAGATCGGCGGCTCTAAAGATCGCCGCATCGCGCCGGAAGATAAGTGGCGCTGCTGGATCGGCGCGCTATAACTAAGCTTGAATCGGCTTATGAACATTGCCGCATTGGCAAGGACTGTTCGAAACAAGACGATATACTCTCCGCGATCGCGCGCGTGGGCCGCAATCGCCGCGATCGGATTTCTCCCCGCCGCGGCGCTGGCCCAGAGCACGCTTACGTGGCAGCAGATCGAGGAGAGGTTCGAGGCCGCCAATCCCACATTGAAGGCGGCCCAGCTCAATATCGACGAATCGCGGGCCGCCGAAACCACGGCTTATCTGCGGCCCAATCCGGATCTTACGGGAACGCTCGACCAGCTTAATCCGCTGGCCAGCTTCTCCTCACCTGTCTCGGGAGCGTCCGTTTACCGGCCTTTCGCCAACACGCTGCCCTACGGGTCGGTCAGCTACCTGCACGAGCGGGAGCACAAGCGGGAACTGCGCCTGGAAAGCGCGCGGAAATCGACCGACATCGCCGCCTCCACTCTCGCGGATCAGGAGCGCACCCTGCTCTTTAATCTGCGAAATGCCTTCGTGCAAACTTTGCAGGCCAAAGCCGTGCTGCAAAACGCCAAGGACAACCTGGCTTACTGGGATCGCGAGTTGGCGGTGAACCGCACTCGCTTCCAGGCCGGCGACTTGGCGCAGGTGGATCTGGATCGCCTGGAGCTGCAGCGCGTGCAGTTCGAGTCCGACCTCGAAAACGCGGTGGTGAATGTCCGCACATCCAAGATCCAGCTTCTGACGCTGCTGAACGATCGGACGCCCATCGAGCAGTTCGACGTCGCAGGACCGTATTACTTCAGCGACGAGTTGCGGCCGCTCGAAGAATTCCGAAACCTGGCGCTCGAAGGGCGGCCGGATTTGAAAGCCGCCGTGCAATCGGTCGACCTGGCGAAAACCAATTACCGGCTGGCCGTTGCTAATGGCTCGACCGATCCCACGTTCAGCGTGGATTTCGCGCGCAACCCGCCAATCCCCGTGTACTTCGGCGTGAGCGTATCGATTCCGCTGCGGATCTTCGACCGCAATCAGGGCGAGAAGGCGAGGACGCAGATCGATATCGGCCGCAATGAACGCCTGGAGGAGGCCGCGCGAGCGCAGGTGTTCAGCGACGTGGATTCGGCCTACGTCACGCTGGTTAGCGCTCTGAATCTGCTGCGGCCCTATCGGGACAAGTATCTGAAGCTGGCCGAAAACAGCCGCAACAAGATCGCCTTCTCGTATCAGAACGGCGGCGCTTCCTTGCTGGATTATCTGGACGCGGAGAAGGCTTATCGCGATACGCGGCTGGCGTATCTGAACCTGATCGGATCGTACCTGACCACGGCGGCCCAAATGAACATGGCAGTGGGCCGGGAGGTAATTCAATGAAAAGCTCAGTTCTTCTCGAGGTAAGTCTGTGTTTGTGGGCCGTTCTTTCGACGGCCGGGTGCAGCCGGCGAGTCACGGCGGCATCGATCGACAGCCGCAATACCGGTCCGCAGCCGCCCATCGTGGAGCCAGACATGGACTCCAACAACTTCAAAGTGGACCATCCGGAGCAGTTCCCGCTGACGACGGCCGGTGAGTATGTCGCCTCCCCGGAATTGAACGTGACCGGCGCGGTGAGCCCGGATGTGTCGCGGCAGGTGCCGGTGCCATCGCTCGCCTCGGGGCGCGTGGTGGAAATCGCCGCGCGTTTGGGAGACGAGGTAAAGCAGGGGCAACTGCTATTCAAAGTGAGAAGTTCCGATATAGCCGGCGCGTTCTCCGACTATCAAAAGGCCGTCAAAAACGAGCAGTTGACGAAGATTCAACTGGATCGCGCCGAGCTGCTGTATGAAAACGGGGCCGTTCCCAAGAGCTCCCTGGAAATCGCTCAGAACGCCGAGGACAACGCCAAAGTCGATGTGGCGACGGCCACCGAACATCTTCGCCTGCTGGGATCGGATCCCGACCACCCGACGGGAATTGTGGGAGTTTTCGCGCCGGTTTCGGGAGTCATCACCGATCAGCAGATTACCAACTCGTCGGGCGTGCAGGCCCTGACGGCGCCCAACCCCTTCACCATTTCGGACGTATCGCACGTGTGGATCGTGTGCGATGTCTATGAGAACGATCTGGCGCAAGTACGCATGGGCGAGTACGCGGACATTCATCTGAACGCCTACCCGAACCGGACCTTGAGAGGGCGGATCGGCAATATCGGCGCCATCATGGACCCCAACCTGCGCACCGCCAAGGTGCGTCTGGAGGTCGAGAATCCGGGGCTGATGCGCTTCGGAATGTTCGTCACCGCGACCTTCCACGGCTTGACCAAGGATCGGCACGCGACCGTGCCCTCCACGGCGGTTCTGCACCTGCACGACCGCAACTGGGTCTACACGCCGATCCAAGACGGAAGATTCCGGCGCATAGAAGTGGCCGGCGGCGACACGCTTCCCGGGAACATGCAGGAGATCCTCTCGGGGCTGCAGCCGGGCGCGCAGGTGGTGGCGAATGCCCTGGTTTTGCAAAACACCGTGGAGCAATAAATGATTGGCAGGCTGGTCGATTTCGCTCTCCAGAATCGCTTCCTGGTGCTGGCGCTGGCGCTGCTCCTGTTCGTGTGGGGCGCCATCTCGTTTCACCAGCTTCCGGTGGAGGCCTATCCGGACGTGGCCAATAACTATGTCGAGGTCATCACGCAGTGGCCGGGGATCTCCGCCGAACAGGTCGAGCAGCAGGTCACCATTCCGCTCGAAATCGTCATGAACGGAATCCCCGGGGTGGTGCACCTGCGCTCGTTCTCCATTTTCGGCCTCTCCGACCTAAAGCTGGTTTTCGACGACGGTACCGACAACGGCTGGAATCGCGAGAGAGTTCTCGAACGGCTTGCGCAAGTTACCTTGCCGCCGGGCTTGTCGCCGCAGATGGGGACGGACTGGAGTCCGGTCGGCCAGATCTACTTCTTCACGCTGCGCAGCACCAACCCTCAATACGACGTGATGGAGTTGAAATCGATCGAAGACTGGATCGTCGAAAAAAATCTGAAATCCGTGCCCGACATCGTGGACGTGAACACGTTCGGCGGCCCGACGCGCGAATACCAGGTGCGCATCGATCCCAACAAGCTCATCTCTTACGGGCTCAGTCTCGCGCAGGTGGAGCAGCAGATCACGAATAATAACGTGAATGCCGGGGGCAGCTTCCTCGAATCCGGCCTGCAGCAGGTGAACGTGCGGGAAGTGGGCCTGGTCAAGGATGTACACGATATCGAGAGCACGGTGCTCATGACCAAGAGCGGCACTCCGCTGCGCGTGAAGGATATCGCGGTGGTCTCGCAGGGCCCTAAGATCCGTCTCGGGCAGTTCGCGCGCACCATTCGCCGCGAGGACGGCAGGCTGATCGACAACGACGATGTGGTTTCGGCGATCGTTCCCATGCGCAAGGGCGCGGATGCGGAAGCGGCCCTGCGCGGTCTGCACGCGAAGATTCAGGAGCTGAACGACGTCGTCCTGCCGCCGGGAGTCAAGATCGTTCCGTTCATCGATCGCAGCGAACTGGTGCACCACACCACGAAGACGGTCCTCCATAACCTCACCGAGGGCATCATTCTGGTCGTGATTATTCTGCTGCTGTTCCTTGGGAACATTCGCGGCGCCATTATCGTCGCCCTGACCATTCCGTTTGCGCTTCTGTTCGCGGCCACCTGTTTGAAGTTGAAGGGCATTCCCGCAAACCTGCTCTCTCTGGGCGCGCTGGACTTCGGAATGGTGGTGGACGGCGCCGTGGTGATGGTCGAGAACATCGTGCGCCATTTGAGCCGCCGCGAAGACAACCGGTCCCCCAAAGAGAAGATTTTCGAGGCGGCGCACGAGGTGCAGCGGCCGGTGTTCTACGCCATCGCCATCATCATCACCGCGTACCTTCCCATCTTCACGCTGCAGCGCGTGGAGGGCCGCCTGTTCAAACCCATGGCCTGGACGGTCGCGTTTGCTTTGCTCGGCGCGCTCTTGTTCTCGATGCTGGTGGCGCCGGTGCTCTCCAGTCTCTTCTTCCCTAAAGGCACCCGCGAGTGCCACAACCCCCTGATGATGTGGGTAACCGACAGGTATCGCGAGACGCTGCGATGGGCCATCCGGCTCCGCTGGTTCACCCTGGCGGGCGGCGTTGCCAGCCTTCTTCTGGCCATCTATCTGACGGTCAGCGGCGTCATCGGCTCCGAGTTTCTGCCGCACCTGGATGAGGGCGCCCTGTGGGTGCGCGGCACTCTGGCGCCGAGTACGGGCCCCAGCGAAGGCATTCGCATCGCCAACCAGGCACGCATTCTGCTGTGCTCGTTTCCCGAAGTCACCGAGTGCACCAGCCAGGTGGGCCGGCCCGACGATGGGACGGACACCACCGGCTTCTTCAACACCGAGTACTTCGTCGGCTTGAAGCCCAAAGAGCAGTGGCGGCCGGCGTTTCACGAGAATAAGGAAGAAGTGATCGCGGCCATGAACGACGCGCTGGCGAGAATCCCCGGCGCGATCTGGAACTTCTCGCAACCTATCGCCGACAACATGGAGGAAGCCGTCAGCGGAGTGAAGGGACAACTGGCCACTAAGATCTATGGAGACGACCTGGGGGTGCTCGAGGCGAGGGCCGATCAGATCGTCAACATCATGCGCGGCGTGAAGGGCATCGAGGATCTGGGAGCCTTTCACGTACTGGGCCAGCCGAATCTGAATTTGACGGTAGACCGGCGGCAGGCCGCGCGGTACCAGATCAACGTAGCGGACGTGCAGGACGCCATACAAACCGCCGTGGGCGGCAACGCCCTGACCCAGGTGCTGCAAGGCGAAGCGCGCTACGACCTGGTGATGCGCTATCTGCCGCAGTACCGCGACCGCAGGGAGGCGATCGAGAATATACGCCTGCTGTCTCCCACCGGCGAACGGGTTTCGCTCGCGCAGCTCTGCCAGATCGAAGAGCGCGATGGCGCCTCGGAGATTTACAGGGAAGGGAACCAGCGCTACATTGCGGTCAAGTATAGCGTGCGCGGTCGGGACCTGGGGAGCGCCGTAGGGGAAGCGATTCAAAAGGTGAACGCGCAGGTTCAACTGCCGCGCGGATATCGCATCGATTGGGAAGGCGAGTACGAAAGCGAGAAGCGCGCCGAAGAGCGGCTGCTCATCATCGTGCCGCTGACGATCCTGCTGATTTTCATCATCCTGTACACCATGTTCCGTTCGTTGAAATGGGCCGTCCTGATCCTGGTCAATATGATGCTCGCGCGCATCGGCGGCCTGTTGGCCCTGTTAGTCACACACACCAACTTCAGCGTCTCTTCGGGGGTTGGGTTTCTGGCGCTATTCGGCGTCTCGGTGCAAACCGGGGTGATCATGCTCGAATACATCAATCAGCGGCGTGCACGGGGAGCCTCGATAGAAGCATCCGCCATCGAAGGCGCCGTGCTGCGGCTGAGGCCCATCATGATGACCATGCTGGTGGCCACGCTGGGATTGCTGCCGGCCGCCTTGTCGCACAATATCGGTTCGGATTCGCAGCGGCCGTTCGCCATTGTGATCGTGGGAGGGCTGATCTCCGACCTGGCGATGAGTATCTTCCTGCTTCCGACTCTGTATGTCTGGATGGCCGGCGACAAAGATGTGCTGCCCGAAGTGGAAGGGGAAGAGGTCTAGGCACCGGGAGGGAAAACCGGCTCCGAGGCATCGAAAACATAGCTTCAGGCCAATGTTTTGGCAGCCCTTTGGAGGCATGCGGCCGGCCGGCCGGCCCTCGGGGTTGCGGCTTACAGTCAGTAAACCGAATGGTATGTATAACTTATAGGAACACGTGAGCGCTGGTACTTCTCTGAAATTAATCTTGTTTTACAAAGAGAATTCTGTTACGTTTCGGAGACCATTAGTTGTCGCGGCCCGATTTACGGTGGGGCCGGGGAAGGAGGGCCAAATGGCGATGAAGCGCGATGCCGCCGCGGAAAGCCCGGAGGGCTACCGGAGAATGCTCGTGGAAAAGCGGTCCGAGGTGCTTTCCGGGCTGGGAAGCAAGTTCGATATGCTGGCTGGGATGGGCCGCGTGGCCGAGGACGACCAGGCCCAGCTCTCGCACGACGAGTTCATCTCGCTGCACCTGAACTCGCTCGATTACGCGCAGCTCCGGCTGGTGGACGAGGCCCTGGAACGGCTGGATGCGGGCGACTACGGAATCTGCCTGTGCTGCGAAAATCCCATTCCGCCCAAACGGCTGAGGGCCATCTCCTGGGCGCGCTATTGCGTGAGGTGCCAGGAAGAGATGAGCGCCAGCCTGTATCCGGAACCGGCGGGCGGGTGGGCGCGCGAACGCAGCCGGGCATAAAAAACGGGGCCCGCTCGCGCGAGCCCCGCTCCCAAAATCTCACCCATCCCCGCGGATCAGACGTGGGCTTCGAGCATCTTCAGGACTTCGGACTTGCCCACCGCGCCGACACGCTGCTCCACCACGCGGCCGCCCTTGAACAGCAAGAGAGTAGGGATGCCGCGGATGTTGTAACGCATGGCGGTGTTTCCGTTGGCATCCACATCCACCTTGCCCACCTTCACCTTACCGGCATACTCGGTGGCCACGACATCGATCGTGGGCGCCATCTGCCGGCAGGGGCCGCACCATTCGGCCCAGAAGTCTACCAGGACCGGAACGTCGGACCGGAGCACCTCCTGGTCGAACGTGGTGTCGGAAAAACTGTTTACGTTCTGCCCTGCCATTTCTTCTCCTCACTATTAGAATCCCATGGTTCCAAAAGGATTCAAGCGCCCAGCAAGCGGCGGTAGAGAGCCGAATAAGCCGCCGCGGATACCCTCCAGGAAAAGTCCTTTACCATCGCGCCTCGCATCATGGCGCGCCACGAATCCGCGTCCGAAAACGCTTCTACGGCCGCTTCGACGGCCGTCCACAGCGCCGCTCCCGAGTACTCCCGGAACTTGAATCCCGTGCTTTCTTCGATGGTATCATCGAGGCCGCCGGTGGCGCGGACCACCGGGATGGTGCCGTAGCGCAGGCTGTAGAGCTGGTTCAAGCCGCACGGCTCGTACCGGCTGGGCATGAGGAAGATATCGGCGCCGGCTTCGATGCGGTGGGCCAGCGCGTCGTCGAAGGCAATACGCACGGCCACCCGGCCGGGATACTCGGCGGCCATGCGCTCAAAGAATTCCTCGTACTCCGGATCGCCCTTTCCCAAGGCTGCCAGGTAGAGATCGTGCGCGGCCAACTGGTCCACGGTCTCGGCCAGGATATCGGCGCCTTTCTGCGGGGTGAAGCGCGAGACCATGCCGAGGAGCGGCCGGTCGAGGGCTTCGGGCGGCAGGCCGAGCTCGGCCAGAAGCTCGCGCTTGCACACGCGCTTGCCTTCGAGATTGTCCACCGAATAGCGGGCTGGGATCAGGGGATCGGTGGCGGGGTCCCATTCGCGGTAATCGGCGCCGTTGAGGATACCGCTGAGGACATCGGCGCGGGCCCGCAGAGCGCCATCCAGGCCGAAGCCATACTCGGGCGTCTGGATCTCGCGCGCGTAGGTGGGGCTAACGGTGTTGAGCGCGTCGGCGAACTCAATGCCGCCCTTGATATAGCTGACGCGGCCGAAGAACTCCAGGCCGTCGGGACCGAACAGGGCTGGGTCCAGCGCCACCTCGGCCAGCGCGGCCTTGGGAAAGAGGCCCTGGTAGCCGAGGTTATGGATGGTGAAGAGGGTCTTCGATCCCAAATAAGTGGGGTCGCCGGCGAAGGTGGAGCGCAGGTAGGCCGGCACCAGGCCCGCCTGCCAATCGTGGCAATGGAAGATATCGGTGCGGAACAGGAAGCGGGCCACGGCCAGCGCGGCGCGCGCGAGAACCGCAAAACGGATGTGGTTATCGGGATAATCCATGCCGGCCTCGCCGTAGAACCCCTTGCGGTCGTAGAGCGGCGGGCAATCCACCAGGTAAAGCGGATATTCGGCGGCGGCCAGGTAGATGGCGATGTCGAAGCGCTCCGGGCCGAGATAAACGGCCAGGCGATCCCAGACCAGCCGCGCGCGTTTGGAATCGATGGAACCGTAGCGCGGGATAACCACCGCGACCTCATCGCCGAGAGCGCGCAAGGCGGCGGGCAGGGATCCCACCACGTCGGCCAGGCCGCCGGTTTTCGCCAGCGGCGCGGCTTCCGAAGAGACCATCAAGACGCGGGCCACGAAGGAATTGTAGCAGGGGACTGGAGGTGCAGGATGGAACGGGCGATGCTCGGTGGCCGTTGCCGCTAGCTCGGCCTGTGGCGGCCGGCTCATCGCATGGCTTCAGAAGGCGATATGTGCCATGCTGGTTTCAATGCGAGACCCGGAGACCATCGAAACCGAGCTGATGGAAATTAGTGCCATCACCGACGATGCCCTCAAGTTAGAACGCATCATCACCTGGTGCGCAATCCATCCGGACGAAGTCCCCTTCGCCCTGCATCAGCTCATGCGACGGCGCGGCGGGGACGCGTCTCAGACTTCATAGACTTGACCGGCGGTTGCAAACGGGTTTCCTGAAGAGGCCGCCATGATCGACGTGGACGGGAATGTCTTTCTCCGCCCAACACCAGAGTTCCACCCCGGTCTACCGAAAGCATAGCCGTGATATATTCCCAATGGCGTCTTCAGAGCGCCGGTTTCCCTGGGCGCCGGGTGGGTATATTCATGAGTGCTTTACAAGACTTTCCCCGCATCACGCCGTTTCTGTGGTTCGACTCGAACGCCGAAGAGGCGGTCGAATTCTATCTCACGGTCTTCAAGAACTCGCGGCGCCTCGGCGAATTGCGAACGGCCGAGGACGGCGGCGGACCGAAGGGGAAGATTCTCACCATCGCCTTCGAACTCGACGGCCAGAGGTTCACGGCGCTCAACGGCGGCCCGGCGTTCAAATTCACGGAGGCGGTCTCGTTCGTGGTGCGCTGCGAATCGCAGAAGGAAGTGGACGAATATTGGGCGAAGCTCTCGGCCGGGGGCAGCGAGATCCAGTGCGGCTGGCTCAAGGACAAGTTTGGCCTGTCCTGGCAGATCGTGCCCGCGCGTCTGCCCGACCTCGTCAAGAATCCGAAGGCCCTGCAGGCCATGATGCAGATGAAGAAGCTCGACATCGCGGAACTCGAACGCGCCGCGCAATCGTGACGGTAAGCGGGGCAAGCTCATTTAGCTGACCCGCATGGGTCCGCATTCGATGCGCCGGTACATTTCGAGGAAACCGTCGAGCGAAATCTGCTCCGCGCGCTGACCCGCTTCGGGCCAGGTTTCGAAAACCTGTTTGCCGTAGACTTCGGCCAGGTTGTTGCGGAGGGTCTTGCGTTTGTGGCGGAAGCAATGGCCCACGAACTCGAGGAATCGGGCGGGGTCGGCCAAATCGGCAGGCCGCTCGCGCGGCTCCAGCAGCACCACGGCGGAATCCACCTTGGGAGGCGGATGGAAGGCGGCGGGCTTCACCTCGAACAGCTTGCGAACCTTCGCGAACAGCGCGATTTGGACCGTCAGAAAGCCGTATTCGCGCCGGCCGGGAGGCGCCACCAGGCGGTCCGCTACTTCCTTCTGGATCAGAAAAACGGCCCGCGCGGCCGGCGACCGCACAGCTTTTTCCAGAATCGGCGAGGCGACGTAGTACGGCAGGTTGCCGGCGATGGGCGCGCGGCCCCACTGGTTCAGATCGGTCGCGAGCGCGTCGGCTTGTAAAACTTCGAGGCGCGGCTCGGCGGCAAAGCGGTGGCGCAGGTGCGCGGCCAAGCCGGGGTCCAGTTCCACCGCCACAACGCGCTCCGCGCGCTTCAGCAGCTTCTCGGTTAATGCGCCGCGGCCGGGACCGATTTCGACGACGAGCTCTTCATGGGCGGGGCAGGCAGCCGCGGCGATGCGCTCCAGAATGGCCCCTTTGATGAGGAAGTGCTGCCCGAGCTTGGGATGCGCCACGCGCTATCGCTATGCCCGGCCGGTACGATCGATGGCCTGCACGATCTTCACTTTGCCCGTGGTGGGCAATCCCAAGACCGTGGCCGGCAGGAATTGCGAGAACATGATGATGTTCTGCAGGTCCGGAGTGAGCTTGCCGTGCGCCATCGAGTAATCGCTCACCCTCCCGGTGGCGTCGATGGTCAGCAGCACCACGTTGCCCTCGGAGGGGATCTCCGCGTCGGCCGGCTCGATCCGAAAGACCGATCCCATGGGCTTCACCACCGAGCCGACCTGTTCCACCACCAGGCCCACCGGGTGCGTGAAGAAGGATTGATCGGAGATGCTATGGGCGAAGCTCAGGTTCGGCACCAGCATGCTGAATAACGCCAGGGCCGAAACCAGGCCGCCCGCCACGGGCAGAGCCACCGGGCGCATGAGGTTATCGAACCACAATTGCCCGCGGCCCATCCAGTGCTCCAGGCGCGCCGAGACGCTGACTCGCGTGAGCTGCCGGGCGCGCTCGTGAGAGGCGAGCACGCGCAGCTTCCCGCTCAATTGCACGGGCATCTGGGGTGCGGCCAGGCGGCGCAATTCTTCGCGAAGTTTCTCGATCGACTCGAAATGCGCGGCGCACTCCCGGCACTTTGCCACGTGCGCCAACAGGCGCTCCCGATCCCCGTTCTTCAACTGCCGATCGAGTAATCCGGAGGCCGTTTCCTGAACGCGATCACAACTCATAGAAACGCTTCACTCTGCCGTTTTCGGCACCAGTCGCAGGGCCGGGCTGGATGCCAGACTCCCCGCGAGCTCTTCCCGCAGGGCCTCTCGCCCCCGCAGGATCCTGGACTTAACAGTCCCCAACGAAACTCCCAGCACTTCCGCGATTTCCTCGTAGCTCAGGTCCATGATGTCCCTGAGAACCACGGCATCGCGAAAAGCGGGATTAATGCGATCGAGAGCCGCTTCGATCATGGCGTGCCGCTCTCCGTCGAGGGTCTCGTCATACGGCGAGCGGCCGTTATCGGGAATGCTCTCCTTCCAATCCTTGCTTTCCGGCGATCCTGTATCCAAGTCGAGTTCGCGCCGGTGCCGGAAGAACCAGCGCCGGGCGTTGTGCGCTTCATTGACCGTGATGCGATACATCCAGGTCTTGAGCGAGCTCTGTCCCCGGAAGCTGCCCACGTTGCGAAAGACCTTGAGGAAGACTTCCTGCACCACGTCGGACGCGTCGGAAGGCTCGTTCAAAAGCCGGAACGCCAATGCGTACACCGGCTGCTGGAAGCGATGCAGCAACTCTTCGTACGCCGCCTCGGACCCCTGGCGAAGAGCCTCCGCCAGCCGCAGATCGTCGCAATCGGCGGTCTCAACCGTTCTGTCCGGGCTCAACTCCAGAATCGAAGTGGCCACCGTCAGCCTCACATTCAGCCTTTGACTTCACGGTACCAGGGAACTTCCAGCCTTGCAAATATAGAGACACCGCCCGGCGGTGGAAAGTTCCCGTGTACCCTGCCGCCGCGGATCGGCGCTACCCGGATAGAGGCTGCGGAATCAACGCGCCCGGAGGACCTTGGGCCGCTCCTTCTCGGCGGTCTCGCGCGCGAATCCCGCGAGTCGCGGTCCGACCGGCGCCGTGGCGGCGGGTATCCGATTAAACTGGAACTTCATGCCCTTAATCTCAGCTCCTCAACTTACACGCTTTGTCCGCGAGATCCTCACCGCCGGGGGCGTCCCGGAACATAAGGCCGCCCTGGTGGCCGAATCCGTAGTCGCCTCCAACCTGCGCGGCGTGGATTCGCACGGGATTCAGCTTGTCCCCTTCTACATGGAAAAACTGCTGGCGGGCGAGATCGACGCCGCCGCGGATGGCCGGGTGGTCTCGGAAAGCGGCGCCTGCCTGGTTTTCGACGGCCAGAATGCCATCGGCCAGTGGGTGGCCCAGACCTGCTGCGGCCACGCCGTCCGGCTGGCCCGCGAGCATGGCCTGGGGATGGTGGTGGCGCGCGAATCGAACCACTTCGGGGCCGCCGCCTGGTGGGCCGGGAAGATGCGCGCCGCCGGCCAGATCGGCATCGTGATGTGCAATGCCTCGGCCATCGTTCCGCCCTGGCAGGGCATGGAAGGCCGTACCGGGACCAACCCGATCTGCGTGGCGGTCCCCGGCCCCTGGCTGCTCGATATGGCCACCACCACGGTGGCGGCGGGCAAGATCTTCAAAGCCATGATCAACAACCAGCCCGAGATTCCAGCGGGCTGGGCCTTCGACCGGCACGGTGTCCCCACCACCTGCACCGCGGAAGCCTACAACGGAGGGATGCTGATGCCGCTGGGCGGCTACAAGGGCAGCGGCCTGGCCATGCTGGTGGAGATTCTGTGCGCCGTCGTGGGCGGCGGCGCCATGGCTACCGACGTGGGCGGCATACGCACGCGCGGCCGGGCCATGCACACCAGCCAAATGTACATGGCCATCGATGTGGCCCGCTTCATGCCGGCGGAACAATTTACCGCGCGCGTGGAAGCGCTGGTGGGGATCATCAAAGCTACGCCGCCGGCTCCGGGCTATGACGAAGTCCTGGTGGCGGGCGATCCGGAGTGGAGAACGGAAGCCGAGCGACTCAAGAACGGCATTCCGCTCGCCGAAGGCAATTGGGAGACCCTGTGCCAAACGGCCGCTCAGGTGAACGTACGGCCGCCTGCACTACAATGAAGAGAAGTGCTGGTTTCGATCTCCCCCAAGCTTGAACGCCCCGGATGGCTGCGCGCGCCCGCGCCGGCCGGCGAGAACTACAGCGATCTCAAGGGTCTGATCGGGCGCCTGCGCCTGCACACGGTTTGCGAGAGCGCCGCCTGTCCCAACGTGGGCGAGTGCTGGAACCATCGCACCGCTACCTTCATGATCCTGGGCAACGTATGCACCAGGCGCTGCGGCTTCTGCGCGGTCCAGAAGGGCGCACCCATGCCGGTGGATTACGACGAGCCGCGGCGCGTGGCCGAAGCCATCGAGACCATGGGGCTGAAGTTCGCCGTGATTACCAGCGTGAACCGCGACGACCGCAAGGATGGCGGCGCGGAGCTGTTCGCCCTGACCATACGGGCCATTCGCGAGCGCGTTCCGGGCTGTGGCGTGGAGGTTTTGATTCCCGACTTCCAGGGCAGCCGCGAAGCTCTCGCCGTGGTGCTCGAAGCCGCTCCGGACGTACTCAATCACAACACCGAGACGGTGCCGCGCTTGTACCGCCAGGTGCGCCTGGGCGCGCGTTACGAGCGATCGATCGAGCTGCTGGAGCGCGCCAAGCAGATGTCGCCGGCCACGCCGGTCAAATCCGGGCTGATGCTGGGGCTGGGCGAGACCCTCGAAGAGGTGCGGCAGGCTATGCGTGACCTGCGCGCGCACGCGGTGGACATCCTCACGTTGGGACAATACCTGCGGCCTTCGCCGAAGCACCTGCCGATCGTACGCTACGTGACGCCAGAGGAGTTCGACGGCCTGGGAGCCGCGGGGCGGGAAATGGGCTTCGCGCACGTGGAATCCGGTCCTCTGGTTCGCAGCTCGTATCATGCGGCACGAGCCGTCAAGGCCGGCTGAAGCCCGAAAACGCGCTTTCGGCCGATTTGTGCTAAAACGGGGATAGGGTGATCGGGGATTTGGGCCCCTGTGAAGCGCATGAATGCTGTAGTATTTCTTCTTTCCTTCGGTTTATCTATCTCCACCGGAACAGTCGTAACCTTCGATAAGGACGCGGTTGGGAAAACGCCGCCCGGATGGACCGTGACCATGACCAACCAGGGGGGGCCTCCACAGTGGGTGGTCCGCAACGACACGACCGCGCCGACGCAGCCATACGTGCTGGCGCAGATCTCGCAGGATGCCACCAATGACCGCTGCCCAATGGCTATCCTGAACGACGTAAGTCTGCGGGATGGCGATGTGAGCGTCTGGCTCAAGCCGGTGGCGGGCCGGGAGGATCGCGCCGGCGGGCTGGTCTGGCGCTATCGCGACGCCAACAATTACTACCTGGTGCGCGTCAACGCGCTGGCCAAGAACGTGGCCGTGTTCAAGGTGGAGAACGGCCAGCGCACGCAGATCCAGGAGAGCGTGCCGCACGACATTCCTTCCAACGTCTGGAGCATCCTGAAGATTTCGGTGCGCGGCAACCGCTTTCAGGTGTACGTGAATCACCGCCGCATCCTGCAAGCCTGGGACAGCACCTTCGCCGGCTCCGGTAAAGTGGGCCTGTGGACGCTGGCCGACTCGGTCACTTACTTCGACGATTTCAGAGTGGACCCGAAGTAGGGGCTGCGAGTTACACCTACTAACTAAATCCCGAATAGATGGCTGTTGGAGTTTTCCGTATTCAGCGGCACCAAGCGATTGAACCCGGACGATAGGGAGCGCATCAGATCCCGGTGGCTGGATCATCAAAGCGAATTCGGCAAAGCGGTTTTCCAGTCGAAAAGGAGCTAAACGTGAAACGCTTGGTAGTGATTTCTTTGGCGGGTGCTATGTTCGCAGCCGCTGGGTTGGCGCAGTCGAATAATGCATGGCTGGAGCAGTGGTTCAAGACCAAAACCGGACACTACTCTCCGATGGAAGAAGCTCGCCTGGGGGCGGAGCGGCAGAGAACCGAACAGGCCAACGCGGCCTTCCGCGAAAAGACCATGCAGCAGGCCGCACTACGAAACGAATCCGCGACGCGCACCAATCCGTGGCTGGAGCAGTGGTTCAAGACCAAGACCGGACACTACTCTCCGATGGAAGAAGCCCGCCTGAGGGCCGAGCAGGCGAATAAGTCCAGGCAACAACGGGCCGATTCCGCAAAGCCCCTAGGGTCGCTGTAAGAGTAACCTAAGCGCCGGGGGACCCTCGTGCGAGGATCCCCGGCGCGTCCGATGTCCGTCGTTTTTCGGCATCAAGTCCTTGTTCAACTGCTCTAACTAACGGTGTGAAGTTCCGCGGTGGATTCGACTTTGTCGCGGGGTACGCGTTTGCGAAACGCAGGGGGGCCCTTGACTTGCTATACGGGAGTTCCGTATAGTGCAGACAGTGCGGGCAAGAGTGTTCGCCACCAGCCGGTACGAGCGGGAGGCGAAGCGGCTGTTGGCGGAAGCGGAGATAGCCGCGATGGAAAACGCAATTGCGGCCGACCCCGAGTCTAATCCTGTCGTTCCGGGCACCGGGGGCGTTCGAAAGGCGCGCTGGGGACGCGAAGGCAGGGGTAAGAGCGGGGGTGTACGGATCGTTTATTATTACTGGGTTCGCGACGGCGAGGTCTATATGCTGTCGATCTACACCAAGAACGAACAAGCGGACATGGATGCGGCCGATAAGAAGGCCGCCAGGAAGTTCGTGGAGGCGCTGAAAGATGCCAAGGGCAAGGACTAAGATTGCCCGAGAGAGAGCCAGACTCTCGCGGGTTGGCAAGGACGTGGTAGCCGGACTAAAAGAGGCCATCGCTCATGCCCGGGGCGAACTCGATCTTCCTGCGCGCGAATACGAAGTTCCCGGGCCAGTGGATGTACGCGCCATCCGCGCCCGTTCCGGCCTATCGCAATCCGAGTTCGCGCGAGAATACGGCTTCAGCGTCCGAACGTTGCAGGAATGGGAGTCGGGAGGGGCCAAGCCCCCGAGCGCCGTGCGCGCATACCTCACGGTGATCGACCGGAATCCCAAAGCCGTTCGTGCAGCCCTTCACGACAAGACCGCAGCTTGATCGGGGTACCTTCTCCAAGGCGAATATGGATAGCTACCAACGGGCTCAAGGCCGCCGTGGTTGCGCAAACTTGGCGACCCCCGCCCCCGCCCCGCCGTGTTTCGCGAAAACACCCTCCTCGTAGGACACGTCCGGCGGGAGCTCCAACCTTCATTCGCGATATCATTTTGCTTGATCCGAAAATTGATCCTTCCTTTCGGCTTGGCCGCGCTGTTTTTCGCCCAGGCCCAGCCAGCCGGCAAATTCGCACTGACCGTAGACAACATCATGCGCGGCCCGAACCTGGTGGGCTACGAGCCGGCGCAGGTCCGCTGGTCGGCCGGCTGCGACCGCATCTATTTCCAGTGGAAGCAGTACAGTGATAAGCCCGATGCGCCGTTCGATACCTGGGTGGTGGGCCGCGATGGCTCGGGCCTGGCCAAACTTTCGGAAGAGGATGCCAAACTTGCGCCGCCCGTCCCCGAAGTGGGCGATACCAGCCTGGACCGCCGCCTGACCGTCTACGCGCGCGATGGCGACCTGTTCCTCTACGACCGCATCGGCGGCGCGACGCGCCGGCTCACTCGCACGGCCGATGCCGAAAGCGATCCTCACTTCACGCGCGATGGCCGCCGTGTGGCCTTCACGCGCGCCAACAATCTTTATACGATGTCGCTGGCGGATGGCTCTCTGGTCCAGTTGACCGACATTCGCACGGCTCCGCCCGCGAATCCGGCGGATAGCGGTGGCGGCCGTGGCGAACGCGCCGGCGCGCCCGCGGCCACCGGCATCGAGCCGCCGCGCGGCACGGACAGCCAGGAGTACCTCAAGAAGGAGCAGAAAGAGCTGCTCGAGGCCGTGCGCGAGCGGGCCGCGCGCCGCGAAGAGGAGGAAGCCCGGCGCAAGAAGGAGAATCCGCGCCAGCCTTTCACGTTGCAGCCGCGCCAGTCCGTGGCTTCGCTGGAACTCTCGCCCGACGAGAAATTCGTAATGGCGGCCATCGGGGAAAGCGGCGCTGGCGCGCGCAATACCATGGTGCCCAATTACGTCACCGAATCGGCCTATGCCGAAGACATACACGGGCGCGCCAATGTGGGCGACGCGCAGACCGTCGTCCGCGTGGCCGAGATCGCCGTGGATACCGGAGAGGTGAAGTGGGTGGAACACGGACAAAGTGGCGTCGTGCAACTGGCCGCTCCGGTGTGGTCCGAAGACGGCGCAAAGGCGGTGATCCGCGCGTATGCCGCCAAGGACCACTGGCTGCTGGCGCTCGACCCGGCCACCGGCAAGACCCGCGTGCTGGCCTCCGATCACGACGACGCCTGGCTGGGCGCGCCCGCGGGTGGCGCCGTGGGCTGGATGAAGAACGGCCGCGAGGTCTGGTTCGTCTCCGAGCGCACCGGCTACGCGCATCTCTACGCCGTGGATTTCGC
>CAYRWE010000001.1:0-109288 GCA_964427655.1 uncultured Solibacteraceae bacterium | reverse complement strand
CGTACAACTACGCGCAGAGCGCCTCGACGACTCTGAGCTTCGCGCAGTTCGAGGGCACCCACCTGGGCGGGGCGACTAATTCGCAAGCCAATCCGATGCTGGCGGCGGTGAGCCCGGCCTGGTACAACACGGCGCAGAATTTCAACCTGCAGTTGCTGGCGGGCAGTGCGGCCATGAAAGCGGGCCTGGCGGCGGACGCTCCTTCGGTGGACATCACGGGGAAGACGCGCGGCAGCACGCCGGATATCGGTGCGTACCAGAGCAGCGGGAGCGCCGCGGCGGTGCCGGCCCTGACCATCGGCACCGGCAGTCTGCCTGGCGGAACGGCGGGTACCGGCTATTCGCAGGCGTTGAGCGCCAGCGGCGGAACGGCGCCGTACACCTGGTCGATCGCATCCGGATCTCTGCCGGGCGGATTGAGCCTGTATAACGGCACCATCGGCGGCACGCCCACAGCGGCGGGGTCCTTCAGTTTCACGGTACAGGTGGCGGATAGCGCTTCGCGCACGGCCACGGCGGGGCTGAGCATCGCGATAGCGGCCGCGGCTCCGGTGGCCGGGCTCTCTTCGCTGAGCTGCGGAGCGGGCAGCCTGGCTTCGAACGGATCGACCACCTGCACGGCCACCATGAGCGCGGCGGCTCCGGCGGGCGGTGCCGCGGTGAGCCTCTCTTCCAACTGCGCTCCTTTGGCGGTTCCGGCCGCGGTGACGGTAGCGGCGGGCGCTACTTCGACGTCCTTCACGGCCACCAGCGGAACAGTTTCCACCAGCCAGACGGGCACGATCCAGGCGACCTATAGCAGCGTCTCGAAGACGGCTTCGATCGCGCTGACGGCCCCCGCTTCTCCGTCCACCCCGACGGCTCCGTCCACCCCGACTCCTCCGTCCACTCCGACGGCTCCGGTTTCCACCGGCCCGGCGCTGGGTTCCTTCATCTGTACTCCCACCACGCTGGCATCCAGCGCGTCGGCAACGTGCACGGTTAAGCTGAGCACCGGGGCGCCCACCGGCGGGGCGACCATCGCGCTCTCGTCGAGCAGCACGGCGCTCACGGTTCCGGCATCGGCGGGGGTGTCCTGGAGCAATGTGAGCGCCAGATTTACCGCCAAGGCCGGAACCATCGGCGGGAGTGCGGTCATCACGGCTACGTCGGGCGGTGTTTCAAAGACCGTCACCTTCACACTCCAGGGATCTTCCACGACCTCGACGAGCAGCACAACCTCCACGGTCAGCACGACCACCTCGACGAGCAGCCCGACAACCTCCACGAGCAGCACAACGACCGCGACGGGCAGTCCCACAACTTCCACAGGTGGCACGACGACCGCGACAAGCAGCACGGCGACCTCGACAAGCAGCCCGACATCGGCGGCGACCACGGCTTTCATCAAAGGCGTAGCTTCGGAAGTAATCGGAACCAGCAACGGCTCCACGGTGAACCCGACGGTGGGGATCCCGCTCAAGCTGGTGGTGCGCGGAACCGGGTCGGTGAACTTCGCGCCGGCCGGCGTCTCGTTCACGACCGGCGGCCAACAGAACAGCAATACGGCGTTCTATAACGTTCAGGGCACGCAGGTGGGACAGACCTTCGGCGTGAACCAGGGCCAGGTCAGTTTCAACCTGCAATCGAGCTATAGCTTCGCCGCGCGCCAGGCGCTGCCGGAATACAATTACCGGCAGGTCTTCGACACGTGGGACAACAGCCAGGATCTGTTTTTCTTCCAGGTCCAGGCCGTGTGGGGGCGCCTTTCGTTCTACTACAATATGGGCGGGACCAGCGGGTTGACTTACCTCGTTCCCACGGGAACAGAGGACGCCCTGTTCGGCGCCGGAGTGGCAATGAATGTCAACATGGTTTGGGATGGCACCAACATGAGCCTGTACCTGAACGGCAACCTGGTTAACAAGACATCCTACGCCAAGGCGACGCCGAACTGGACCAGCACCTCTTCATTCACCTTCGGAGCCACCGATCCGCACGTGGGCTGGGGAGGCGGGTTCTACTCCTGCGACGACATCATCGGCAATTTCCAGGTGCAGAATCCGTAACTGGAGACGGCCGCGCAACGCAGTGAGCGGCGGCGGCGACACATGGCAACCTGGCAATAACGCATGGGAAGCAGTCCGCGGGGCCCTGGCAAACAGGGCCCCGTTTTTTTGTGTGCAGCGGCGCGCGGAATGGCCCTGGCGGCAGGTCGCGGACCGACCGTGAAGGTCCGCGCGGAAAAAGCCACAAGGGCGGGATCGAGAGGCGCGGGAGAAATCGAATGGAGCTATGGATGCTGGTGTAGTGCGTCAAGCGGGATGGAGCCGCACGCGTAAGCCAGCGGTTCACGCACTCCGCCAGCATCCACCACGGACTTCAGGATCTTTCGCACCGATCTCATGCCGGAACAATTGAGCGATACCACTTGGGTTTCCGATCTCGAATGGCGGCTGGCGCCGCGCCGAGCCGCCGAGCGGCTGCATCACAAGGGCCGCATGGCGCACGGGCGCGGCGATTTTATGGCGCGGCACAGAAACCTGGTGCGTCCGCTGGTACAAGGCGCGCTGCTGGCCACCGGGCTGTACGGCCGGGGGCTGGCCAATGCGCTGCGGCCGGTGGTGCGGCATGTGCGGTTCGAGTTTCCCAACCTGCCGGTGGAGGCGAACGGTCTGCGCCTCCTGCATCTGAGCGATCTGCACATCGACGGGCAGGAGGGGTTGGCCGCGGCGGTGGCCCGCATCGTGAGCGGCCTGCCGGTGGATCTGTGCGTCATGACGGGAGACTACCGCTTCGACGTGGAAGGACCGTGCGACCGCGTCTACGCGGGGATGCGCACGATTCTACGGGCGGTGCGCGCGCGCCTGGGGGTGCTGGCGATTCTGGGCAACCACGATGAAGCCAACATGGCGCAGGAGCTGGCGGAGATGGGCGCGCGGATGCTGATCAACGAAGCCGTGAAGATCGCCGGAGGGTTCTGGGCCATCGGCGTGGACGATGCCCATTACTACGGCTGCGACGACCTTTCCACGCCGCTGGCGGCCGTGCCCGGAGGCGCCTTCAAACTGCTCCTGGCGCATACGCCCGAATTGTATGCCGAGGCGGCCGACGCGGCCATCGACCTGTACCTGTGCGGGCACACGCACGCGGGGCAGGTGCGGCTTCCGCATTGGGGGCCGCTGATGATCAACGCGACCTGTCCGAAGGCCTACACACAGGGGCGCTGGCGGCGTGGGAGCACCGTGGGCTATACCAGCGCGGGAGTGGGCTGCTCACTGCTGCCGGTACGCTACAACTGCCCGCCCGAAATCGCGGTCATCGAACTGGCGCGTTCCGCGCGGTAGCGGATTTCCGCGCTCACCGCAGCGGGGTGAAGTTGAAGCGCAGCAGCATCTGGCTGGGCACGGGCCGGTCGCCCTGGTGCGCGGGGCTGAACTTCCATTGCCGGGCGGCCGTCGCGGCGGAGAGCTGCAGCATGGGATGCACGCCCGTTTGCGCCTGGGGATCGGCCTTTACCACTTTGCCGGTTTCATCGATGGAGACCAGGACTTCAACCGTCATGGGCCGGGTCACGACGTTCTTCAGAGAGACCGGGAAGATCGGCCGCGCCTGATAGAGGGGTTCGGCCGCGTGATATACAGGCGCCGCGACAGGTGCCGGCCGCGATGGTGGCGCGGAGGCGGCGGCGGGGGGCGGCGGCGGCTGTAAGGTGAGAGCGGGGTGGTTCAAGGGCGCGGCGATTAGCTGTTCGGGATGGGCTTCAGCGGTCAACACGGGAGGCTCGTATGGCGCGGCCGCGGCCGTGGATTCACGCTGGCGATCCGGCGGAGGAGTGAAAGGCTTAGCCGGCTCCACGCGGGAGGTGCTTTGCGGAGCAGCGGGCCGGGCCGGCCAGGCGGGTGCCGGCAAGGCGGCGGCCGGCAAGGTGGCGGGCTGGGGGGGCCGGACCGCGACAGTCTGCACGGGACCTGCCTTGGGAAGCAGCACCAATACCGAGTCGGTGACACTCCCCGTGGGCGTGGCGACCGCCAGATCCATTTGAACCTGGTCGCTCATGGGGGAGTAGAGAAGGCTGCCCGAGCGCACTTGAGCGGCCTGGAGCGAGATGGTGCGGTGCGAATTGCCGTCCTTGATGGAGATGACGCCCAATGTGGCATTGGAGATCTCCGCGGATTCGCGGTTCCAGGTGACTTTCAGGTCGCCGTTCTGCCGCTCGGCTTGCAAACCCAAGGATGGCAGCGGGGCCGCAATAGTGGTGACGGGCTGGGGCGGCGCGGATACCGCCGGGGTCCAGTGCGATCTTTCGAGGAAGAAGCGCACGCCAACCGCGGCGCCGCCGCCGACACAGGCTGCCAGGAGAGACCAGGCCACGCCTTTCCAAATCCCCTGGCTCTGGCCCGGGCCGCGAGATTGGGTGCGCGTGGGAGCCAGCGGAAGAACTTCCAGCGGGCCGCGTTGGGGGTCCTCCGCGCGGCGTTTCGCGGCAATGCCCAACTGGTGCGCGTCGAAGGGAAATTCCAGAAAGGCGAAATCGCCGTTCAGGTGGCCGCCATCGCGGAAAAAGAAGGTGGCGTTGGCCGGGCCGGCGGTGGAGGGCTGAACCAGCAGGATGACACTGGAGGAGTTGCCAAAGAAGGTGTTGGCCAGGGCCATGTCCTTCTCATTCAGGCGCAAGTCCTCGGGCTGCTGAGATGGCGGCAGGCTGCGATAAAAGCCCACTACCGAATGGCTGGACGGCGCCGCGAGCTTGCCCACCGTGCGTTCGATCTCCGCGGCCTCGGCCGAGGCCAGCGGCAAAACGCCGGTGACGATCGTGGTGAGGCCGTCGACGCGGCCCTGTAACAGGCCGAAAGACGCCGCGCCATTGTTGACCCTGAAGCGCAGCGTGAGACGCTCGACCACATCGAGGGATAGATGAATTCTGATCGGCGCGCCGGGAAACGACCAGACATACGGCTGCGGCTGGGGCGTATCCAGGTGCTCTTTGACTGCTGCGAGGTGTTCTTTAGCTGCTGCCATGCGGAGATGCCTCTATACAAGAGAGAGGAGCAACGTCACTGCCAAACAAGAAGAAGCGAGTCGCGAAATCAGACGGCCTCGTTTATTTTTCCGCCGGTCTCGGGCAGTATCCACGTGGGCCGCGGGACGATCCGGAGCGAAGCCTGGCGATTGGCGCGGCGCCGGCGCAAAAGCGTGGTAGAGCCGAACAGCAGCGCGCTGGCCAGCATGATGCCTACCGGCTCGGACATCGCTAAATCGCCGATTTGAAGGGCGCCGAGAAAGCCCGGCGATGCTTTGGCGGGCGCGATCCATAGCTGGGCGGTGAAGGCCCCACCCGTCAGAACTGCGACAACCAAAATCATTTGAGCGATTCTTCGCACTCCGCCCCCTGTTTACCGATAGTAAACCGAGAGGTAGAAGGGCAATTTCCCGGCCAAACGGCGGCGTAATAAGTCGCGCAGTTCCATGGCGAAAACGGAAAGGGAACGAATCGAACGCCATAAATCGCGATTTCGGCCCAAGGTTTGGGAACCGCGCGGCGGGGAAGAACGCTAGCGGCCGTGCTCGCCGGCCAGCACGATGCGGATGGTCTGGAAGATAATGGCGCAATCGAACAGCAGCGACATGTTCTTAAGATAGAACAGATCGTACTCGAGCTTACGATAGGCGTCGATGACGCTGCCGCCGTAGGGATACTGAACCTGCGCCCACCCGGTCAGGCCGGGGCGCACGGAATGGCGCTCGTCGTAGTACGGAATCTCCTCGCGCAGGGCGGCTACGAAGGAAGGGCGCTCGGGGCGCGGTCCCACAAAGCTCATATCGCCGCGGATCACGTTGACGAACTGAGGCAGCTCGTCGAGACGGAACTTACGCAGGAACCTGCCGATGCGGGTGATGCGCGGATCGTTGACGGTGGCCCACTGCGCGCCGTTGCGGCGCTCGGCATCGACGTGCATGGAACGGAACTTGATAATTTCGAACGTGTCGCCCTTCCAGCCGACGCGGAGCTGGCGGTAGAGCACGGGGCCGGGCGAATCGAGCCTCACCGCCAGGGCCACCGCCAGCATGATGGGCAGCGAGAGAAAGAACCCCAGCACGCCGCAGCAGATGTCGATTACGCGTTTGATGAGGCCGGTGAGGGGAGAGCGGTAAAAGCCGTCGGAGAAGACGAACCAGCTCGGCCGCACGGTGCTCAGCCAGACGCGGCCGGTGAGGGCCGAGATGGCCGAGTGGGCGTCCTCGACCACTACGCCGCGCACGCGCAGCTTGACCAGGGCGGCGGTGGGCAGGATGCCGCGGCGGTCCTCCAGGGCCACGATGATGCGCGCCACGCGATGGTCGAGCGCCAGCGTTTCCAGATCGGTCCACTGGCCCACCAGCGGCAGGCCGGGCAGCCCGTGCGTCTGTCCGGATGCCGTGGAGGAATCCTCGATGTATCCGAGCAGGTTCCACTTCAGGTCGTGACGGGCGCCGATCTCGCGGGCCACGATCGCGGCCAGGGCTCCGGCGCCCAGGATGACGATGTTCTGCGCCGGGGTGGCCGACCACACGCGGTCCAGGGCCGCGCGGGAAAGGAACACCAGGCCGCCGGCCAGAAGCATGTTCAGGAAGAACACGCCATGGCCGACCAGGAGACCGGGAATCAGGCAATAGAGCAAACCCAGCAACAGCGAAGCCGCGCCGAGGGACTGTCCCACACGCAGGCCCTCGTCTTCCCGAAAGCTGTCGGGAGAGGGGCCGTAGAGATCGTTTAAATAAAAGCAGGCTTGAAACACCACTACCACCACCAGCAGTTGCCAGGCGAAACGCGGCATACCGGTGCACGAGTGGAATCCGGAAGCGTCGTTCCAGAAGCGCAGGCGGACGGCGCAGAGCAGCGACAGCGAGATAAGGATGGTCTCAAGCCCCGCCAGCAGGAGCGTCTTGGGAGATACGTACTGGTTAAAGAGCCGGATCATGTCGGGCGACAGCGCGTTCGGCGGCGCGGCCAAACGGCACGGTATCTAACGGTGTATAACCCGGGCCCGGCCGGAGATAATTCGGCATTTCACGATATCGATCTACTGATCTCCGCGCCAACTGCGGACCTCCGGGGCACGCGTTCGCCCACCCTGACTAGGGCAATTCCTTGACCAGCTAAAGGTATCCAGCGGATTCCCCGATATCTTATGTTTGCAGCGCCTTGCGGGGCGCCGATGGGTCTGGGAGATGCCCGGGAATGGCTCTTTTTCCCGTTCGGTTTCCAGATGTGCGGCGATTGCGGAGTACCCCGCCGGACCGGCTATTTGTTAATCTCAAAGCCTGAACGTGAGGGGTCTGATACTTTCTCATTTGCGCGCCCTCGAAGCGGAGAGCATTCACGTCCTGCGGGAAGTGGTGGCCGAGTTCGAGCGTCCCGTGATGCTTTATTCCATCGGCAAGGACTCTTCGGCGATGGTGCGGCTGGCGCAGAAGGCGTTCCATCCGGGCAGGCTGCCGTTTCCGCTGCTGCATATCGACACCACCTACAAGTTTCCGGAGATGATCGAGTTCCGCGATCGCTTCGCGCGCGAGATCGGGGCCCGGCTGATTGTGCACACCAACCGCGCGGCCATCGAGGAGGGCGCCAGCCCGTTTCGCCTGGGAACGCAAAAGTGCTGCGCTGTTTTGAAAACACGGGCCCTATTAGATGCTTTGGAGGAGGGCGGCTTCGACGCCGCGTTCGGCGGCGCGCGACGGGACGAAGAGCGCTCGCGGGCCAAGGAGAGAATCTTCTCCTTCCGCGACCGGTACGGGCAGTGGGACCCCAAGAATCAGCGGCCGGAATTGTGGAACCTGTACAACGGGCGCGTGGACAAAGGGGAGAGCATCCGCGTGTTCCCGCTTTCCAATTGGACGGAGCTGGATATCTGGCAGTACATCCACCTGGAGAACATTCCGGTGGTGCCGCTGTACTTCGCGCGGGAGCGGGAGATGCTGGTGCGCGGCGAAACGCTGCTGCCGTATTACGAAGATACGCCCCTGCTGCCCGGGGAGCGGCCGCGCGCGATCTGGTCGCGCATGCGTTCGCTGGGCTGCACGCACTGCACCGGAGCCATCCGCTCGCGGGCCGATACGGCGCCCAAGATCGTCGAAGAGATGCTGCTGTTCCGCCGTTCGGAGCGCGAGAATCGGGCGATCGATCACGACCAGGATGGCTCGATGGAGCTGAAGAAGCGCGAGGGCTACTTCTGATGGGCCGCGCGGACGCGATGAGCTACACGGATGCGACAGGCCACGCGGAGACGGCCGCGATCGAGGCCTTCATCCGCCGGGACGCCGAGACGGACCTGCTGCGCCTCACCACCGCCGGCAGCGTGGACGACGGCAAATCGACGCTGATCGGCCGCCTGCTGTACGATTCCAGCGGGGCCTACGAAGACCAGATCGCGGCGGCGCGGCGGCCCTCGGAAAACGGAGACGCGGGCGCAGTGGACCTGGCGCTGCTGACCGATGGACTGCGCGCGGAACGGGAACAGGGCATCACCATCGACGTAGCGTACCGCTACTTCTCGACGCCGCGGCGGAAGTTCATCATCGCCGATACGCCCGGCCACGTGCAGTATACGCGCAACATGGCTACGGGCGCTTCCACGGCGAACCTGGCGATCATCCTGGTGGATGCGCGCCTGGGGGTGCTGCCGCAATCGCGCCGGCACGCGTTCATCGCGTCGCTGGTGGGCATTCAGCACATCGTGGTGGCGGTGAACAAGATGGACCTGGTGGATTACAGCGAGGCGGCCTTCGAAAGCATACGGGCCGAGTTCACCGCCTACGCGGCACGGCTGCAGGCGCCCGACCTCCACTTCATTCCCATCAGCGCGCTCCACGGGGACAACGTGGTGAAGAAGAGCGCGCGCATGCCGTGGTTCGGCGATTCCAGCCTGCTGCACTACCTGGAGACGGTGCATATCGCGAGCGACCGCAACATGACGGAGTTCCGCTTTCCGGTGCAACTGGCGATGCGGCCGGACGCGCAGTTCCGGGGATACGCGGGGCAGGTGGCCTCGGGGGTGGTCCGGCCGGGCGACGCGGTCATGGCGCTGCCTTCGGGGCGCACCACGCGGGTGCGTTCGATCGTGACGTACGATGGCGAACTGAGCGAGGCGTTCCCACCCATGTCGGTGGCGCTGGTGCTCGAAGACCCGCTCGATATTGGCCGGGGCGATATGCTGGCGCCGCCCTCGCACCCTCCGCGCGTGGCGCGCAAGTTCGACGCGCGCATGGTCTGGATGCGGGACGAGCCGCTGGAACCGGGGCGCGACTACCTGCTCAAACACACCACGCAGACGGTGCGGGCCACCGTGTCGGCCGTGCGCTACCGGGTGAATATCGACAGCCTGGAGAAGGAGCCATCCGCCACGCTGGGGCTGAACGACATGGGCGCGGTGGTGGTCGAAACGCGCAAGCCGCTGTTCTACGACCCGTACCGGCGCAACCGCGCCACCGGCAGCTTCATCCTGATCGACCCCATGAGCAACGCCACGGTGGCGGCGGGCATGATCACCGGGCGCGAGCCGGGCATGACGGGGCGGGAGGAGCGGCTGCCGAAAGCCCCCGCGCGGCACATCACGGCGGCGGAGCAGCAGGCCAGGGCGGGGCATCGGGCGGCGACGGTCTGGCTGGCGGCGGCCGAGACAGCCTATGGATTGGAGCGCGCGCTGTTCGACGCGGGCTGCCGGGTGCACGCCTTCGCGGCCGCGGCCGGAGCGGCGGAGATCGCGCGGGAACTGAACGAGGCTGGGGTGATCGCCCTAATTTACGGGGCGGGGGACGCGGAATTGCGCGAGCGCACGCGCGAGGCAGTGGGGCGCAAGAGCTTTGTCGAGGATGCGCCGGAGGGAGCCGGCGCGGCGCTCCGCCTGCTCGAAGAGCGCGGATTCCTTCCCGGATCGGGGAGTCCCGAGTGAGCGCGCACCTTCCGCTGCTGCTGATGAGCTTCGCGGTGGGGATCCTGATCGGCATCACTAGCATGGGCGGCGCCGCGCTGATGGCGCCATTTCTGATCCTGGTGCTGGGCGTCCGGCCGGTGATGGCCGTGGGCACGGACCTGGTGTACGGCGCGATCACCAAGATTGTCGGTGCGTGGGTGCACCTGCGCCAGGGTACGGTGGATCTGCCGGTGGTGCGCAAACTGTCGCTGGGCAGCGTGCCGGGCGGGCTGATGGGGTCGCTGGTGGTAGTCCTGCTGCCGCACGTCACGCATAACGCGGAACATTATGTGCGCACTGCCATCGGGGTGCTGTTGATCGCCGTAGCGGCCATCCTGCTGGCGCGCATACTGGTGCTCCTCCGCAAGGGGACGGCGGAGCGTCCCGGCGGCCGGTTTCTCTACGAGAGAGGCACGGTGATATGGGGCTGGGTGGTGGGCTTCTGCGTGGGCGCCACTTCAGTGGGGAGCGGCTCGCTCATGGCGCCCTTCCTGATGCTGCTCTATCCGTCCAAGACATCCAAGGTGGTGGGCACGGACGTGTTTCACGCGGCCATCCTGGTATCCGTCACCGGGCTGGTGCACGGGATCTCGGGCGGAGTGGAATGGAACCTGGTGCCGGTGCTGCTGGCGGGATCGATTCCGGGCGTATTGCTTGGCAGCCGCCTGGCTCCCCTGGTTCCGGCGCGGCCGTTGCGGATTGGCCTGGCGGCGATATTGTTATGGACCGGCTATCAGATGCTGTGACGGCCGGATCCGGGCGCCCGGATTAGCTGGCCGCCAGGGAGGGAGTGCCCTCGCTGGCCGGCGCCTCTTTCTTCTCTTCGTGGTAATCCTGCTCGGTGTTCAATTCCCAGAGGTTGTCGCGGCTGCGCACGCCGGACATGATGTTGTCCACGGCGGTCATGGCGGTCAGCATGGAGTGATCCTGATTGTTGTAGCGGTGCATGCCGTTGCGCCCCACCAGGAAGAGGTTTTCCAAGCCATCGGCGTAGCTGATGATTTCGGGGAAGCGCTCGTAGGCGCCAAAGTAGGCCGGGTAGGCCTTGGGCATGCGAATCACGGTGGCATCCAGAACGTCTTCTTCCGAAGTTAAGACGCGGATCTTGACCATCTCGGCCTTGGCCAGCGCGATCAGCTCGGCCTCGGATTTGTTCCACAACCCGTCGGTGTCGTTGCAGAAATACTCGAGCCCGATCCAGACCGTATCGGGGTCGGCCACCATGAAGGGGCTCCAGTTGTTGAAGATCTGCAAGCGGCCGACCTGCACGTCCGGCTCCTGGATGTAGATCCAGTTATCCTTCACGGTCGCGCCGTCCTTGGGGTCGCGAATGCGCAGGCGTTTGCACAGCAGGCCCACGGTGAGGAAATCGCGATACATAAGCCCATCGGCAACTTCCCGGACATTGGCGGGAGGGGCCGGGTCGAGCGAGCCGATCAGCTCTTTGACCGGCATGGTGGAAAAGAAGAAATCGCCCGCGAAGCGGCGGCGCTCGCCGGTCTGGTTGTTGACGGCCCAGAGGGCTTCGATGCGGCGATTGTCGCGCTGTTCCATGCGTTCCACGCGCCAGCCGGTGAGAATGCGGCCGCCCTCGGCGGTGACGCGCCGGGCCACTTCCTCCCACATCTGGCCGGGGCCGTACTTGGGATACATGAATCGTTCGATGAGCGAGGTTTCGACGTCCTTCTGGGAGATCTCCGTGCGCCGGGAGGGCGCCATCTTGCGGGCCAGATGGAGCAGGGTCTTGTAAATCGAGAGGCCCTTCACGCGCTGTGCGCCCCATTCCGGGCTGATCTGGTCGCAGGGCACGCCCCACACCTTCTCGGTATAGGACTTGAAGAAGGTCAGGTACAGGCGGCGGCCGAAGCGGTTGATGAAGAAATCCTCGAGGTTCTTTTCGGGGCGTATGGGGAACAGCGCGCTGCGCAGATAGCTGAACCCAATACCGATGGTGCGCGGGATTCCCAGGTTGCGGATGGTCTCGACGCTCAGCGAAATGGGATAGGTGAAGAAGCGCCGCATGAAATAGATGCGGGAAAGGCGCGTGCGCACCAGCATGACCGCATCGGAGCGCTGGGAGCCGGATGCCACGGGCGCCGCCGTAAGGGTGCGACGCTGGCCCTGATAGGCGATCTCGGCGCCGGCATCGGCAGCCTCATCGAGGGGCATAAAATCCAGCCACCATTGCATGACGCGATCGGATTTGGAGAAGAAGCGATGACCGCCGATATCGATGCGGTTGCCCTTATAGTTCACGGTCCGCGAGATGCCGCCCATGTATTCGCTCATTTCGAGTACCACGGGCTGGATATCGGTGCGGGACAGCATTTCGAAAGCGGCCGTCAGTCCGGCCGGCCCGGCGCCGACGATGATTGCAGTACGGTTTGGCATAGGTTAGATGGGTTCTCGCGCGCTACTGAAGGCGATTGGCGCGATACACCTGTTGAGCCGACTCCAAGCTAGTGTAGGGCCATTTCGGGAAGACGTGGGCAAACAACGTATGTTGTATAACGAATTTACATATTGCAATCGACAGGACAAAGTGTACATCAGGTAATTTTTTCACCCCGGGATCCTTCGAGGGTCACTAAACGCTTGTAGGTTATTGTTTTTAAAGAATAAACGGTGTTTGGCGCGATTCGTGCACTGAATTGTTCTTATTTTAACAGCGAGCAGTGTAAGGGAAGGAGAAGCCGAATTTCATGCGAATTTCAGGGGTGATCAGCCTTACAGGCCCGGCCATCATTCGGGTCCCCAAGAGTTGCGCGCGGTGCGGCAGGCTCTTCGGTGCCATGGGACGGGAATATACCTGTCCAAGCTGCCGTCAGCCCAAAGCTGGCAGTAATCTCGAAATGGTGTCCCGGCAACTGTCTTTTCGCGAACGCCAGATCGTCGATCTGGTGCGTGAAGCCAAAGCCAACAAAGAGATCGCGGCCGAACTATGCCTCACCGAAGGGACCATTAAGGAATACCTGCATAATATTTTCCGAAAATTAGGGGTCAAGAACCGCACCGAACTGGCCTTGCGCCGGGACGCGGATCTAGAGTACGAATACACGGCGCCGCGCCGCCAGATCGGCTGAACGTCAGGAGCGCTCGCTTTCAGCGCTCGCGATTCTGACCAGATCCAGAGGCGGCGAGCCGCCATCCAGTCCAAGTTTTTTCATTTTGTACAACAGCGCTTTATAATCGATCTTGAGCAGGGTTGCGGCCTTCTTGCGATTCCAGCGCGTGGTGTTGAGAGCCGCCAGAATGGCTTCCGTCTCGGCCTGCTGCTTGGCGCGCGTGACCTGCTCCAGAATGGGCGCGGTGTCCACGGCCGGCGCGGGGCGCGGGGGCCCCTCGGATACAGGCGGGGCGGCCAGGACTTTGCGGGCCGACCGCGAGCTCAGCTCGTGCGCGATCAGGACGGGGTCGCGGATCACGGTGAGCTTGCGAATCACGTTCTCCAGCTCGCGTACGTTTCCGGGCCAGTGATGCATCAGGAGGGCCTGCTGGAGGGCGGGCGTGAGCTCGGGAGCCAGCTCGTCGGTGGAGTGCTTGTCCAGTAGGAAATCGGCCAGCGGGATGATGTCGTCCTTGCGCTCGCGCAGCGGCGGGACATGCAGCGCCACCACGTTCAGCCGGTAATAGAGATCCTGGCGGAAGAGGCCTGCGGCCATCGATTTTTCCAGGTCGTTGTGGGTGGCGGCGATCACGCGCACGTCCACGCGCACGGTTTCCTTGCCGCCCAGCCGCTGGAATTCGTGATCCTGCAAAACCTGCAGCAGCTTAGCCTGGAGCTTGAAATCCATGTCGCCGATTTCATCCAGCAGCAGAGTGCCGCCGTCGGCGATTTCAAACATGCCGGGCTTGCGCTGGAACGCGCCCGTGAAAGCCCCCCGCTCGTAGCCGAACAGCTCGCTTTCCACTAGCTCCGAAGGCAGCGCGGCGCAGTTGAGTTTGACGAAAGGCCTTTGGGCGCGCGCGGAATTGGCATGGATGTGGCGGGCCAGCATCTCCTTGCCGGATCCGGTTTCGCCCTGGATCAGGACGGGCGTTTCCGAGCGGGCCACCAGCTTGACCAGGCTCTGCAGGTCGCGCATGGCCGGGCTGAGCCCGAAGAATAGAGGCCCGAGAGGGGCGGCGCCCACGGCCGGCGCGGCCTCCGGTTCGTCCGCGCCGAAGACTCCCTTCAGGGAACGCCGAAGGCTTTCGGGAGTGATGGGCTTGCCCAGAAAATCGTTGGCGCCGAGACGCATGGCCTCCACCACCAGGCCGGGAGAGGGCGAGCCGGAAATGACGATCACGGGCAGGCTGCGGCCACTGTTGCGGAGTTCGCGCAGCACCTGAAGACCATCGCGCCGGGGGAGCATGACGTCCAGGAGCACGGCGGAAATCGGCATGCCCATGGCGAAGCAGTTCAAGGCTTCTTCGCCGTCCGCGACGGCTTCGACGCCATAGCCCTCACAGCGCAAAGCCATCTCGAGGTAGCCGCGAATTTCCGCATCGTCCTCGGCCACCAGAACGAGCCGCTCTTTTTCCTCTGCCAACATAGCCCCCCAACTGCCGATCCTCACCGCCCAGCCCTCACATTCACGGGGAAGGCCCGCGCCCGAGATCGCGGAACTTACTACGGGACGACGACGGTGTCGTCCGGTGCCACCTGGATATTCTGCGCCATATTCTGTCCGTGAATTACTTCGTCGTAGTTGAAATAGAGCTTAACCTGCTGGCCGTTGATCTGATTGCGCAGGACGTAGATCTTTTTGCGCTTGGCGAAATCGGTCAGGCCGCCGGCTTCGCTGAGAGCCTGCAGCACGGTCATGGGGTACTTCAGGTCGATGACGCCTTCGTGCTTGACCGCGCCGACCATATAAATGCGCTTGCTGTGCACTTCGCGTACGATGACGGTGACATCGGGGTCGTTGATGAACGGCTTCAGGCGGTCCGTAATGGCGCCTTCCGCCTGGGCGGGCGTAAGCCCCAAGACGTTAATCTCCTTGACGAACGGCAGCGCGATTCTGCCATCCGCGCGCACCACCACGCCAGGGACCGTGGCGTCCTGCTCTTTCCAGACGATCACCTGCAGAACATCGCCGGCACCGATGCGGTATTGCGGCGAGACCACGCTCTTGGCTGGCACCACGGGCGCCGTGGGAGCGTCCTCGGGCGCGGCCCAGCCGGCTCCCGCCAGCGCGCCGAACAAAATTAATGTGACCGGGCGACAAGTCATCGCACACCTCGCGAAGCCATGCGGTTTGCACGTTCAAGACCACAGAGCCGGCCGTTCGCGCGCGGGTTAAGGCCGCATAAACGCCAAATCGGGCCATTTAAAGGCGGCATCTCGCCATTCCAGAAGCGGCATGCGCCGCGCCGCAGCGGGTTTCCGGGGAGAGCGTGGGATATTGTGCCATTTTTTTGAATCTTCCTGCCGACCGCTTCGGCGCCTTGGCGCAGGCGCACGGGTTCGGGGGCCTGTCGTATCGCGAACAAACGGGCGGAATAGATGGGTCTCTCCATACAAAAGGTACTAGGCAAAACAGGCGCCGCGCTGCTACAGTAAATGCACCTAAAAACGACCGAAGCCCGGCTGCTGTAACAGGCTGCCGCCGCGAGTCCGGATAGTTACTCGATTATTCCCGGAGATAGCGAATAGTCGTCGATGCGGCAAGCTATTCCGAATGACTCGTCACTTAGACGCTCGACGCGGAGGACCGTGCACTGGCAGTTCACGTAGTGCTGCCGGTTGGGAGAAGCGGGCGCCGGAATCCCAATGGCGCAATCGACGGTCTGGCCGGGAGTAAGTGACTGCTTCAAGGTACAGTAGAATCCTTCGCTGCTGATATTGCTGGTTTCGGCCTGCGCCTCCATGCCGGACCCGGGTTTTCGGAGACGAACGGACCAATGCAACTCCAGCCGCATCCGCTTCCTTCGCTCGGTGGGCGCTCTCTGTGTCATCTGTCGGCGGCTGGCGGCATGATGGCCGGAGCGAACGGCGCAACCGGTAGTGGCATAGCCGCCCGCGCGGTGCCACAGCGCATTTGTGGGGCCACGCCGCCGCGGCGGCATCCGCGAGTTGTAACAAGCCCAGCGGCGGCGGAAAGAGGCGGGAAGTTGTCATTCGCACCAAGTCTTTGTCGTTTTCACGCGGTAACGGTACTAACCTGTGGGACTTTCTATTGACAACGTGTCGGTATGCGCTAAGCTTGTCCTATAAATGGCGATTAAATCCAACTAAGTTGTGGATGCCATCGCATCGCTGTTCCAGCCGGAACAGACCGAGAGTTTGGGACGAATTTCCATTCCAGTTCACGTTGAATGGCTTGCTGTCTGAGGAGAGGCGATGCTAGAAAGGGAAGCGCCTAGAATCGTATTGGTGGGAGACGACCGGCGGCTCTATCGGATGTGCCGGGAGATCGTGGCCGAGAACGGAAACACCTACGAAGTGGCGTGGGCCGAAACGGAGAGGGATGCGCCGGAGGGGGAGATTTTCATTTGGAGCTACCAGCCGGGATTAGAGCGTTCCTGGCGGCCGGAATCCAAGACCGCGCACTGGCATCTATTGGTGATCGATCGCAGGGAGTTGGCGGCGGCGGGGGCGGAGTGCTTCGCCGGAGCGGCGGTGGTTCTCAAGCCGGTTACGAAGGCGGCGCTGGGAGCATGGCTGGGCCAGGCGCGGGCCGCGGGGAGCGTGGAGGGCCTGCGGCGGGATCGCGATGAGCTGCTCGGATGGCTTATGGAGGCCAACCTCCGGCTGCAGGAATACGACCGGGCGCGCACGGATTTCATAGCCAAGACGGTGCACGATTTCCGCGCCCCGCTGATGGCTGCCAATGGGTACTGCGGCCTGCTGCTGGATGAGGCGCTGGGCCCGCTGGCGCCCGATCAGCGGGGAGTGCTGAGCCGGATTCAGGCCAGCCTGAAGCGCCTCTCGCGCATGACCGCGGCGATGTTCGAGCTGAGCACCGGCGAGCGCGCGCCCAAGGCGCCCAAAGCTGAGCGCGCCGAGATCCGGCTGCCCCTGGAGCAGGCGCTGCACGAAATCCAGCCGCTGGCCGCGAGCCGGCGCATCCAGGTCAGCATGAACCTGGCGTCTGCCCCGCGCCCATTGGCTTTCGAGCGCGAGCAGATCGAGCAGGTGGCGCTGAATCTTTTCGAGAATGCCTGCCGCTTCACGCCCAAGGACGGGCGTATCGAGCTGGCCGGATATCCTTTCTTTTGGGACCGGCGCTACGGCGTGCCGGCTGGCCTCGGGGGGCCCGCCCAAGGGGCGCAGGGCGACCGGCGAACGGGGATGAAAGCGGAACCCAACGCGTATCGGGTGGATATCTGGAACTTGGGGCCGGCGATACCCGCCGACCGGCTGGACCGGATCTTCGAAGAGTACGCCACGTATGGGACGGGGGAGGCCAGCGCGGGAAGCGGATTGGGACTGGCCATTTGCAAGTCGATCGTCGAGAGGCATCAAGGCAGAATCTGGGCGGAGAATCGGGAGGGGGGACCGGCCGTGTCGTTTGTCCTTCCGTTCGAATCGGAGAGTCGCGGCCGCGCATCGAAGGACGCGGTGGCGGGTAGCTGTCAAGCGAAAGGTGCGGCATAAATGGGTACGGAAAATCAGGGACGAACGATACTTGTAGCCGACGACGAGGCCGAATCGCGGGGTTTTGTGGCGGCGGCTCTACGATACCAGGGATTTAGCGTGGAACTGGCGGAGAACGGAAACGAAGCGCTCGACTGTCTGTCCGCCAATAGCGGCCTCACGGCCGTGCTGCTGGACGTTCTGATGCCGGAAAAAGACGGCATACAGACGCTGCGCGAAATCCGCGCCAGGGACCGGCAGTTGCCGGTGATCATGCTTTCGGGATCTTCCACCACGGGGCGGATCGTCGAGGCCATGAAGTGCGGGGCCACCGATTTTCTGGGCAAACCGCTGGGGCATGAAGAGCTGCGTATCGCCATCCGCAATGCTTTGGACCGCCGGCCGGGCGTGCTCAAGGCGGGCTGGAAGGGAAAGGAGATCGCTCCCTCGAAGTGGAGCGCCGCGGTGCAGGAGTTGTACGCCATGGCCGCGCAGGTGGGGGCTTCCGCGGCGCCGGTGCTCATTCAGGGAGAGACCGGTTCGGGCAAGGAGGTTCTGGCGCGCCACATACACGCGCATTCCAAGCGAGCCAACCGGCCCTTCATGAAGCTCAACTGCGCCGCGCTGCCTTCCGAGCTGGTGGAGAGCGAGCTGTTCGGCTACGAGCGGGGGGCCTTCACGGGCGCCTTCCAGCGCAAGCCCGGCATGTTTGAAATCGCCGACGGCGGCACTCTGTTGCTGGATGAAATCGGCGACATGGATTTCAAGCTCCAGGCCAAGCTGCTGCAGGTTTTGCAGGATCACGAATTCCAGCGGCTGGGCGGCCGGGAGACCTTGCATGTGGATGTCCGGGTCATCGCCGCTACCCACAAGGATCTGGAGAAGGCCATTGCCACCAACCAGTTCCGCCAGGATCTCTATTACCGGCTCAACGTGGTCACGCTGCATGTGCCGCCGCTGCGCGAGCGCAAGGAAGACATCCTCGGGCTGGCCGAACTTCTGATGCAGAAATACGCCGGCAGCGACGGCCCGTGTCCGGAGATCACGCCGGCTTTGCAACAGGCGCTGCTGGTGCACGACTGGCCGGGCAATGTGCGCGAGCTGGAAAACTGCGTGCGCAAGCTGCTGGTGCTGCAGGATGCGGGGCTGATCGCGCGCGAGCTGACCGCGCGGGCGGCGCGCAAGGCCATGACCGCTGCTCCGCTGCTGGAACTGCCGGCGCAATTCGAGCCGGCCGAGGCGAGCGCGCCCATTCTGGAGCAGGTCACGCGGGCCAAGCACCAGGCCGAGACCGAGGCTATTCTGGCGGCCCTGGCTTCGTCCCGCTGGAACCGCAAGAAGGCGGCCGCTCTGCTCAAGATCGATTACAAAGCGCTGCTGTACAAAATGAAGAAACTGGGGATCGAGGATAAAATGGCCGCGCTGCCCGCCGAAGCCGAGGAGCCGCTCAAAGTCATGACGGCCGGATCGGGCCTGGCGTTCTGATCGGCGCGCTTGAATCGGGTGCCTCGCGGCCGGTGGCCCGCCGCGTGCTGTTCCGGAGCATCGATGTCTTCAGCCGGCGATGCCGTATCCTTATTCAGAACGACTTACAAAGAAGATAGAAGCCAAGACTGCTCGTGGGGGTATCGTGGGCTTGGGATATGTGGGGCTGCCCCTGGCCATGGAGTTCGCCCAAGCCGGATTCGAAGTTACTGGCATCGACGTGCAAACGAGCAAGTGGGCGAGTGCGTGAGCGAGGATCCGGAGCGCGCCGCGGCGGAGGCCGATTGCGCGGCGATCGTCGCCGAATCACGCGCAGGTGGACTTACATCGCCATCGCGCGCAAGGCCCGCCTGGTAGTGGATACCCGCAATGCCCTCAAAGGCGTTCGCGCGGCCAATATTGTCCGCCTATAAAATGCGCCGGGGAACCGCGCTGCTGGCCCTCGCGCTGGCCGCGGCGTGCGGCTGCGCGCGCCCCGACGCGCACCGGCTGGTGGAGCGGGGGGAGAAGCTTCTGGCGGAGCGCAAGGTGCCTGAGGCGGTCGTGAACTTCCGCCGGGCCATCGCCGCCGCGCCTCTCGACGAAGAAGCCTATTACCAACTAGCGGCGGCCAACCTGGCGATCGGCAATAGCCGCGTGGGGGGCGAGGCGCTGATCCGCGCGATCCAGTTGCGGCCCGACGACTGGCGCGCGGTGGCTAAGCTGGGCGAACTGATGGCCACCAGCGGCGATCGCAAAGTTCTGGCGGGTGCGCGCGATAAGCTCTTGCAAGCGGTGGCGCAACTGCCGGGCGACGCCGCCGCGGTGACGGCCCTGGCCATCGTGGATTGGAAACTGGGCGCGCACGAAGCCGCCGAGCGCCGCCTGGAGCAGGCCCTGCCATCCCACCCGGAGCGGCTCTATTCGTCGATCACCCTGGCGCAAATGAAAATGGTGTCCGGCGATGCGCGCGGCGCCGAGGCCCTGCTGGGCACGGCGGCGCAAGGTGGCGATGCGGACGCCATCATCGCGCTGGCCGAGTTTCACATAGTGGCTGGACGGCTGGATGAAGCCGCCGGCAAGCTGCGCGGCGTGCTCCGGCGGGATCCGCTCAACGCCAAGGCCCTGCTCGATCTGGCGGCCCTCGAGGCCGGCCGCAACCGTATGGCCGAGGCGGGCGCGGCGTACCGGGCGCTGGCGGATCTGCCGGGCCGTCGCTACCGCGCGTCGTACGGGTTGTTCCTGCTCGAAAGCGGCCAGACCGGCCTGGCGGCGGCGGAATTCGAGCGCCTGCACAGGCTCGATCCGGACGACCCGTCGCTGCGCGCGAACCTGCTGGGCGCATACCTGGCGGCCGGGCGCGAAGCGGATGCCGAAGGGATGCTGCGCGCGGCTGCCGGGAAACGCGAGCCCGGTTTCGACGCGCTCATCGAGAAGGCGCTCTTCGATCTCGGAGACGGCCGCACCGGGGAGGCGGAGGTGGGCGTCTTGACGGCCCTGCGGCTGCGTCCCGAAGCGGCCCAGGCGCACTACCTGCACGCGGCGGTGCTGCTGCGGCGAGGGGAGGTGCGCAGCGCCGTCGGGGAACTCAGCGAGGCGCTGCGGCGGGATGCGGCGTTTCTGCCTGCGCGCTTGGAATTGGCGCGTTACCGCGTGGCCGCGCGGGCTCCCGATGTGGCGCTGGAAACGCTGGAGAGCGCGCCGGCCGAACAGCGCACTTCTCCGGCCATGCGGGGTGCGCGCGCCTGGGTGCTTCTGGCAATGGGCGACCGGGAGCGGTTCGGCGCTGAGGTCAAGGCCGCCAGCCCGCGCGAGGTGAGCGCCCTGCGCGTTCCGGAAGCCGTGTGGCGGCTGGAACGGGGCGACCGCCGGGGAGCCGGCCGGATCGTCGACGAGGTGCTGGCGGCCAATTCCGCCGATACGCGGGCTCTGCTGCTGGCAGCGCGCGTGGGCTTCCTGGAAGGCGGCGTGGACGCGGCTATCCGCGAGGTGCGCCGGCACGCGGACAAAGGGACCTTTCTGGGCGACCTGTTGCTGGCGGCCGGACGTGCGCCGGCGGCCCTGGAGGTACTGCGGGCCGCGACGACCGCAGGCCAGCGCGAACCCGAGCTCGAGATCGCCATGGCGCGGGCGGAACTGCGCAGTGGGCTCGCGACGCGGGCGGAAGAACGCCTGGCGGACGTGGCGGCGGGAAGCGGCGAGACAGGCGCGCTCTTCCTGCTGGGGGCCGCGCGGCAGATGCAAGCCAAATACACAGCCGCGGCGGAGTGTTACCGCAAGGTGCTGGAAGCCGACGCACAGTTCGTGCCGGCGCTCCACAACCTGGCTTATCTGCTGGCCGAGCATCTCGGCCAACCGGAAGAGGCTCTGAACCTCGCCCAGGAGGCGCGGGAGTTGGCGCCGGAAAGCGCGTCCGTCGACGACGTGCTGGGGTGGGTGCTGCACCGGCGCGGCCTGGATTCCCTGGCGGCGATTCACCTGAAGGAAGCGGCCGCGGACGGATGCGCACGCGCCTCCGCGCATCTGGCGCTCCTCGGCGCGAAGCCGGCCGATGCGCAAACCGTGGCCGATCCGGTGGCCCTGGGATGGGTGGATTTAGGCGCGGCCGAGAATGCCGAGGCGCGCCTGGAAACGTATCGAAGCGTGCGGGGCTGCCAGCGGGACGAGACGGCCTTCGATGCCGTGCTGCGGGAACGGGATCCCGGGAAGTTTACCCAACGGATCATCCCGCCGCTGATGGTTTGCGAGCCGCGGCCGGCCTTCAGCCCGGCCTCCATGCCCGCGCCGCAGGCCGCGACGCTCGAAAGCATCCGCGCGTCGTGGACCAGCCCGGATCTCATGCTGCAGCGGCTATTCGGACTTTCCGGCGTGAATGCCGCGGAGGGAGCGGGCTGGGACAACACGGTCATCTCCTGGGACGATACGCGCAGCCTGGTGCCGCAGATCCCGGAGTCGGCTATCCCTAGCGACGATGCGGCCTTCCGGGATGCGGATACGCAGCGGGACGCCACCGGGTGGAATGTCTACGATTCGCTGTGGCCGGGCGCCTTTCGCGGCGCCCAATAGTTGGGAGGAATTCCCAAAAATCGCAGCAACCGGCTGCCAGCGAGGCCCCCTGGCGCACTCCACCGGCAGCGCAGCCCGGCAGCGCGCTGCACGCGGTTTGCAGTAGCGGCATCGGATCGGGCGGGCAAGTGGTATGGGAATTGCCCCCTTCACGCGTCTGAGCGAGCACTGTGCGAGGGGGAAGCGATGAAGTTGTGCAGCCTTAAGCAAGGCGCATGGGCGGGAAGAGCCGCGTGGCTGGCGGCCGCCGCGCTATGGGGAAGCGCCACGTTGGCGGCCCAGACTTTCATGTTGAATCCACTGACAACCTCCGGCGTGGATCAAAACGGCTTCAGTATTTATAATGTCTCGGCATTTACCAGTTACTCGACGGTGGATAGCCGCTGGAACCAGTTCCTGGAATCGCTGGCGGCGCCCGCCACCCTCAACCTGCCGACGCACTCGACCTATAGCGGGATTAGCGGAGCGTTCGGGTATCACCAGAGCAAGCTGGATTCGTGGAGCTTCTCGGCCGTCTACTCGCCCTCCTACACTTACAGCACATATGGAGTGAGCTACGGCTCGTGGACCCACGTGCTGGCGCTGAACTGGCAGTTGAAATTGAAGCCGCGATGGCAGCTTTCGGTAAGCGGCTCGGGCATAGCCGGGAACTTCCAGCAGCTTCTGTTTTCGCCCAACGGTTCGCAGAGTCTGGCTTCGCTGGCCTCGACCGCGGCGGGCCTGGCGAGCGTGGCCCTCACGGGGCAGGGCGCCGGGGCATCGGCGGCGATCAGCGCGCAAGAGCAGCTCTTCTACGGCGACCGGATGTTTTCGGCTGCCCTCCAAGCCGGCTTGAGCTACGCGTATTCGCCGCGGCTTTCACTGGGCTTCAGCGCCAGCGGCAACCGCATTCAGCACCTGGCCGAAACCAACGTGCCGATCGGGGAGGACTACTACCTGATCCCGGAAACCACCAATGCCACGGCGGGTATGTCGATGAGTTATATGCTGACGCCGCGGACATCTGTGTTGGGATCGGTCACTTACGGGCGGACGCTCTCGGCGCTGGACCACGCGCAGTACGGCTCGTCGCTAATCGGGATGGGTCGCCGGTTCAGCCAGCGATGGTCCGCCGAAGCCGGAGCGGGGGCGGGCTATATTGCGCCGCTGGGCGGCCGCTCGAACGGCATACATGGCTTGCAGTGGCAGGGCTCCGGCAGCATCGCGTACCGCGGCGGAGGGCACGTGATCGTCGTATCGGCGCAGCGTTCGGTGGCGGATTTCTACGGGCTGGGAGCGGCCGCCACGCTGAACGGGACTTTGGGCTGGGGCTGGCGGCCGAGCGGGGCGCGCTGGTCCGTACAGGCCGGGGCGGGGGAGAGCAAACTGCTCGGCAGCCAGATCGCGGCGCTGGGCCTGGGTAATAACGGCTTTCTGGCGAACGCGGGAATGTATTGGAGCGTTTCTCACAGAGCCATGGTGGGACTGCAGTACGCTTTCGCTTATTACTCGGGCATCTTCCCGATCCCGGGAGCTTCGGGACCGGGGGAATCCCTGCGCTACGCGCAGCACTCGGTGCGCTTGAACATCGGCTGGGGCATGGCTCCCACGGCGAGCCGAAACATCCCGGTGGCCGATGCGCGCCAGCCGTAAGGCGGCCGCAACCGCGAGCCTGGGTCCCATGAATTTGGATTAAATCCCAGCGCGCATGGCGGACCTGTGCCGCGAGCTCCGGCTTTATCCCGCAAATAGCCGCAAAGTCAAATAGATAGGGAATGGAGCTTACCTTGCCAGTAGAGGGCGGGGGAAGAGAAGGAAGTGCGTAAGTATTGTTATGCCTCAGCCTAAAGCGGACCACACGAACGCCCAATTCTCGCTGCTCTCGCTGGCGCGAATGTGCTGGAAACACCGGTGGGGCATCGCCCTGGGATGGCTGGCGTTCACCGCCGCGACGGTCGCGCTGGTCTACCGGTTGCCGGCCATCTACGCCGCCGAAGCGCTTATCCTGATCGATGCTCAAAAGATCCCCGAACGGCTGGTCCCGACCACGGTCAGCGCCGATACGGAAGACCGCCTGGCGACTATCAGCCAGGAGATCCTGAGCAACACGCGGTTGAAGAAGATTATCGACGACTACAAACTCTACCCCGAAGAGCGCAAGCGCATGCCGCTCGACGAAGTCGTGGAGGCGATGCGAAAAGACATCTCGGCGCACGTGAAGGTGGAGCGGGGATGGGGCGGCAACCGGCCGGATGCCTTCCGGGTGGGTTACGAGGGCCGGGATCCGGCGGTGGTGGCGCAGGTGGCCAATCAGCTCGCCAACCTGTTCATCGAGGAGAACCTGCTGGCGCGGGAGGGACAGGCGGAGGGCACTTCGGAATTCATCTCCATGCAGGTGGCGGACGCCAAGAAGAAGCTGGACACACTCGAGACCGCCATCCGGGAATATAAATCGCGCCACAACGGGGAGCTTCCCGAACAGGAGAACTCGCTGCAGGGAGCGATGAACCGGCTGCAGATGGAGCAGATCTCCAACCGCGACGCCATGGCCCGCGCGGAAGAAAGCAAGTCCACCCTTCAGCGCGACTTGAAGCTGGCCGAGGATACCGTGACGGTGCTGATGAAGCCGCCCGAAGAGCGCGATCCCGAGATGGCCGCGCTGGTGCCGGGCGGAACGGGCAGTGCCGCGCCGCCGCCGCCACGTCCCAAGAAGCCGTCGGAGCTTCTTCAGGAGCAGCTCGATACCCTGATGGATCGCTACGGCGCGCAGTATCCGGACGTGAAGCGGCTGAAGTACGAGATCGCCCGTGCGAAGGCCTCCGAGGCGCACGAGGCGGCGGAGGCGCCCGCGGTGGAGAGCGGTCCGGCCACGGGGACCAAGGCCGCCAGCAAGAAGCCCGTTGTCATGTCGAATCCGGTCGAGGTGGGGCAGGCGCGCGAACGCGTGGAGGTGCTCAAATCGCAGATCGCGCTCCTCGATAAGGAGCTTGCCGCGCGCGCGGGCGACGAACAGCGCATGTCGCGCGAGCTGGCCGATTATCAGGGCAAGCTGGGCAACGTGCCCCTGCGCGAACAAGAACTCGATCAGATCACGCGGGACTACGAGATCACTAAGCTCAACTACCACTCCCTGCTTGAAAAACAGATTTCAGCCGAGATGTCCACCGACATGGAGCGGCGGCAGAAGTCGGAGCGGTTCACGCTCATCGATCCGGCCCACATTCCAGAGCGGCCGTCCAAGCCCAACCGGCCATTCTTCATCACCGTGGGGTCGCTGTTCGGATTCCTTGTGGTGGTCGCCGGCGCGGTGGGCGTGGAGCTGCGGAGAGACCGGCTGCTGGGCGAATGGGAATTGCCTGAGGACATGCCCGTGCTGGCGCGCGTGCCGGTGATCGCGATGACCAAGGACGGCGTCTGGCCCTGGACCAAGCGCGCGGCCGCGCTCACCACTCTGGCGCTGATTACAGCGACGGCGCTGGCGGTGGCCCGGTTGTACTTCGGGGCCGGAGTCTAAGAATGTACGAACAGCATTTCGGGCTGACCAAAAATCCCTTCAGCATGACGCCGGAACCGGCGCTGGTTTACATGACGCCGGGGCACCGCGAGGCGCTGGCCGGGCTGGCGTACGCCATCCTGGAGCGCAAGGGCTTTGCCATGCTCACGGGCGAGGCGGGCACCGGAAAATCCACCCTGCTGGCGCGCATGCTGCAGCATCTGCCCGCCAATCGCGTAATTTCCAGCGTGATTCTCAACCCCACCCTGAGCGAAGCGGAATTTCTGGAGCTGGCGCTGCTCGATTTCGGATTCGCCACGGTTCCCGCGAGCAAGGCGCAGCGGCTGGTACAACTGCAGGATTTTCTGCTGCGCGCGCGGCAAGCCGGTAAGATCGCGGTGCTGGTGATCGACGAAGCGCACAAGCTGGCGCCCGCGGTGCTGGAAGAAGTGCGGCTGCTCAGCAATCTGGAGCTGCCGGGCGAGAAGCTTTTGCAGATCGTGCTGGCCGGCCAGGACGAGCTGCTGGAGATTCTGGGGCGCCCCGAGATGCGGCAGATCAGCCAGCGGATCGCGGTGCGGTTGGCGCTTTCGCCGCTGGCGCCGGCGGATATCGAGCAGTACATCGCGCTGCGCTGGTCGAAATCGGGCGCGCAGGTGGCGGCGCCGTTCGCTTCGGAGGCTTATTCGGAAATCGCACTGTGGTCGAGGGGTATTCCGCGGCTGGTCAATGCGCTTTGCGACAACGCCATCATGACGGCGTTTTCGGGGAACCCGCCGGTGGTGGCGGCGCGCCACGTGCGCGACGCCGCGCGGGACCTGGGATTGATTCCCGCGGCCGCGGCGAAGGCTCCCGGGCGCAACGGCGCGAGCGCTGGAGCGCGCCGGGAGGCCGTGCGGGGCAGGGATGAAGACGCTCCGCCGCGGGTGGCCGCGGCGCTGCGGCGCGTGCCGGAAACGAAAGAGCGTGCCAGGGCGCCGTTTCTGAGCCGCTGGATGACCCGCCTGTGGTGGGATCGGCAGGGAGCACAATGAGCAAGATCTTTGAGGCGCTGCAGGGGGCGCGAGGGGAAATATCGGATCTGTTGCCGTCCCTGGTGGGAGAGGATTCGATTTCCGGCCGGCCGAGGACTCCGGCGGCCGAAGCGCCCGTCCCGGCGCATGAGGCCGGCTTGCCGCCGGCCACGGAGTTCGAGCGCGCAGATCGGGAGGGCCGGCGCGAGGGCATCCGGAAAATGAAGCTGGCGATTCCAGCCTCCGTTCCCGTGCTGCCGTTCGAAGAGGCCGGGGACATAGCCGCCGAGCAATACCGCATCGCGCGCACCAAGCTGGCCCACCATCCCAAAAAGCCACGCCTGATCACGGTGACCAGCCCCGGTGCGGGGGATGGCAAGACCGTCACGGCGATCAATCTGGCGGGCGCGCTATCGCTGAAGGCTTCGGCCGAGGTGCTGCTGGTGGATATCGATTTCCGCCGCTCGTCGGCCCATGCGCTGCTGGGGCTGCCGAAAAGCCCGGGGCTGGCCGAGGTGATCGCGGGCGAGTGCGCGTTCGAAGAGGCGGTGGTGGAGACGGAAGAATACCCGCATCTGCACTTCCTGGCCAGCGGCGATCCCAAGAGCAATTCCAGCGAGCTGCTGGAAACCCCTCGCTGGCAGGCCTTCTGCACCATGGTGCGGGGCCGCTACGAATACGTGATTTTCGACGCTCCTCCCATCGGATCGGTGGCCGATTGCGATCTGGTGCAGATGGCGACGGATGGCGTGGTGGTGGTGGTGCGGCCGGATCACACCCAACGGGGCATGTGCCTGAAGGCCTTCGAATCGATCCCCAAGGAGAAGCTGCTGGGGGTGCTGATGAATGCCGCCGAGGGGTGGCCGCTGGGCCGGTACGGCTACGGCTACGTGGGGCAGGGGCAGGGGCATGGCGCTTATCAGGCGCTCCCTCGGATGGGGCCCGGAAGTCGCGTCGGTAACAAATAGCCGGATGGCTAGAGGGCTGGGCGGATATGTGCGGAATCGCGGGATTCTTGAAAGATGGCGCCCGGACTTCACGGGACGTGCTGGAGCGGATGTGCGACCGCCTGGCGCATCGCGGCCCGGATGCCTACGGCTGGATGGCGGATGAGCATGCCGCGCTGGGCCACCGGCGTCTCAGCATCATCGACCTGAGCACCGGCGATCAGCCCATGGGCAATGAAGACGGCACCATCCAGGTAGTCTTCAACGGAGAGATCTACAACTACCGCGAGCTGCGCGCCGAGCTGCAGGCCAAGGGCCACCGCTTCCGCAGCGGAAGCGACACCGAGGTGCTGGTGCACCTGTATGAAGAGATCGGCGAGCGCATGCCCGAGCGCCTCAACGGCATGTTCGCTTTCGCCATCTGGGACGCCCCGCGCCAGCGGCTGTTTCTGGCCCGCGACCGCATGGGCAAGAAGCCGCTCTACTACTCCGCCGAGGTGCCCGGATTCGGCTTTGCCTTCGCCTCGGAGTTGAAGGCCATCGCCGCCCTGCCGGGTTTCCGTGCGCGCGAAGACGCCCGCGCCATCGCGGATTTTCTGGCGGTCTCCTATGTGCCCGATCCGCGCACCATCTATCGCGGCGTGTGGAAGCTGGAGCCGGCCCATTCGCTCATGGTGGAGCGCGCGGGGATGCGCAAGCGACGCTACTGGACGCCGGCGTTCCACCCGGACGGCTGCTCGCGCGAGGACGCCCTGGAGGAGTTGAGCGCGCTGGCCGAAGACGCCGTCGAGCGGCGCATGATCGCGGATGTTCCACTGGGCGCGTTTCTGAGCGGCGGCGTGGATTCGAGCGCGGTGGTGGCCTACATGGCCCGCAAGGCTCCTTCGCGCGTGCGCACTTTTTCCATCGGCTTCAGTAACAAGCGCTTCGACGAGCTGGAATACGCGCGCGCCGTGGCCCTACGGTACGGCACCGAGCATCACGAAAAAACCGTTACCCCGCGCATCGAGGACGTGCTCGAAACGCTGGCGCGCCACATGGACGAGCCGTTCGGCGATTCCTCCATCATCCCCATGCTGTACCTGGCGGAGATGACGCGCCGCCACGTGACGGTGGCGCTTTCCGGTGACGGCGCCGACGAAGTCTTCGGCGGATACCGCCGCTACTATTTCGGGGTGCTGGAAGAGAAGCTGCGGCGCAAGTTCCCCGGCGCATTCCGCCGGACGATCGTCGGGTGGGCCGGGCGGCACTATCCCAAGTTCGATTATCTGCCGCAGGTCTTCCGCGCCAAATCGCTGCTGACCAATCTGTCGGTCGAAATCGGAGACGCTTACTACTCCAGCATGACGGCCTTTCGCGACGAGGGCCTGGACGCCGTACTCGCGCCGGAACTGCGAGCGGATCTGGATGGTTATGCGCCGCGCGCCTGGTTCCGCGAGCGTTTCACCGCCGTGCGCCACCTGCCCCCGCTCGAACAGATGCAGGCCGTGGATTTCGAGACCTACCTGCCCGGAGACATTCTGGTAAAAGTGGACCGCGCCACTATGATCCATTCGCTCGAAGCGCGCGCTCCCTGGCTGGATTACCGGATCGTGGAGCTGGCCTGCGGGCTGCCCTCGGGCTGGAAGCTGGAAGGCCGGGTGGGCAAATCGATCTTCAAGAAAGTGGCGCTGCCGCTGCTGCCGAAGCGCAACGTGACCCGCCCGAAGATGGGTTTCGCGGTCCCTCTGGCGGAGTGGTTTCGCACCAGCCTGAAGCCGGTATTCGAAGCGGCGGTGCTGGGCCGGGAGGGCGAGGCCCTAATAAATCGCGGCGAGGTGCGCCGCCTGTGGGCCGAGCATCAGAGCGCGTTCTTCAACCACGAGCGCAAGCTGTGGAATCTGTTGATGCTGGCGATGTGGCGAGCGGGCCGCCATGCCAGCGTGGACATGGACAGCGCAGCCGGGGCGGTGCATTCCGTTTAGGCGGATACCATGCGCGCCTTCCTGCTGCTTGCGGTTATCGTCTCACTGGCCATCGCGGCGATGATCCGGCCTAAGGTCGGGTTGTACGCGCTGGTGTGGTTCTCGCTCATGCGGCCGGACGTGTGGGCCTGGTCCCCCGCCAACTACCCGTACGCGGCCATTCTCGAACTGGGTACGTGGATCGGAAGCTTCAAATACATGCACCGGCAGAGCGGCGCGCTGATGCGGAGCCCCATATTCCGGATGCTGGCTCTGCTGCAGATTCCGCTGGCTCTTTCGGTAATCCTGGCGCTGCACCCGGCGCTCTGCTATCAGCCCTACCGCTGGTATCTCGGCTGCGTGATTTCCGCGGTGCTGATTCCGCTGCTGATCCAGACTGAGGAGGATTTCCGGTGGCTGGTGGTGGTGGCCGCGTTATCCCTCGGCTACGTGGGCGCGCGCTTCGGATTATACGGGCTGATTCACGGGGGTGTGCGTTTCGGAGGCGGCTACGGCGGCTCGCTTTCGGATAACAATACCCTGGCCCTGGCGCTCGCCATGGGCGTGCCCCTGGCCTTGTACGCCAGGAACATGATCGAGAGCACGATCATGCGGTTCGGCCTGCTGGTCTCGGTCTTTCTGACGATCGCAGGGCTGGTCTTCACCTACTCGCGGGGCGCCGCGGTGGCGCTGGCGGCAGCCTTCCTGGTGGTCATTCTGCATTCGCGCCGCCGCATTCCGCTGATTGCCGGGCTGGCCATCCTGACTCTGCCCTCGATGTACCTGGTCTGGGACAGCTACATGGGGCGCATTGAGACATTGAATGGCACCCAGGCAGGGCAGGAGGATACCTCGATCCGGGAGCGCACGGAGGCCGTCCGCGTGGGCGCGCGGATCTGGGCGGACTACCCAATGATCGGCGTGGGGTTCGGAAGCGAGAACCAGCGCCTGCTGTGGCCCGAGTATGCGGACACCTCGTCGTACAAGCGCGCGCTGGTGATCCACAACACTTACTTGCAGATGATGGTGGATTCCGGCATGTTCGCGCTGCTGGGCTATCTCGCCCTGCTGGGCGGCACTATCTTCATGATGGAGCGCTCGGTGCGGCGGCTGAAGCGCGCGGGGTCGCCGCTCTACGTCTGCCCGCTGTGCGTGGAAGCTTCCCTGGTGGCCTTCGCGGTGGGCAGCACGTTTCTGACGCGCATCGATTTCGATTTCGCCTATTTCCTGTTGATGATGGGCGCCGCATGGCTGATCGCGGAACCGCGGCACCTGGAGGAACTCGAGGAAGAGCGCGAGCTGGAAGAGGAGCGGGAGGAGTCCGAAAGCGGCGAAGCGGAGCTGGCGGAGGCGGGCGCTTGAGCTCGTTCCGGTCCCTATTGCGGCATAGCGCCGCCTATTCGGTGCCGGTGATTTTGGGGAAGATGTGCAGCTTCTTCTTGCTGCCCATCTATACACGCTACCTCAGCCCGGCCGATTACGGCGTGCTGGAACTGCTGGATCTCACCTCCTACGTGCTGAGTTCGCTACTGGGTTCGCGCCTGGGGGACGCCCTGTGCTATTTCTATGCCGCCGAGACGACCGAGGAGGGCCGCGACCGTGCGGCCACCACGGCGCTGGTTTCGGCATTGGTCATGGGCGCGCTCGGGGCGCTGGGCGGGATCCTGTTTTCGGGACCGCTGGGAGAGGTGGTCTTCCGAACCACCGCCTATACGCCTTATTTCCATCTGCTGTTCCTGAATTTCGTGATGGCGATGCCGCTCGAAGTGGGGCTGGCCTATCTGCGTGTGAGGAACCAATCGACTCTCTTCACGATCTGCCTCTCGGCGCGCCTGGCGGTATCGATCTTCTGCAACGTCTGGTTCCTGGCGGTGTGGTCGATGGGCATGAAGGCCATTCTGTGGAGCACGCTGGTGGCGTCCGGCACGCTGCTCGTGGGGATCGCGGCGGCGGTGTTCTCGAGCACCCGCCTGGTATTCGACTGGGCGCTGTGCCGGCGTATGGCCGCTTATGCTTTTCCGATCGGCGTCGGCGGTGTAGCCATGCTGGTGATCCACTACGGCGACCGCTTCTTCCTGCAGCGGTCGGCTTCGCTGGCCGACGTGGGCATCTATTCGCTGGCCTACAAGCTGGGAATGCTCATCAGCTACGTGCAACTGCCGTTCACCACTTACTGGACCTCGCAGATGTACCAGATTGTGCGCGGCGATGACGGCAAAGCCATCAATGCGCGGGTGTGCACGTACGTGTTCCTGGCGCTGAGCAGCGCGGGGGTGGCGATCGCGGTGCTGAGCCGTCCGGCGCTGAACCTGCTGACCACGCCGGCCTTCCGCAGCGCCTCCCAATTTATCCCTTTGATTGTCGCGGCCTATGTGATTCGGGGCTTGGGCGACCAGTTCCGCAACGTCTTCCTGATGGAGAACCGGACCGGCAGCGACGCGCAGACCAGTACGGTAGGCAGCCTGTTTTGCCTGGCGGCGTACATCCTGCTGATTCCCCGTTTCAAGATGTGGGGTGCGGCGGCGGCCACGCTGATCGCTTTCGTGGCCCTGGCGGCGTTCTCTTACTGGAAATCGCAGGGCATCAAGAAATATCCTTACGAAACCGGGCGCCTGGTGAAGATCGGGGCGAGCGCCGTGGCGGCCGTGGCGGTGGCGCTGATCGCTGCGCCTGAAGGCGTAACCGGACAATTGCTGGTGGGCGCGGCGAGCCTGGTCCTGTACGCGGTCCTGCTGGTGGCCTCCGGCTTCTTCACGCGCGACGAGATCCAGACCGTGAAAGAGTTGCGCGTGTACGTGTGGCAGAGGGCTGCGGGAGCGTCATGAATGGCATTCTGAGTTTCACGACGGTTTTCCCCAGCCCGGCGGCGCCGCACTCCGGATCGTTCGTGAGAAGCCGTCTGGAGCGCGTGGGGCAAATCGAAAAAGTCCGGGTGCTGGCGCCGGTGGCGCGCTGGGATTACCGGCGGCGGACTTCCGCGGCGGTGCCGGCCTGGCGGCGCGAAGGATCGCTGGAAATCTATCGCCCGCGCTGGATCTCCCTGCCCGGAGGCGGCGCGCTGAACGGCTTCCTGCTGTTTCTGCAATCGCTGCCCTGCGCGCTGCGCATCGGCCGGGAAAACTTCGATGTGATCGACGCGCACTTCGGCCATCCCGAAGCGTTCGCCGCGGCTCTGCTGGCTATGGCCTGCCGCCGTCCGTTCGTGGTGACGCTGCGCGGGAGCGAGGCGGTTCACAGCCGCTATCCGCTGCGCCGGTTCTTCATGGGCTGGGCGCTGCGGCGGGCGGCCCGCGTGATTGCGGTCTCGGAGCGGCTGCGTCAGTTGGCCCTGGACCTGGGAGTCGATCCGCTGCGCGCCGTCAAAGTGCCCAACGGCGTGGATGCGGCCGTGTTTCATCCGCGCGACCGGGAGGCGGCCCGCGCGCGCCTGGGCATTCCCTCCAGCACGAAGGCGATCCTGACGGCCGGCAATCTGATCCGGGAGAAGGGCCATCACCGGGCGATTGAGGCTCTGGCGAACCTGCGCCGGCGGGGCATTGCCGCGGAGCTGTTCATCGCCGGCGCCCCCGGGCGCGAAGGCGGCTCGCGCTATGCCGCCGGATTGCGCACGCTGGCGGCCGAGCGCGGAGTGGCGGAGCGCGTGCATTTCCTGGGCGTGGTGAAGGCCGCGCGGCTGGCCGAGTACATGTGCGCCTGCGACGTCTTCTGCCTGGCCAGCCAACGCGAAGGCTGGCCCAACGTAGTGCATGAGAGCCTGGCTTGCGGCACGCCTGTGGTAGCCACAGACGTGGGCGCCGTGCCGGAACTGATTCCCTCATCGGCCTATGGGGCGGTCGTCCCGCGCGACGACCAGGCGGCGCTCGAAGAGGCCCTGGCCGGCGCGCTGGCGGCCCAGTGGGACGCGGCGGCCGTAGCGGCCCGCGCGGGCGCGCGGACCTGGGACCGCGTGGCGCGGGAAGTGATCGTGGAGTTGGAGAACGCGGCGGCGGGGCGCCCGATACCGGGTGGAGCGAGGAGCGTAGCGTAGTGCGGCGATTATGCAAGGTGGGGCATGCTTTAGCCTGCCCCGCCGGCCGGAACGGCGGCGGCGGAAATCCGTTACGTCCGTGGGCGGTTGTGCCGCTGCTCTTCGTCCTGGCGGCCGCCTTTGGCGGAGAGAGCCGTCCGGCCAAAGGCCCGGGCTGCACCACTGCGACCATGATCGATTGGGATTGCGACGGCTACGGGCCGGGGTCGCCGCTGGGCCCCGATGCCGACGACCAGGACCCGGCTGTGAATACGCCGGCCACGGCCCTGGCCAAATACGGCAACACCGCGGCGCTGCTGGCGCACCTCGGATATCGTCCGCAGCGGCGCATCTACATCGCCATCGACGGGAACGATGCGCATGGCCGCCCGGACGACGAAGCGCGGCCGTACCGTTCCTGGGAGCATGTCGGCGAGATGGTGAAGGCAGGCGACGCGGTCATCTGGCGGGCCGGCACGTATCCCGATCATCCGGTGCTGGCGACCAGCGGGACGACGGCCAAGCCGATCGTCCTGATGGCCTATCCCGGGGAGAAGGTCATCCTCGATCAGCGCCTGAACGGCATCGAGTTCGTGGGCCAGAGCAACATCGTCATCGATGGGCTGATCCTCCAGAACACCGTCAACGGGCTGGGCGAGGGCGTGTTCTTCGGCGATCCGTCGTCGAACGTGACCTTCCGCAACGTGGAAGTGCGCCAGCGCGCACGCGGCATGCTGGGGATGAACGGCCTCGCCAACATCCTCATCGAACACTCGGTGTTTCACGACACCACGCTCGAACACGGCATCTATCTCGGCGCGCGCGAGAAGCCCAACAGTAACATCACGCTGCGCCACAACCTGATCTACGGCGCGAGTTACAACGGCTTCCAGCACAACGGCCGCGTCACTGGCATGGTGGTCGAGTCCAACATCATTCACTCCAATACCCTCTCGGCGCTTTCGTTTACCGAGGGAGTTTCCGATACCGTGGTGAGCGACAACCTGATGTTCGGCAACGGGCGGAACTGCCTGGTGCTGTTCGATTACCCCGGCGACCACGCCAGCCATATCGATCCCTGGGATCAGAAAAACATCGCCTTCGTCAACAACACCTGCTGGGTGGGCGGCAAGGACCCCGCGGGCGCGGACATCAGCCAGCCCGCCATCGCTATCGACAGCGGCGGCTTCCCGGTGAGCTTCGACAACCTCAAGTTCGTGAATAACATCTTCGTCACCCAGAGTTACTCGATCTTCCGCTTCGTGCAGGGCCAATACATGAAGACCGCCACCATCCGCAGCAATGTGTTGTGGGACAGTGGCGGCGAAGCCTACGTGAATGTGAACGGCGCCGACGACGATTTCGCCGCTCTGGATGCGGGCGACGATCGCAAAGGCGGGAACGTAAAGCGCGACCCGCTGTTTCGCGCCGTAGATCCGGCGTGGTACAAGAAGCCGGAAAATTACGATTTCACGCTGCGGGAAGACAGCCCGGCGATCGGCCTCGCGCTGGCCTCCGATGCGCCGCCCACCGACCTGACGCGCCGTCCGCGCGGCACGGAGCCCGACGCGGGCGCTTATCAGGCGCGTTGAGGGGCATGTCATCATGATCGGCAGGTATCGAGATGCGAACCACCCTGAATCTGCCGGACGATCTCTATGAAAGCGTGAGGTCCTTTGCCGTCGGCAAGCGGATCTCGCTGGAAGCTGCGCTGGTCGAGTTGCTTGGCAGAGGACTCCAGCGGGCCGCACGGATCGACAGCCATAGGGCGTTCCGGTGCTTCTCGGTGGCACCGGACGCCGCGCCCATCACTTTGGAGCGCGCGATCGAGGCCGAAGACCAGCCGTGAAGCCCTTATCTGCCTGATACCAATGTGCTTCTGGCCTTGGCATGGCCGAACCACGTCCACCATCGGGAAGCGCTGGCTCGGTTCGAGCAAAAGGGGGCGGCTGCTTTCCGGACGTGCCCGATCACGCAGACCGGGTTTGTGCGCATCTCGTCGAATCCCACCTTCACGCCCGAGGTGGTGGCTCCGGACGAAGCGATGGCGCTGTTGGAGCGGGTAGCATGCCTGCTCGCGGTGGAGATCGTCGGATAAGTTCGCAGCGTACGCGCGCGTCGTGCGGCGGCTTAGCGGGTGATTGCGAGCATCCTGCGTATCAAAGTGCTCTTGCCGCGCCCGTAATACCGAAGATCGTCCGTAGCGCCGCTGCGGCGAGTATGATTGGAGGGCCGTGCCGTCCCGGAGCTTCGATGAGCACGTTGTCAACCCGCCTCAGGGGACCACTTTAGTACTTTGACCTACCCATCCGGGGAGTTCCTGCTCGATACACATAATAGAAGCATTTAGAGGACTTTTATTACCTGCATGAGCTGGCTGGCAAAAGTAGGTAAAGACCCGATTTACACGCATAGCATGTTGCGGCATTCTCGCCGTTGAGTATACGTATTACTCATCGCCTCGGACTGGCAGATGGAGTGTGACTACTGACTTATGACCTTACAAGGTAAGCTCGAAGCTACGGCAAATGTTGCAACCGTTGTGGTGGCCGTATTGCTGTCGGCCGCTCTAATTAAGATTTACTTCGTCCCAACCCGGGCACCCAAACGACCACAGATGTTGGGGGAGACGGTCGTGGGCACGAACCTGGAGGGCCGGGTTCCAGGAATAGACTGGAAGAAGAACGGACGGACGCTCGTCCTGGCTATTTCTACACAGTGCCACTTCTGCCAGGAGAGCACCCCGTTTTACCGTAAGCTTCGGGGAGCAGTTGGGAGCGGTTTAAAAACAGTTGCAGTCCTGCCGCAACCGGTGTCTACAGCGCAGCAATACTTGGAGGGGGCGGGCGTCCACGTTGATCAGATTAAGCAGGTGACAATGGGAGACATCGGCGTGCGGGGGACGCCAACTCTATTCCTGGTCAACGGCGCTGGGGCCGTAACGAAAGTATGGGTCGGGAAGCTCGCACCCGAGCAGGAGGAGCAGGTGCTGACTGCCCTCGGCAAAGGATAGCTATATGTTCGAAACGTCTATACGATCGAAAGCTAGGCGAGCCGGCCGGGGGCTTGGTATCCCGCTCTGGCTGGCCGCTCTGTACCTCTGGCCGGGAGTTGCGTGCGCGGCACAGGCCGAGAGAATAGTTCAGTTTCATATAGCGACTAAGACCGAACCCGTGGTGATAACTAAGGTCACTCTTGGGAACGTAGTGGTGCAGGCGGGCCGCTGGGCAAAACCCATAGGCACCGCGCCCGATCCCATGACGCCGTTTCAGGCGGATGACGACTGGGTCGGGAATCTTACTGTCTGCGTGTTGAACCGGACAACACGAGGGAGAGTTGTCTACATGTCGATGCACTTCAGTTTCCCGGAAACCGGGGATGGCCGGACCACGCCCCGCTACATGTATGCACTGACTCTCGGCCGTGTTCCATCGGCTGCCGCCTTTGAGAACGGCAGACCCCTGCGGCTGCCGGTGGACTCCAAGCCGATATCTTTCGGACCGGGCCAAGTGCTTGCGGTTAGCTTGGACAATTACATCAGCGGTATACAGCCCCATGTGCCCCTCGCGACGCTTACGAAGATGACTATCGACTTCGGTCTTGTATACTTCGCAGACGGCCTGCGGTGGGGCGGCGGGTACAGGATGCCCGATTCTCAAACACTCACTTGGCGGCGCATGGGTCCGGATTACTTTCCCGGCGATATGGATTGGATCTGGCCGGGTAGCCCCGGGTGGAGTGACCAGCAATAATCCGGTGCGGGAGAAAGAGCTATGAAAAGGCTTCTGAGAGTAATGCTGTTAACCGGAGCTGCCCTTCTGCTGCTGCTCGATACGCAGACTCCCGGAATGGGCCAAACCCCGTACACCTTTGGCAACACTTGCTGCGACCAGAGCTCGACGGAAACCACCTGGATCAACCCATGCGACTCCTGCAAGGGAGGGGCGTCAAATTATGATAATGGCTTTTGCCAGAACAACGTAGGCTCGGTGGAAGCCGCTGGGGAGTGTTCAGGAGGGACCGGGACTTACAACGTATACTATAACGAGGGTAATAGTTGTCAGCAGAGCGGGTACAATACCTGTGCACAGGGCGACAGTTGCCCCGCGTCGTGGATAGCTGGGAGTTGGCAGTACGATCCAACAGATTGCGCTGAGGCGCCGCCAGGTTGCGGCGGCTCCGGCCAATCATGCAGCGGCACTTCCTCATGCTGTAACAACCTATTTTGTGTGGGCAGCGGAACGTGTCAATCGTGTTCCTCGATGCAGGGCGCGAGCTGTACCCCGTCGGGTGGTTCCTACGCCTGCGGAACCGTCCTGTGCGACGGTTCATGCAACGCCGAGTGCAGCTCCAGCTCGCAATGCTGGAACAACGGAGTGGAAGGCGTCTGTAGTGGAGGCTGCTGCCAGTACGGCGGCGGGTGCGCGGAAAACGCGGGTGATCCTTGCGGCTCGTGCGGCTACCTCGCATGTGACGGCCTCACTTGCCTGGACAACGATGACTGTGGTGGTGGCGGTGGCGGCGGCGGCGACCCAGACTGCCCGCTGGGCGAATGCATTTTCGATGATCCCGTCATTCTCAACCTTGACGGCACTGGATTCGTACTGACGGACGCACAGCACGGGGTGCCCTTTGACTTTCTGGGCAACGGCTCACCCCAGAGTGTCGCGTGGACAACATCTGGGTCCAAGACCGGATGGCTAGCTCTGGATCGGAATGGCAATGGCCGGATCGATAACGGTATTGAACTGTTCAGCACGCTGACGCCTCAACCTGGAAGCGCCGCCAGTCACCTTGGCTTGAAGGCACTGCAAATGTACGATCTTCCGTACTACGGGGGGAATCACGACGGTGAGATAGATGCGCAGGACGCCATCTTCTCCAAGCTCCGCGTGTGGGTAGATACCAACCACAACGGGATTACCGATCCTGGCGAGCTGCTTACTATGGCGCAAGCCGGGATCACAGCGATCTCGACCGACTACTTATTCAGCAACTGGACCGACCAGTATGGGAACCGTTTCACATATCGCGCCCACGTTACGTGGTCTGATCCTAAGCACGGGAGCAGCAGCGGCCAAAGCCTTGCCCTTGACAGGGCCCAGTGGGCTTATGAAGTCATGCTTCGGTGGGCTGCCTTGAACTAAAGGCTAGCGCCTGCTCAAGGCCCTTCGCCCCGCATCGGTCCTAGCCTGGATCTCTTCGCGTCCAGCGGCATTGGTAATGCTCGCGGATACTGTTAGAAAGGGGAATCGTCCAATAAGTTCGCGGCGTACGCGCGGCGGCGTGTTGCGGTGGCTTAGCTCCCCGCGGCCGTCCGATAGAGCTCGCGGTAGCTCCCTACCATCCGCTCCAGCGAATAGGCCTTGATGCACCTCGCCCGATTGCGCGCGCCCAGCTCTTCGCGCAGTTTCCTATCCGCGTGCAGGGCCGCGAGCGCGCGGGTGTAGCCCTCGAGATCGCCCGGTGCGACGATGGCGGGCCAGCCGGGATGGTCCAGGATCTCGGCGCTATCACCCACGGCAGTGCAAACGGCTGCCAGGCCCGCGGCCATGGCTTCGAGCAGCGCCAGGGGCATCTGCTCAGTGGCCGAGGACATGGCGAATAGATCGAACGCGCCGTAGCAGCTTGCCGGATCGGCCAGGAAGCCGGGGAATGTCACGCGGGCGCCCAGGCCGAGCTGCGCCGCCAGCGCTCCGAGTTCGGCGCGGCATGGACCGCTGCCCGCCAGCACCACGCGCATGCCGGCGAGCCCCGAGGCGGCTACGGCGCGCAGCAGCAGCCCGAGGTTCTTCTCGGGCGCCAGGCGGCCCACCGATCCGATCAGGAATTCATCCGGCCGCACGCCCCATTCGGCGCGCCAGCGCTCGCGGGCCGCGGGGCCGTAGCGTGCCGGATCGATGCCGTTGGGAATCCAGTGCACCAGCGAGGGCCGCAGCTTGTAAGCCGTGAGCGCGATCTTCTCGAGCGTATGCGAGGGCATCACCACGGCGGCTACCTGGTTTAGCAGCAGGCGGCGCGACCAGACGCGGCGGCTCTTGAGACCGCTCACTTCATCGGGGTTGAAGCCATCCTCGCTGTGGATCACCGGGCAGATGGAATCGAGCGCGGCGGCCAGGACGGCGTCGAAGGCGCCCCAGTTGTAGGTAACCAGGAGGTCCGGAGCGATGGAGCGCAGCAGGCCCGCCAGGCGCAGCGGGTAGAGCAGACCGCCCTTGCCGGCGGGCGGTGGCACAAGGGTGAAGTTCACGCCCGGGCCGATGCGCCCTGCCGCGCCGAAATGACCGTCCGTGGCGGTGATGGTATGGCGGAACTCGCCGGCCAGAGCGTTCATCAGCACGCAGGTGCGTGCTTCCAGTCCACCGAGGTTGAAGCTGGAGAAGACGTGGCAGATGTGCAGGGGGCGGTTATGGCGCTCGTTCCGCATAAGACATCCAGTATGATTCCGGCGGCCTGGCCGGTTCCGTAGGCGGCCGTCCACGGCCCCGCCGACTGCGCGTCTCTGGCGGCCGTGGCAATGCGCGCGGCATCCGCGCCGGCCAGCGTATTGCAGCCGTTGGCCAGCGTTTCCACCCACTCGGTCTCATCGCGCAGGGTGATGCAGGGGATCTCCAGAAAATAAGCCTCCTTCTGCACGCCGCCCGAATCGGTGAGGATAAATTGGGCGCGGCTTTCGAGCGCCGCCATATCGAGATATCCGGCGGGCGGCACAAGCAGGACGTGGCGCGGTACGAAGCCGCCGGCAGCGAGGTGCTTGGCGGTGCGCGGGTGCACGGGGAAGATCACCGGGCAGAGTTCGCGGGCCACGCGCTCCAGGCCCTCCATGATGGCGGCCAGGCGCGCCGGGTCGTCGGTATTTTCGGCGCGATGCACGGTGGCCAGGGCGAAACGGTCGAGCGCCGCGGCCTCCGGCGGCAAGGCGCGCCGCGCGGCACGCTCGCGCAGCTCCAGGGTGATGTCGTACATCACGTCTCCGGTCAGTACCGCGCGATCCGCCAGCCCTTCGCGTTCAAGGTTATCCATGGCGGCGCGGGTGGGCGCCAGCAGAACCTGGGAGAGGTGATCCGCCACGATGCGGTTGATCTCCTCCGGCATGCGGCGGTTGAAGCTGCGCAGCCCGGCCTCCACGTGGGCCGTGGGCAGGCACAGCTTGGCGGCCACGGTAGCGCCAGCCAGGGTGGAATTGGTATCGCCGTAGAGCAGCACCCAATCGGGCCGCTCGGCTTCGAGCACCGGTTCGAGCGCCTGCATGATCCCGGCGGTCTGCACGGCATGGGAGGCCGAACCGATACCCAGGTTGTGATCGGGCGCCGGAATGCCCAGCTCCTCAAAGAAGACGTGGCTCATCGCGGCATCGTAATGCTGGCCGGTATGCACGATGCGATGAACGATGGAGGGCCGCGCGGCCGCGGCGCGGCAAAGGGCCGCCGCCTTAACGAACTGCGGCCGCGCGCCGATGACCGAGACGATGCGCATCAGTTGTAAAAGGCCCGTATGCTTTCGCAGACGTAAGCGATATCGTCCGCGGAAACTTCCGGGTTCACCGGCAGAGAAAGCGATTCGAGCGCCAGCCGCTCGCTCACCGGGAAATCGCCGCGCTGGTAGCCCAGGCTGGCGAAGCACTGCTGGAGATGCAGCGGCAGCGGATAGTAAACCTCCGAGCCGATGCCGCGATCCTTCAGGAAGGCTTGCAGGCGGTCGCGCTTGGAGGAGCGAATCACGAACTGGTTGTAGACATGGCGCGTCTGGTAAGCCGGCGGCGGCGGCGCGGCGACCGGCAGATCGAGCTCGGCGAAGATCCGGCGGTAGAGATCGGCGTTTTCCTGGCGGCGCGCCGTCCACTCGTCGAGATGGCGGAACTTGACCCGCAGCACGGCGGCCTGCAGCGCGTCCAGCCGGGAGTTGATGCCGATCCACTCGTGAATGTACTTGCCCTTGCGGCCGTGGATGCGCAGGGCGGCCAGCAGGTCGGCCATGCCGGCGTCGTCGGTCGAGATCAGGCCGCCGTCTCCGTAGCCGCCCAGGTTCTTGCTGGGGAAAAAGCTGAAACAGGCCATTTGCCCCAGGCTGCCGGCGCGGCGTCCTTTGTACTCGGCGCCGATGGCCTGCGCGGCATCTTCGATTACCTCCAGGTCATGATGGATCGCCAGCTCGAGGATGGGGTCCATATCGGCGCATCCGCCGAACAGGTGCACGGGGATCACGGCGTGCACGTTGTCGGTGGATCCCAGGGTCCGCGCCAGCAGCGCCGGGTCGATATTGAAGGTCTCCGGGTCCACGTCCACGAACACCGGGATGGCGCCGGCCCGCGAAATGGCGCCGGCGGTGGCAAAGAAGGTATAGGGCGTGGTGGCCACCCGGTCGCCCGGCTCGATGCCCGCCGCCAGAAGCGCCAGAAAGAGCGCATCCGAGCCGGAGGCGCATCCCACGGCGTATTGCGCGCCGCAGTAAGGCGCCAGCTCCCGTTCGAAGCCTTTGACTTCGTCGCCCAGGATGAATTTCTGCGAATCGATCAGCGCGATCGCGGCTTCCAGCACTTCGCCGCGAATGCGCGCGTGCTGGGCTTTCAGATCGAGCAATGGAACGTGCCTGACGGCCGTCGCTCCCGAACTCATACGAGTGCCTCCCGAAGTTCGTATTCCATGACCTTGCCGCCGATTTTCCGGTAGCTGGCTTGGCAGGCCGCGCAGGTCGCGGTCTCGTCGGCCACGCCGGTGGAAAAAGGAAGCTTGATGCCGCAGGCGCACATCCAGCCGCGCAGGCGCGCGGGGCTGCCGTGCATCAGGGCGTAATCCGGAACGTCGTGGGTCACCACGGCGCCCGCGCCGATGAAAGCGTAGCGGCCGATGGTAATGCCGCAGACTACCGTGCAATTGGCGCCCAGGGACGCGCCGCGCCGCACCAGCGTCCGACGGTATTCTTCCTTGCGGCTCACATGGCTGCGCGGGTTGACCACGTTGGTGAAGACCATGGAAGGCCCGCAGAAGACGTCGTCTTCCAGGATGCAGCCCGTGTATACCGAAACGTTGTTTTGGATTTTGACGTTGTGGCCGATCGTGACATGCGGCGAAACGACCACGTTCTGGCCGATGTTACAGCCCCGGCCGACGATGGAATGCGCCATCACATGCGAGAAGTGCCAGATCTTGGTGCCGGCGCCGATGGAACAGGGCGCATCCACGTAGGAAGATTCGTGAACGAAGTAATCTGTGTTTTCCATGCGATTTCAAATAGCCATGAGTTTCCGCATACCGCGGGAAGTCACTTCGACCGGCTCGCCGTTCATCTGCAGCGAGCGCTGGCAGGCCTGCAGGACCTGGAGCACGCGCAAGCCTTCTTCGCCGTTGGTGACGGGGTCGCGGCGCTCGAGCACGCAATCGACGAAATGGGCGCACTCGCGGCCGAGCGGCTCGGCTGGATCGAAGGGGATGGGCGTTCCCACCGGCTTGGCAGCCTCGATGGAGCCGTTGCGCCACTCGATGTGCTTATCGAAGCTCATCAGCTTGTCGGTGGGGCGGCTGTCCTCGAAAACCACCATCTGTTTGCTGCCTATTACCACCAGGCGCTGTTCTTTATAGGGGTGCAGCCAGCTCACGAAGATATGCGAGCGGGCCCCGTTGGCGAAAAGCAGGGTGGAAACCGTGACATCGGCGATATTGGGCTGGAAGTAGGCGCCGCCGGTAGCGGCCACCTGCACGGGCACCTGCCCAGCCAGCGCCAGAATCACCGAGATATCGTGCGGGGCGAAGCTCCACAGGGCGTTCTCTTCGTGGCGGATCTTGCCCATGCTGAGCCGGTTGGAGTAGATGTACTCGAGGCGCCCCAGGGCGCCCGAAGCGATGATTTCCTGAATCTTGAGAACCGCCGGATGGTAGCGTAGCAGATGCCCCACCATGAGCACGGCGCCGCGCTCGGCGGCCGTCTCGATAATCTCCTGGCCTTCTTCCACATCGAGCGCCAAAGGCTTCTCGACGAATACGTCCTTGCCCGCGTGGAGGGCGTCGAGTGCCATCGCGTGGTGCATCTCGGCGGGCGTGGCTAGCGCCACGGCGTCGATCGCGGGGTTTTCCAGGGCTTCCGCGAAGCTGGCGTACGCGCTCACTCCGGAGTATTCCGCCGCGAACTTCTCGCGGGTCGCGGGATGGGTCTCGCAGATAGCGCTCAGATGGCCGAGCGCGTGAAAATTACGCACCAGGTTGCGGCCCCAATGGCCGCACCCGGCCACGCAGATGGAGGCCGATTTTCGCGGTTTGGGCGGCAGAACGGAATAGTTTTTCATGATAGATCCCGGATGCGTTTTGCGAACTCGGCCGCCAGGCGCGGCCGCTCATAGCGGCGGATCGCTTCCCAATTGGGACGGAAGCCGTTGCGCCCGTTCCCATGGCCGTGGAATGCTTCGGTCAAGAGCCGCTTCAGGCCGGGGCGATCGTCCGGAGAGGCGCACCAACCCGTACCCGTTTCCTGCAAAATGCGGGCCACTTCGCCGTCCGGGGGCGCTACGGCGATGATGGGCTTGCCGCTGGCCAGGTATTCGAAGAGTTTGCCGGTCAGGCTGGCGGAATCGGTCATGGTGAGCAGCAGAAAATCGGCTTCCGCCATGTGCGCCAGCGCTTCGGTTTGCGGCAGGAAGCCGAGAGTCTGTATCCGGGATCCCCGGTTTTCGAGGAAGCCCCGCTCGCTATCGGCGATGCGGCCCACAAAACGCGTCTCCACCTGGCCGCGCAGCTCCTCCGGCAGGCCGTCGAGGGCATCCAGGTAGTACCGCGCCGAACTGGCCGAATAGAGCGTTCCGATGAAACTCACGACGATGCGCGGCCCCGCCGCATGCGCCGTCGGGCCGGGCGCGGGGATCTTGGACGGATCGTATCCGTTTGGAATAAAGGCGAATTTACGGGAATCCTGGTCCGGATAACGCGCCCGGATGTCGCGCAGCATACCGCGCGTGACCACCACCACCAGGTCGGAAAGCTCCACCGCCTGGCGCTCGATGCGGGCGGCGCGGCGGGCGGTGTAATCGCTCTTCTGGTAATCGAATTCGCTCAGGTAGAAGCGCAGCCAGTCGTCGCGGAAATCGGCGACCAGCTTCAAATGCGGAAACTCGCGCTTCAGGGCGATGGCGGCCACCAAGGCCGAGAAAGGCGGCACGGTGACTAGCAGCGTGTCGATTGCATGCTCGCGGATGATGCGGCGCGCCGCGCGCAGTGCGAAGGGCACCCACAGAATTTCCGGCTCGGGACAGAGAATGCGCCGTACCAGTTCGGCGGGTAGGCGCTTCCACCAGGCCGGCTTGCCCGCGGGGGCAGTCGCGCTCTGGGCCGACAGGCTGCGCCGCCGGCGACCGGTGAGCCAGTTCCAGACGGCTTGCCGGAAGGCAAAGGGAAGCTCGGGCGTAAAGGCCGAATGAATGCGCACCCCGGCGGGGACCTGCTTCAGCAGGGCCGGATCGCGCACCGGAGCCGCGGCGTTGCGCGCGCGCAGCACATGCACATCGAAGCCGCAGCCGGGCATGTACTTAGCCAGGCTGAGAGCGCGCTGCACGGCGACCCCTCCAGCGGGCGGGAACAAGTACGAGAGGATCAGGAGCCGGTTGGTACCCACCTGCGCTCCCGGGTCGGTTGGAATCGGTTCTGTTCGTACACCCGGCATAGTTCGTTAGAGAGGACTTGCATGTTGCGGTCCCACGAGAAGCGCCGCTCGGCGGCGGCGCGAATGGCGGCCGGCGGAACCCCGGCGCCGGCGCGGAAAGCGCGCACGTAATCCGGCTCGGAATCGCACGGGACCACACCGGCCGGCAGCGGGTCCAGCGTCTGGCACACCGCGCGCGAAGCCAGGACGGGCAAGCCCATGGCCAGCGCTTCCAAGACTTTGTTCTGTATGCCGCGAGCGATGCGCAGCGGCGCCACGGCAGCCACGGCGCCGCGTAAATAGGGGCGCACATCCGGCACCGCGCCGGTGACCTCGATTCCCGGGCGCCCGGCCAGCGCGCGCACCGCCGGCGCCGGGTTGCGGCCCACTACGAGGAACTCCAGGCCGGGATCGCCTTCGCGCAGCGCGGGCAGCACGCGATCGGCGAACCAAACCACCGCATCGGCGTTCGGGAAATAATCCATGACGCCCACGAACACCACATAGCGGCGGCCTTGAAGAGCGCAGTCGGCGGGTGCGGCGGCGGGATCGAAGAAAGCGAAATCCACGCCATTTTCCATGGGCAGGGCGCGCTCGCGGGAAGCGAACTGCGCGAAGATCCGCACCTCGTGAGGCGTGGCCAGCAACGCGCACGCGGCGCGCTCGGCAAACCGGCGCTCCAGGCCGCGCAAGCGATGGCCCTCGATGCCGTACAGCATCCCCGCGCGGCGCATTTTGGCGTAGGCCAGATACTTTTCCGAATCCACGTCCACCAGGTCCAGGATGGCCGGAAGGCCGGGTGGGCAATAAGGCGCCATGGCGGCCGAGTAGATCACCGCGGCATCGAGCTGCACCCTGCGCGCCAGGGCCGCGACGTGCCGGGCCAGCGCGCGGCTGCCATAAAAGGCGGTAGTCAGACAGGCGCCCGCCGCGAAGCGCATGGCGGCCCGAGCCAGCGCCCAGGCCGGCCGTAATCTCACGGCTTCCACCGAGGCGCAGGACTCGCGCAGCGCGTCGGCATCGCGCATTTCCCGCGCGCTGCGCGCCAGGCAAGCCAGGTGCACGCGATGCTCCCGCGCCAGATGGCGGATCTCGTGAAATGCCCGAATTCGTTCGCCCTTGTCGGGCGGATGGGGAACGCAGTGCGAAAGGAAGAGAATGTCCATGGAGTCTTGGTAGGCGGAGCAGGATTCGAACGCTGCTGCCTCCTCTGTGTTTGGTAGAGGCGCTCTGCCAGTGAGCTATCCGCCTAGGTCACGAACATCACCTGCACTTTTAAGGAACGAACCGGACCAGATACGGCCCCAGGGCCCGCGTAATCGCCAGCGGCAAGCGCTGCCAGCACAGAATCGGCAACCGGAATACCGGATTCGCCGGAGAGACATTAGGCAGCTCCTTACCCCGGATCAACATCACTTCGTAGGGCAATTCGCGTTCCACCATGCCCCAGTGCGATTTGAAATCGTAGGATCCCTTGACGCGCTTGCTGCGGCCGAAATCGAAGGTGCGGTAGCCGTTTTGGCCGGCCCAGCGCATCAGGTCGAAATACATGAAATTATTGGGCGCGAGCGCATTGGCGCGGGAATCGGAGGCGCCGTAGTATGGCAGCACCTGGTCGCGGAAGTAGAACGTCAGCACGGCACTGATGGTCTGGCCGTTCGCGCGCACTTTGCGGATGTCCGCCATCCCCCGAAAATTGTCCAGGAGTGCCTGAAAGTGGCACGGCGGAAAGCTGGGCGTGCCGAGCTTGCGCAGGTTGCTCGAATAGAGCTTTTCGAACGTTTGCGGATCGGAGATTTCGCGGTGGCTCTCGAGGTCCGCTTTGAGCGATTTGCGGACCGCCGCGCGGGTTTTGCGGGGGATCGATTCGAGAATGGCGGCCTCATCCGGCCCGATCGATTGCGTGAAGGTTACATAGCGATTCAGCCGGGGTAATCCGCTGGTCTGCTCCTCCCACGCGTTGCGCAGCTCCACGTGCTTCACGCCCAGCCGCTCGCCCAGCGCGCGGGCCTCGCGGCACAGGGCTTCGCGCGCTTCCGCGGAATCCGCCAGAATGCCGCCATAAACCGCGAACGGCGAGGAGAGCAGAACTTTCCCCACCAGCCAGTTCTGGATCAAAAACAGCGGCAGCACGCCGGAAACGCGGCCCTCGCGAGTGGCCAGCAGGTAATAGGAGCGGTAGCCGAACGTCCGCTCGATGCTCTTCTTCCAGGCGATGAGATGGAATGGGCTGCCATGCGGGTGCTCCCATACAAAGCGGTCCCAGAGGGGCCGGTCGGCCTCTTCCAGAGGGCGCACCAGCAGAGCGGCGGAGGAAAGCGATTCAACCGCCTCGGCGGTTTTCCGTGAAGACACGCAGAACGTTTGGCAACTCCCCTGCCACGGTCCCGATTATTTCCGCTCGGCCATTGCGCTGGCGTACCATGCCACGTACGAATACGCGGGCTTGGTCTATTACAAACTGAAAGGCTGGATATAAATCGGGTGCCAGCTTCCTAAAGAACGGGCGGAACTTCAAGAAACTGGGACGGATACCCGCGACTCGGGGACGCCGTGGATGCCGGCTCGTCCGCTGCCATCAAGGTTCCGGGGCGGCGAGTCGCCGTGGAGGACGGGTTGCAGCACTCCGGGCAGCCATGCCCGATCCACGCCCCACACTTTGTCCCGCCTCCGACGCCGCCATGCCGGCGCGCCGCGGCCGCGAGGCCTTCGGGACCGTGGCACCAGACCTAGCTCCGGATTCGCCATCCGCGCGCCCGGCTCGTGCGCACCTGCCCGCCTGGACGCCCTACCTGCTGGCCGTGCTGTTCGCGCTGCTCTCGCTGCGCGGCGTGGAGAGCCGCAACGTCGTGGACACCGACGCCGCCCGGCATGCCATGAACGGCGCATTCGTGCACGACTTGTTGCTCAGCGGCCGGATCGCCCACCCGATCGCCTACGGCAAGGAATATTACGGGCGCCTGCCGGCTCTTTCGATGCCCTACCACCCGCCCCTGTTCCCGGCCATCGAGGCTTTGTTCTATTTCGTCTTCGGTGTGAACCTGCTGGCGGCCCGCCTGGCGGTCGCGCTGGCCGTGGCGGTGTGCACCGTGCTGCTCTATCGCCTGGTCGCGGCCACCCACCATTCGGATGTGCTGGCTCTGTGCGCCTCCGTCACGGTCCTTTCGTTGTGGAATTCGCAGTTGGTGTCGACCGACGTCATGCTGGAGTTTCCGGCCATGGCCTTCGCCCTGGCGGCGCTCTATTGCCTGCGCGATGCCGGCCGCGAATATCCGCTGGGCCGCGCCCTGCTGTTTGCCACGCTGGGCGCCGCGGCGGTGTGGACCAAGCAGTTCGCCGTCTTTCTGCTGGCCGTCCCGCCGCTCTATTTCCTGGCCACCGGCCGCTGGCGCCTGCTGTTTTCCCGCAATTTCTGGATCTCCACGGCGCTCTTCGCACTGGCGGTGAAAGCGCTGATGTCGCTATCCGCGCCGTTTAACCGGACCGGCGTGGACCAGGCTCCCCTGACGCCCACCAGCATCTGGCTGGCGTTCCAAGGCAACCTGAACTACTACGGGCCGGCGCTCGCCCATGAGCTCCTCGGATGGCCGGGCCTGTTCGCCCTCGGCACAGCGGCCTTGCTGGCATTGTCGTTCCGGCGCGGCGCGTGGCGCGGACTGAAAATCGAGCTGTACTTGGCCTGGATGGTAGCCATCGGAGCCGTGCTGATGGCCGTGGGTCCCCACACCGAGCGCTATCTGTTCTTCTTCTTTCCACCGGCCGTGGTGGCCGCGTATGCCGTGGTTCTGCGCGGCAGCGAACTGCTCGCCGGCCCCGCGCGCGCCTGGCGGATACCGGTGGCCATGGCCGCCGCCTGGTTCATCGCCGGCTGCTGGTTTCACCCCGAGTTTCTGCGCGGCCCCGCCGAAGCCGCGTCCGTAGTGGTGCGCCCGGCTCCCCAGCGCGTGCTTTACGGAGGAGATGCCGACGGCAATTTCATTTTCGCGGTACGCGCGCTCGATGCCCGGCTTCAGACCACCGTGATCCCGGCTCAGAAACTGGCCCCGGAAGTCTTCCCCGCGGCGGCCTTCGAGGATTTCTGCCGGCGCTACGCCATCAACTGGGTGGTGCTTGAGGATACCGGGAATCCCCAGAAATGGTCGGAGCTTATGGCCGGCCCCACCCCCTCGATGCGGCTCGAACGGGTCCTGGCGCTCAATTCCTCGCGCCCGCGCTGGAGAGGGCACCTCCGCATCTACCGCTTTACGTCTGCGGCGGCGCGTCCCGAGCCCGGCCTGGTGCTTCCGATCGAGAAGATTCAAAGCTCCATCGAAGTGCACCCGTGAAACTGCCGCCCGCCGGTGCGTTTAAGGGCCCGCGCGCGGATGGTACTCGTTTTGCCCTAACTCTACGCAAAGTGAAAGCGCCCACCGGTCAGCTTCAGCACTCGGAGACCGCTCTGCAGGTGGGGCATGCTTTAGCTTGCCCTAGTCGCGCCGCGAAGCTAGCCTGTATCCTCCTCCTGGCGTGCCTCGCCAGCCTTCCAGCCCGCGCCCAGCCTTTGCCCCAGGGCCCCGGCTGCACCACTCCCACGGTGATCGATTGGGATTGCGATGGCTACGGCCCCGGCTCGCCCCTGGGACCGGATGCCGACGATAACGACCCCACCGTCAACACCTCGGCCACCGCCTTGGCTAAGTACGGCAGCACGGCGGCCCTGCTCGCACACCTCGGCTACACCCCCACCCGCCTGTTGTTCATTTCCGGAACTGGCAGCGATCCCGCCGGCCAGCCCAATAACGAGGCCCAGCCCTATGCCTCCTGGAACGGCGTGGCGCAAGTCCTCGAACCCGGAGACGCGGTCATCTGGCGCGCCGGAACCTACTCCGATGCGCCGACCCTTACCATCGGCGGCACGCCGGGAAACCCGATTATTCTGATGGCCTATCCGGGAGAGCAGGCGATTCTCGATCAGCCCGGCGAGGGAATTCAGTTCGTCGGCCAAAGCAATATCGTGATCGATGGCCTGATCCTCCAGAACAGCGCCACGGGATTGGGCGACGGCCTGTTCTTTGGCGATCCGTCCAACAACGTGGTCATCCGCGGGATCGAGGTCCGCCAGCGCGGGCGCGGCATGCTGGCCATGAACAATATGTCGAACGTCCTGATCGAGCGCTCCACGTTCCACGACATCACCCTGGAGCACGGCATTTATCTCGGTTCGCGCGACATCCCCAATACGAATATCACGGTACGCTACAACCTGATTTACCGGTCGAATTACAACGGCCTGCAGCACAACGGACGAGTGACTAACCTGCTTGTGGATTCCAATATCATCCACACCAACCTGCTCTCCGCTCTGTCGTTCCTGGAAGGCGTATCTTACTCGACGATTTCGAATAACATCATGTTCGGTAACGGCCGCAACTGCATGCTCATCTGGGATTATGCCGGCGACTCCACCGAGAACATCAACCCGTACGACCAGACCAACGACACGTTCGTCAATAACACCTGCTGGGTGGGCGCCAGCGACCCCACGGGCACGGCCATTACCGAGCCGGCCATCGACATCGATAACGGCGGCTTCCCTGTCAGCCTGGCCAATCACACCTTCGAAAACAATATCTTCGTCACGCAGAACTACCCGGTTTTCTTGTTCGTTCAGAATCTCTATCTGAACACCGCGACCATTCGCAACAATGTGATGTGGATCTCCGGCGGCGCTCCCTATCTCAGTTACAACGGGACCAATTTCAGCTTCGCGGCGCTGAACGCGTGGGATTCGCTCAAGGGCGGGAACTTATCGGGCGACCCTTTGTTCAACGCTGCCCAGACGGCCTGGTACGGCCTGCCGGACAATTACGATTTCACGCTACAGATGGGCAGTCCGGCTCTGGCTCTGGCGCTCGCCTCGGCTGCGCCGGCGCTCGATATCCGGCGGGTTGCGCGCGGCTCGGCGCCCGATGCCGGTGCGCTCGAAAGCACACCCTCCGGATCGGGCGGGACGCCGGGGTCCGGTTCCGGCGCGGCCGTGACTCTCGCCGGCCTGGCGTGCGCTCCGGGCAGCCTGCCGCCGGGAGCTTCCAGCACCTGCACCGTGACGCTGAGCGGTTTGGCTCCCTCGAGCGGCGTCACGGTCGCATTATCGACGAGCGACGGCGGGGTTTCGGTTCCCGCCTCGATCACCGTGCCGGGAGGCGCCTCCAAGGCCAGTTACACGGCGTCCAACGGGCTGCTTTCGCTGCCCGGCACGGCGGTGCTGTCCGCGACTCTGGGAGCGAATTCCGTGGGCGCCACCCTCAACTTGCAGACCTCCAGCGGCGCCGCGGGCGGGGGCTCGTCTTCCGGGAACCTGGCTTCCTTCGGCTGCGCTTCCGCGGGCCTCTCGTCGGGCGGTTCCGGCACCTGTACCGTGACGCTGAGCGCTCCGGCTCCTGCCGGCGGCACATCCGTAGCGCTTTCGAGCGGCACGCCGCTGCTGACGGTTCCAGTGAGCGCGACAATCCCTTCGGGGAGCGCCGCCGCCAGCTTCACGGCTACGGCCGGCACCGTATCCGCGAGCGCCACGGCGGTTCTGGCGGCGAATCTGGCAACCAGTTCCCTGACCGCCAGTATTCTGTTGCAGGCGTCCACGGGCCCTCCGGCTGTCTTCCCCGCCCCGGCGGCTCTGGCTGGCTTGAGCTGTGGAGGCGGGCTGACGTCCGGCGAATCCACGAGCTGTACCGTCACCCTGACCGGCGCGGCTCCGGCGGCGGGAGCCGCCATCATGCTGTTTGTGAATACCGGCATGTTGGCTGTACCGGAGACAGTTATCGTTCCGGCCGGCTCTACCAGCGCGGCTTTCGCGGTGACGGCCCGGACCATCCAGGCGGCCGCCGGTGCCGTGATCACCGCATCGTACGCCGGCGCCACAACCTCTACCGGCCTGAGCTTGCAGAATTGACCGCCGCCTCGGCGTACCCCCGTGGCGCCGCCGCAAAACTGACGCACAGCGCGATCAACGCGAGGCGCGTAACCAAAATAACGGGGCCCGCCAGCATCCCCATATAGACGATCGGCGCCATCAAAAACAGGGCCAGGTTCCGCTGCCAGGCGCGCTCCGTTTCCGAAGCCATCGCCAGCAGCGCGGGCAGCAGAAGCGCGCAATCCGCAATATAGGCGTGATGGCTGGTCAGCAGACTGCCCACCAGCATCGCGCCCAGCGCCCAAGCGTGGCTGCCGCGGCGCGCCGCCAGCCAGACCAGGGCCGCGACCGCCAGCGCGCCGGCCAATTCGAGGCCCCGGTTCCCCTCGAACAGTCCGTTCAGGTTGGGCATGACGGCGAGGCCGGGATTGACCATCGGGGAGGTGGCCGTGCGCAGGAATGCCGCGAAGCCGCCGGGGCCGGTCGCCGCGAGCGAGAGCAGCGCCAGCCCCGCTCCGCCCACCGCCAGCCCGCCGGCGAAGCTCCACAAACGCCGCGCCAGAATCCAAACGGGTACCAGCAGAAACAGGTGCGGCTTGATGGCGCAGAGGGAAAACAGCAGCCCGGCCGCGAAATCCCGCCTTCGGTTCAACAAGCGCAGCGTCACGGCCACGACGGCCAGCAGCACCGCGACATCCTGGGCGATGGCGAAAGCGGCGGCCAGCGGCAGCGACCAGCAGGTTGCGGCCAGCCTGGTTTGCCAGCCCATCCCGGGCGCCATCCGGACGAAAACCGCAAGGGCGGCCAGCATGAGGGCCTGAAACGCGAGATAAGCCGGGAAGTAGGGAAGTCTGGCCAGCGGCCACATCAGGCCGGCATAGTAAGGCGGCCGGCAAAAGACCAGGCGCGGGTTCGCATAACCCACGGCCTGCCGCTCGACCGCGGCCGATTGAGCCGGATCGTAAACTCCCGATCCGCCGGCCAGCCTGCCGCCCGGGTACAGCCCCATGAAATCGTTATGCGCGCGCACGGTGTTGATTAGCCCCGGTCCGAGGATGAACAGGTTACAGCCAATGCCGGCCAGGCAAACCAGGGCCAGTACAAGCGGGCGGAGTTTCAACGGCCGACTCCCGTGGCTGGCGTCGCGCTGGTTCTCCACGCTGGAACGCTAACGGTATCCATGGCGGTGCCTCAATCGGGCAAATAAAAGCTGGAGCTTTCGTTGGGTCGCGCGTGCAGGTAGCGCCCGGTAGTGGAGACCGAGGCGTGCCCAAGGGTGGCCTGGACCAGATGGATGGGCGCGCTGCGGTCGAGGGCGTGGCTGGCATGGGCGTGGCGCATCCAGTGGGGCGATACCTTCTTGCCCAAGCCGGCCTTGCGGGCGGCCGCATAGACGATGCGGCGGGCCTGCGAGACATCGAGCGCTCCCCCGCCCTTGCGGCTGGGAAAAACGGCATCCGTCGCGCGCGCCTCGCCCCTGAGGGCCATGAGCTGCTCCCAGACTTTGGCTTTCAGCAGAATCGTACGGGTCTTGCCGCCCTTGCCGAACACCGTGATCTGGCCGCCGTGCTGGCGCGCCATGGCGTCGCACCACTTCAGTCCGCACAATTCGCTGACGCGCGCGCCGGAAACATACAGCAGCTTGAGCAGAAGCCGGTCGCGGCCCTCCGGGGCCGCTTCGATGAGCTTGGCCACCTCGCTCTCCTCCAGGATGCGCTGCGCCAGGCCGTCGCGGCTAGGCCGGAGCTTGACGGCGGCTCCCACGTTGTAAGGCAGGTAGCCCGTCTCCTGGCCAAAGGAGAGCAGCGACTTGATGGCCGTCAAGGCGCGGTTCTGGCTGGCGGGCTTGAGACTCCCCTCACCCAGGTGCGCGGCGTATTCCTGCAAATCGGCCAGCGTAACCTGGGCGACCGGCTTGCGGGTGAACGTCCGAAAGCGCCCGATCTCGGCGGCATAGGCACGGCGGGTGGCTTGGCTGGACTTCAGCGAGAGCCAGAGCTGGACCAGGCGGTCGTCTTGATCCCCATTATGGGCGAGCGAGAGGTCGGAAGCAGGCACTAGAGCAAGCTCGTTGATCGGGTTCGAAGATAGCACGGTATGTATCCTTATCGTGTATTCGCCAGCCTAAGGCCTCAAGCCCACTAACACCCGTACGCCGCCAATTGCTCTCCCAGTCGTCGCATTTTACGCACATGCGCACAACCGCCGCGATAAAGGGGCGTCCTCAGCCAGCCTCTAGGACCTCGCGGGCCCACTGCTTTTGCTCCTCATCCGCTTCGGGGCTCTTCAGAATCTCGGCGGCAAAGAGCCGATCGCGTTCCAGGCTGGCTTCCCTGCTCCGCTCGCGGTCGGCCCGAAACTGCCGGTAGGAATCGCCTTTGAAGCACTTCGGAACGGCCGCAAGCAGAAAGCCCAAAGGCACCCGAATGCCCGGCTTACCCGCCTTTAGGTGGATCACGCGCAGGATTTCGTCGATGCGCGCATCGGGCGCGTTCTCCAGGCATCGATGCCAAAGGTCCGCGGCGATGTCGTCGTCCACATCCCGGACGTAGCGGCGCAGGGCTCCTACGATGGCCATCAGGCCGGACGACGATTCCTCTTCCGTGTTCCTGATAGGATTTCTATTCCTTATATATGCGGGCGTTGGAAGTGCACTCGATTCGCCGCGTCCAGGCGCACCTGTTCTATCTCGTTCAGATGCACTCGATTGCGAATCGCGCGCGTCTGATTCGAGTGCACCTGATTGAGCTGCACTCGCGCCTAAAGCGGCGCGCGAAATCTCGTGCCCCGTCAGCGGATCCACGAAGGCCACCCCGCGCGTGCGGATCACGTGGGTCAGGCCCGCCGCCTTGCGCCGTCGCAGAATCTCCCGGAAGCTGTAGATGATGTAAGTCCGGCCCTCGGTGTAGCTGAATCCGGGGCGCTCATCCACGGCCAGCTTGGCGACCAGCGAGCGCACGTTCGATTTGCAATTGCTGTAGGCCATCCGGGAAAGCTCGGCCAGCGTCCGCAGCCCAATGATCAGCAGCCGGGAATCTCCCTGATAAGGCTTCCCGGCCCGGTACATGGCATCGTAGACGGCCTGTTCGGCCAGCGAGTGCCCATCCTGTACGGTGACGGCTTCGCGGATCCGAACTCTGCGCCTAGGAATGGAATCGAGTGCACTTGATTCGCCTGCATCTGGTTCAGCCGCACTCCAATCAGGCGCACGCGATTCAAGTGCATCTACATCTGAGAAGACAGTCGATTGCGGCACGCTCGCATCAGAAACAAGTGCACCTGATTGAGGTGCTCTTTGTTCGAGCGCCCCGATTTCAGGTGCAGGCGAGTCAGATGCACCTGTTTCAGCCGCGCCCGAAAGAGGTGCACTCGTTTCGGCGGCCGTCGCGACCTCTTTGTCCACCGTATCCAGCGCCGGCACCGGAATTGAGCTGTCGCGTGTCAGAAAACTGCAGAATCCCGACATCCCAGTCGTTCCGGCCAACTCCTCGATGCTGATGGGCTCCAGCTTATGCTTCTGCCGGGAGCGAGTACTGCCGCTCATTCAGTTGTCCCCTGAGATGTTCCAAGAGTTGATCGGCTACCAGCCGGTAATCTTCCACGGCCTTGCACTTCGGGTCGAAGTCCACCAGGAACTTGCGCGCCCGCGTCGCCTTGGGAACCGTCGAATCCGTGCGCACCGCCGGCAGTAGCGGAATGTTGTACTCCCGCGACAGCGATTGCAGGCTGTCCAGGATCACGTCCGTCATTTGCAGCCGCCGGTCCACCTGCACCGGCACCACCGCCACCGGCTGGATCTCGGCCTTGAACAGCCGGTTCAAGGTGGCCGAGGTCTGGATGGCCGCGTAGGCCCCCTGCAGGCTGAGCGGGTCCATGGTCAGTGGTATCAGAATCTGCTGCGCGTACATCAGGGCGCAGCTCTGGAGCAAGGAAATGGCCGGCGGGCAGTCGATGATAACCGCGTCGTAATCCTTTTCCACCGGCGTCAGCAGCACCTGGAAGATCAGCTCGCGGCCCGTCCGCGGCGTCAGAATGCCTTCGATATCCGTGGTCTCGCGGTTGCTGCACAGCACGTCGATGTTCGGGTGCGCGGCCACCAGGCAGTCCTTGAACCGGTAGTTCGAGATCACGAAACTGTACAGGTAGTTGGCTGCCTTCAACCCCAGGGTCGCGCCGATCGATCCCTGCGGATCGATATCGATCAGCAGCACCTTCAAGCCCCGATCCGCGAACTCGCGGGCCAGGCTCAAGGTGGTCGTCGTCTTGGCCACGCCGCCCTTCTGGTTAGCGATTACCAGTCGAATCACTCGATTCCTCCATCAGCACCGTCCGCACGGTCTCCACATCCGACATGGTCCATAGCAGATAGCCGTTCGCCGGATTGACCTCCGGCCCCGTCACTTTTCCCGATTTGATCCAGTTGTGTAGAGTCCGCTTAGAGATTCCCAAAATGCGGGCCACCCTGGCAGTCGTCAAATATTCCTGAGCACGTCCAGTGCTTCGCATCACTCCCTATAGTAGGGTGGCATTGCGGATCTTGCAAGATAAAAGTGTGAAACTGGTCGCTCAACCGTGCCTACCGATCTACAAAACGAGGTAACACAGATTAAGTGGGAAGTTATGAAATCTTGCCTATCCTATTCAGCTTCGAGCACTAAGCTGTTTAAACTGGAGATTCGGTGAAACGCCTGCTCTTCATCTTCGGCACCCGGCCCGAGGCCATTAAGCTCTGCCCGGTCATCCGGCACATACGGCTTTGCCATCCCGGCCTTGACGCCCGCGTCTGCGTCACCGCCCAGCATCGCGCCATGCTCGACCAGGTGCTCGCGTGCTTTGCGGTGCGGCCGGATTTCGATCTGAACCTGATGACCCCCGGCCAGACGCTCTCCGCCACCGCCGCCCGCATCCTCACTGCGCTCGACCCTATCCTGGCGGAAGGTGCCTTTGACATGGCCGTAGTCCAAGGCGACACCACCACAACCATGGCCGCCGCCGTGGCCGCCTTCCATCGCCATATCCCGGTGGCTCATGTCGAGGCCGGCCTGCGAACCGGCGATCTCGAACAGCCCTTTCCCGAGGAGATGAACCGCCAGGTGACCGGACGCCTGGCCGCCTTGCACTTCGCGCCCACCGAAAGCGCCCGCCGCAATCTGCTCGCCGAGGGAACCCCCGCGAACCGCATTTTCGTTACCGGCAACTCCGGCATCGATGCCGTCCTGTACATCGCCGGCGAACTGGGGCAGGGAAGACTCCAGGCTCCCCCGCTGCCATGGCTAGACCCCGTCAGAAAGCTGATCGTCGTCACCGCCCATCGCCGTGAGAGCTTCGGCCCCGGCATCGAGCGCATTTGCGCCGCCCTATCTCAACTCGCCGCCCGCCCGGACGTGCAGGTAGTTTATCCCGTGCACCGCAACCCCAACGTCCTCGATCCGGTGATCCGCGCGCTCGCCGGTCTCCCCAACGTCATGCTCACCGAGCCGCTCGATTACGTGGCCTTTGTCGATCTCATGCGCCGCGCCCGCCTCATCGTCACCGATTCCGGCGGCATTCAAGAAGAAGCGCCTTCCCTCGGTAAGCCCGTGCTCGTGATGCGCGACCGCACCGAGCGCCCCGAAGCCGTCGAAGCCGGCACGGTCAAACTGGTGGGAACCGATACCGCTCGGATCGTCTCCGAAGCCGTCCGCCTGCTCGAAGACGATGCCGAGCACCTGCGGATGTCCCGCATCCACAACCCGTACGGCGACGGCCACGCGAGCGAGCGCATCGCCGCTATCGTCACGCGCCATTTCGCGCTCGAGCCTTAGGCCGCCTTACTCGCCCCGCACGATCGGCATCCGCCACCCCGTGCCGAACGCCCGCGAAGTCACCTTCAACACCGGAGCCGCCTGCTTGCGCTTGAACTCCGCTGTCCGCACCAGCCGCAGAACCTTCCGCACCGTGGCTTCGTCGAAGCCTCGCGCGATAATCTCTTCCGCCGCTTGCGATTGCTCCACGTGCAATTCCAGGATCTGGTCCAGCAGCTCGTAAGGCGGCAGGCTGTCCTGATCCGTCTGGTCCGGCCGCAGTTCGGCCGATGGCGCCTTGGTCAGAATCGCTTCGGGGATGTCCGCCCTGCGCCGGTTGCGCCAGCGCGATACGCGATACACCATCATCTTCGGCAGATCCGCGATGACCGCCAGTCCGCCGTTCATATCGCCGTACAGCGTGCAATACCCCACCGACATCTCGCTCTTATTGCCGGTCGTCAGCAGCAGCGACCCGTACTTATTCGAAAGCGCCATCAACAAGTTGCCGCGGATGCGCGATTGGATGTTCTCTTCGGTCACATCCGCCCGGAAGCCGCGAAATGCCTCCGCCAGTACTCCCTCGTAGGACTGCATGACCTCGGCAATCGGCAGCGCCAGCGTGTGTATCCCCAGGTTGCGCGCCAGCTCCTCGGAATCCTCCACGCTGCCCCGGCTGGAATAGCACGAGGGCATCATCACGCCCAAAACGTTCTCCGGCCCCAGGGCATCCGCCGCGATGGCCGCCGTCAGCGCCGAATCGATGCCCCCCGAAAGCCCCAGCAGCACCTTGGTGAATCCGGTCTTCCGCGCATAATCCCGTACCCCCAACACCAGCGCGTTCCAGACTTCCGCCTCGGCCTCGAAATCGTCCTCCGCCACCTCGCCCGTTCCCCGCTCGAGGTCCGCCACCACTACGTCTTCCTGGAAGCCCTTGGCACGCGCGAACAGGCGGCCCTGCGCATCCCATGCGCCGCTGCGCCCGTCGAAGATCAAATCGTCGTTGCCGCCCACCTGGTTGACGTATGCCAGCGGCAACCGGTACTTCTCGGCTATGTGCCCCAGCATCTGCTCGCGCAAAAGCTGCTTCCCCACCGTGAACGGCGAAGCCGAAAGGTTGATGATCGCCTGCGCCCCGGCCTTCGCCAGGATCTCGATCGGGTCTTGATGGTAACGCCGCCGCTGCCAGAAATCCCGATCGTTCCACACGTCCTCGCAAATGCTGATCCCCAGCCGCCATCCCTTCAGCTCCAGAATCTGCGGCTCCGGCGCGGGCTCGAAATACCGGTCCTCGTCGAATACGTCGTAGGTCGGCAGTAGCGTTTTATGGAAGACCGGCCCCACCGACCCGTTACGCAGCAGCACCGCGCTGTTAAAGAGCGGCCGGCCGATATCGCTCGGATTCGGCGTGGCCACCCCCACCAGCATCGCCGGCCCGTTCTTCAGCTCCACCGCGATGCGCGCCAGCGCCTCGCCGCTGCGCTTCACGAAACCGCGGCTCATCAGCAGGTCGCGGGGCAGGTATCCCATCAGCGCCAGCTCGGGCGTCGCCACCAGGTCGGCCGCCTGGGATTGTGCCGTGCGGGCCCCGCGTATGATCAGCGCCGAGTTTCCGTTAATATCCCCGGCGGTCGGGTTGATTTGCAGAAGCGCAATCCGCAAGCGGCGTCCTCATTGCCAAAACTGGCGTCCAGATTTTACAGTACAGCCATTTCGCGAACCCGGCCACCGCGAAGCAGTTCGCCACCCTCCCGCCACGCCTGTCCGATGTCACTTCGTGTAGTAGAGGCGAACCTCGCCGCGCGCCCCCGCGCATCCCGTCTGGTTGCCGATGCCCGACGAAGTTGCCCCGGCGCTGCCGCCGCCGCCACCCGGGATGCTCCCCTGTCCGCACGCCACGGGACCCCCGCTCGAGGTCCAGCCACCGCCTTTGCCGCCCGTGCCGCCCACACCCGAAGCGCCGCCTACTCCACCTGTGGCACTGACGTATCCTCCCGAGCCGCCGCCCCCCGACCCGAAAATACCGTAACCTCCGTTCTGCCCGGCCACCCCTGCGCTGGCCTGCTGCGTCCCGCCACATCCCCCCACATCGGCTCGTAACGCATTGCCCGCCGGATTTCCTCCTCCGTATGAGCAATAACTCAGGCTGTTGACAAAGTACCCCAGCGATACCCACGCCGCCGGATCGCCCGGCAAAGCTGCCAGGCCGCCGCCGAAATTCGCCGCAAGCTGCCCGCCGCCCAGCAGCACAAAGCACGATCCGAAACCGGAGGCTCCGCCGTTGCCTTGCCCGCCGCCGTAGCCGTTCGCTCCTCCCGTGCCGCCCAGCCCTACCGTGACCGTGTACGAGTTGCCCGGCGTCACCGGGCACATTCCGTTGTAATATCCGCCTCCGCCTCCGCCATATCCGGACCGGTCCCCCGAGCTGCTCCCGGCGCCTCCTTGTCCTCCGCTCCACGCCACGATGCGCAGCGCGTTGACCCCTGCCGGCACGGTCCAGCTCGCCGTGCATACCGCTCCGCTGCCGCTGCCGCATGTCCACGTCACCGTGCCGCCGTCCGCCAGCGTGCCGGTCGAGCCGTCGAAGATGTCTGCGTACGTTATCGCGCCGCTGCCGCCGGACGCTCCCAGTTGCTGCGTCCACGTGTTGCTCGCCGTGCAGTAATACTTATTTCGTCCCGCCGCCGCATCCGTTGCGAAATACTCCTCCCCCGTCGTGCACGTAGCCGGTATATTGGCTGCGGTGCCTTTCTTGCTCGGCAACGAATGCGCCGCGCCGGAAGCGTCCCACGTGCCCAGAATGGTACGGCTGCCGTTAATGGTCGTCTGCGCTGCGAGGCCAGCCGCCCCCACGCAGAGCCACATCAGAATTCGTTTCATTAGAATAGACCCCTCCCGCAAGGCGCCCGGTGCCGCCGCACAACTCCCGCGCCTTGTTCCCCTCAACCTGAAAATTGGCCGCCCTCGCTGGGCGTGTTTGCCGTGCCCTGCGCCGTTCGCCTCAATTGTGCGTGGCGCCGCGCGGCCGCCTACGGGACCGCCTGTACCCCGGTCTGTTGGTCCACCACGCCCCCCGCGCTGTTGCGGGAATCCACGCGGTAGTACAACATCCTCCCCGATACCCCCGGCAGCGTTACCGTGCACCCGCTCGCGCACGGCATTCCCTGAATGGATGCCGCCTCCGTGCTCGCGAAGTAAAACGGCTGTGTCGGGGCGATGGTCGCTCCCTGTGCCACGCACGATTCCTGCCTGGCCGTGCAGTAGTAGGCTCCCGGGATCCCGTTCTCCGCATACCCGAATTCCACCACCACGTTATCCACCCCCGCCCGCGCCGCCAGCCCGATGCTGATCGGTATGTAACCCGTGCGGTTCACCGTATCCGTGCTGCGCGGCGGAATCTTGATCAGCTTGAGCGCCGAATCCATCGCCAGCGAGGTATATAGCCAGGACCCATCCGGCACGCTGCGCGAGTTCCAGAATATGATCTGCTGGTCGTACTGGCCCAGCGCGTTGCTGATGACCCGCGATTGCAACCCCTGCGGGTCGTCCGCAATCCCCGCCATCTTGACCGCTTGCACCGTCGCGTGTGCCGGGCTCACACAGATATCGTTCGGAATCGTCGTCGTCGTGAGCAGGGTGCTCCAGTTGTATGTGCAGAAGGCGTTCGCGATCCCCGGTGCGTTGAAGTAGATGTCCCCCGCCAGAGACCCGCTATAGCATTCCCCCGCATACAGCGCCACGCACCACTGAAATTGCGTCGACGCGTCGGTGGCCAGCCGCACCGCTGGTCCCGATACCTCCTTCATCGCCCGGCTCCCCGAATTCGCGAAGTTCGGAACCAGCTTATAGAGGCTTGCCATGCTGAGGCCGCGAATCCGGTAAAGCTGCCCCCCCACCAGCGAAACATTCGACGGTGTCACAATGTACGATGCCCCGAAATAGGGATGGTTATCGGCCAGTTGATTGTAAGTCGCCTGGTCCGGCGGGTTGATGATCGGAAGCGAAGGATGCGACTCCAGCGACAAATCCCCCGCCTGCATAGCCGGTTGCCCGGTCCTCTGAATCGATGCGATCGTGTCGCTCCAGGGACTCCCGTAGCTCCACGCAACCCCATTGACCGACGGGCTCCCTTGCCTCAGCAGCGTCGGCGGCACGGCGGTTAGCCTCCCCGGCTCCATGCCTGCTTGCGTTTCGTTCCCGATCGTCGTCCAGCGCCCGAAAGCCGCGTTGTTCACAAACGCCACGTGCACCGGCGCCAGCGGGTCCCGGTACGTATTCGTCATGTTCGTGGCGAGGCCGCCGTTATCCACATCCCACCACAGCGATAGGCCGGTGTTGTTGATGTCGTTGTAGATCGCCCACGACATCATCCCCAGCGTCCCCCCGGCGCTCGCCGTCGAATACGGCCAGAAGGCCCCGTAGAAATACCGGCGCTGAATGTACCACGTCTTCCCATCCGCCCCTTTGTCCAGCAGCCGCATGACTTCGTTATGGTTGAAATTGCCGGCGTTGACGCTCACGAAATCGCCTGGCGCCGCCGGCATCGATGTGGGATATCCCGCTTTGGGCGTGGAGGCCTGCGGATCTCCACTTACCGTCACCGTCGAGCAGCCGTAAGTCCAGCTCGTATCCGGCCAGTCGGGGATATAGCTCCCCGAAGGTTGGGCCATGCTGCACGTACCCGGTGTCCCGCTCAACGCGCCCGTCAGCGTCGCCGTGTAAATCACGTCCGGCGACTCCAGCTCTACCCCCAAGAACGTGGATGCCGGCGTCACGTTGAGCGTGTGCAGCCCCGACCAGCGCAGGCCCGATCCCGGTGCCGAGTTGAACGTGCTCGTGCTCGCCACTACGCAGCCCGCCATCCCCGTATACGCGCTTCCGGTCACCGCCGGGTTGTCCGCGCACCCCGCCGCGCTGCCGAACTTCGCTATCTGTTGGGCCGCCGTCTGATTCAAATCGAATACGCCAATCCATCCAAACGCATTTTGGGCGGCCAGCAATTGGAAAACATACCGGCTGTTCGCCCAGTCCCCCCTGATATAAGCGGTGCAGCAGGCCAGACCGTAGGTCGTGAAATTCGGATCGAACTCCGTTAGCAGCGTTTGGACGTCCCGCCCCACCGGTAGGATCTGCGTGTAGGTGGTATTCGGTAGCCCGCTGCCACCCGCGAGCGGCTGGTTCGTCCGATCGGCATCTCCACCGGCGATGTTGTGACCGGTATACACCGCCTTGAGCGGTACCACTTTGCCGCGATACGTCGGGTCGGTGCCCACCCAGCAGTAGAACGTGTTGGGATCCGTGGCGTCAAACGCTGCCGAGAGCGTTCCCGTGCAGAAATTCGATGCCGCCCACCCGCTCGTGTAGTTGGTGTTCATCGTCCCCAGAAAGCGGACCTCGCCGTCCGGCGCAATCCAATACAGCGCCGGGAATACTCCACCCATCCAGATCTGGCAGTGGTATCCCAACTTGTTTTCGTCGCTGGCTTTCACCGGCGTCGGATGGCACGCCACCCCCAGTCCACTTGAGTTCATGGTGGGGGGACCGGCTTCGGGGATATCTCCCGGCAGCGCCAGGTTCTTCACTCGCGCCCCGGTGTGCGGCTCGATCGTCCACGCCGTGCGGTCCGTCATCGAAACCGTGGGATAGATGTAGTTCCCGTTATTCGCCGGGTCTATCGGAATCGGCTCGCCGTAAGACGTCCCGCTCGGGATCGTCGCCGTCGTGAAGCTCCCGCTGGCCGTCGAACCGTCCGCCGGGCAGGCAATCTGGAAATAGTGCGTCACGGCCGCTTCCAACGCCCGGCTGCTGTTGGCGCCGTTCAGGTTCTTCTCCACCGAACGCTTCCCCGCGACAAACACCCGCGCGCGCCCGATCGTGACGCTCCCCGTCCGGCTGTCCGAGTTCGCTCCGCTAAACAACGTCGGGTCCACATCCGGCACCGGCGGCGCGTAAGTCGGCGAGGTGCTCACCGTTACCGTGCAGGCGTTGTTATCCGGCGCCGTGTAGGCAATCGCCGCCTGCGTGGATGTCGTCCCACTCACCCGGACATTGCTGATGCTCGCCAGCCCGATCGCCGGGAATAACAGCGCGAACGCTCGCTTCATGGCAGAATTCATAGTAATATCTGGATCTCTCCGCGGCTCTCGAATAGCCGCCCCTCACACCGGCGCAGACTTCCCGCACTCGTGTTCCACCCGGGCCTCCGCCGGCCTCCGCAGGCTGACGATCAGGTTGGAGTTGAATTCTCCCCCTCTCGCCACCGCCACGAGTTTCAGGACCGGGCATTCCAGCCAGCCGATTGGCCCCAGAACCCCCAAGCTCCCCACCGATCCCTTCACCAGCGCTGTTTCCATCTCGAACCCCGTCTCGCGCGCCAGCTCCGCGATACACCGTTTCGAGTTCATCCTGTAATACGTCTCGAATTGATCTTCGTCCGACCGGCTTTCCAGCTTCCGAATGACCCAGCCCTTAATACTCTTAGGCGTTATCCCCGCGATCGTAATCAGGTAATAGAGCCTGTTCGGAGTATGAAACACTAGCCGCCCGCCCGTCCGTAATACCCTCCGCACTTCGCGCAGGAAGGTCCCCGGATCGGCGATATGCTCCACCACCATGTTGGCCGTCACCAGGTCGAATGTCTCCCCTTCGAACGGGAGGCTCATGGCCGTCGCGAAAACCCTGTTCCGGACGAGCGGATGTGCCGTGATCGCCGGGTCCATGTCGATACCGATCAGCACTGCCGCCCGCCCCGCCACGGCCCGCTGTTCTTCCAGCGAAGCGGCGAATTCCGGCACTATCTGGCGGCCACAGCCGATTTCCAGCCACCGCATACCGGGCCTGACCCGCGAGTTCAGGAACTCCCAATAATGGTTCTGGCCATGAGTCAGGTCCAACCTTAAGAACCGCGCGACGGCCAGCCTGCCTCTTTGCCAAAACTGCATGTTCTTTCCCGTTTCTTCTACAGAATAGTCGAAAACAGATCTCTTTTATTCTGTTTACTTCGGCTGCTCGCTCGTTAACCGCCGGCCCGCGCGTTTCGGCAAGAGCCATTCTGCGCCGCGCGGAACGGATCGGCAGCTTCGCGCTTAGAAACTCCGGATAATCGTTGCGCCGTACACCGCCGGCGACGGATCTACCGTCATCCCCGACAGGTTACACAGCCGCGCCGATACCGTGTTCGCCGCGCTCACATACATTATTCCCACCACGCCCGCCGGCAGCCCCGGCCAGCCCGGCGCCACGCTGTTTCCCAAAGCGGCCCCCGTCACCGCAATATTCAAATCCGCGCTGCACGCCCCCTGCGTGATCGCCGGGAAATCCAGCGTGGCACTCCCGCTCAGGTATGTCGGCACCACCGCCGCGTCCACCGCCACCGTGCTCGCCGCGCCCGCGTTCACTACCATGACTCCCTGGCCGGCATTCACCAGCGTCGTCGAGAGCCACGCCCGCCCATCCGTGCCTTGCGCGTCCCAGGTTCCGCTGGTCGCGTTCCACGTTCCGATGGGAATCGTGTTGTTGGGGAATGCCGACACGCCCGTTACCGCCTGGCAGCCCGTCGAGCACGCCACCGTCAGGTTGCTCCCCACGTTGAGAACGCCGTTCTGATTCACGTAGATAAACGCCAGCCCGTTCCCCGCCGACAAGGTGGCCGTGGCCGCCGTCTGGATGCTGGTCACCGTGCTTCCGAAGCGCACATTGCATGGCGTCGGGGCCGAGCAGCCCGATCCGATGGTCAGCATCGTCGGGCTGGTCCGTGTCACCGCCAGCGTCGCGAGCGTGGCGCCGCTGCTTCCGCCGCTCCCTCCCGGCTGCCATTGCGATGCCGCCGCGCTCCACGTCAGCACCTGCCCGTCGCTCGGTGCCGTCGCCGCCACTTTCTGCCCCTGCAGCGCCGCCACCACCGTGCTCCCGACGCTGCCCGTCACGTCCCCGCTCAGCGCCTGCCCCGCCGCCATTTTCCCGTTCAATTGCGCCTGGATGTCGCTCGCCACGTTCGCCAGGTATCCGAAAACCGGCGTGCTCACCGTCCCTCCGCCGATCTTCGCCGCGTCGATCCCCGTGCCCAATTGCGTACCGGCCACCGTCCCCGCGATCTGCGCAAAGCTGTAATCGCCCGTCTGCGCCGCGATTGCCCCCGTCCGCCCGAACACGCTGGTTATCGCGCCCGAACCCGTCCCGCTCCCTCCGCTCGATCCCGAGCTACCGCCGTTGACCACGCAACTGCCGCTCTGCGCTTGGGCGAATCCCACCGTGATGTCGTAGGTCGCCGCGTTGATCGACACGCTGTCGGGGTCCACCGCCTTGTCCGTGGGATCGAAGCATTCCACCAGCAGGTCGGCGCTCTGGTACCCGTGCGCCGATCCCGGAATCAGTAGGCTCGTCTGCGCCGTGAACGCGGCCGTGTAATTCCCCGTCGATCCGCCCGGCTCCCATTGGTTCAAGGTGCCGTCCCAGCGCAGCACCTGCCCGTTCAACGGAGCCGCCGCCGAGAGTGTCCGTCCCTGCAGCGCGCTTACGGTCGTGTTGCCCACCGGACCGTTGGCATCGCCGCTCAGTGTGGTGGCCACGTTCCCCGGCTGCCATTGATTCGTCGTGGCGTTCCACGTCAGCGCCTGCCCGCTCGCCGGCGCCGTCGCCGAGACCGCCCGCCCTTGCAGCCCCGCAACCACCGTGCTCTCCAGCGGGCCGCTGGCATCGCCGCCCATGGTGCTGGGTTCCCACCGGCTCGTGGTCCCGTTCCATTTCAACGCTTGCCCATCGGTCGGGGCCGTGGATGCCACCGTTCGCCCTTGCAGCCCCTCGACCACCGTGCTCCCCGCCGGACCCGTCGCGTCTCCCGCCAGCGTGCTCACTACGTTCCCGGGCTGCCACTGGTTGGCCATCGCATTCCACTCCAGCGCCTGCCCGTTCGAAGGAACCGCCGCCGACACCGTCCGCCCCTGCAGCCCTTCGACCACCGTGCTCCCTGCCGGACCGCTGGCATCGCCCGCCAGCGTGCTCGTCACGTTCGCTGGCTGCCATTGATTCGCCGTCGCGTTCCACTCCAGCGCCTGCCCGTTCGACGGTGCCGTGGACGACATCGCCCGCCCTTGCAACCCCTGCACCACCGTGCTGGCGAGTGCTCCGCTGACGTCCCCCGCCACGCTCGTTCCCACTGCTGTCGGTTGCCATTGATTGGTGGCCCCGTTCCATGCCAGCGCTTGCCCGTTCGCCGGCGCCGTCGCCGCCACCGCCCGCCCTTGCAACGCCTCGACCGTCGTGCTGCCGTATGGACCGCTGGCATCTCCCGACAGCGTCACGCTGGGAATCCCCGGTTGCCATTGGCTGGTGGTCGCGTTCCACGTCAGCGCCTGCCCGTTGGCCGGGGAATTCGTCGCGATCGCGTGCCCTCGCAGGCCCGTCACCAGCGTGCTGCCGGCTGCTCCCGCTGCGTCGCCCGCCAGCGTGATCGCCGGCGTTCCTGGCTGCCATTGGAGCGATGCCGCGCTCCACGTCAGCGCCTGCCCGTCCGCCGGGGAACTCGTCGAAATCACCCGCCCCCTCAGCCCCGTCACGACCGTGTTGCCGGCCGGGCCGTTGGCGTCGCCGGTCAGGCTCGTGTTGGGAATGCCCGGAAGCCATTGGTTCGACGCCGCGTTCCACGTCAGCCCCTGTCCGTCCGCGGGCGGATTCGTGGATATGGCGCGCCCCTGCAGACCCCTTACCACCGCGTTCCCCACCGTCCCGCCGGTATCGCCGCCCAGCGTGATGGATGGCGTTCCGGGCTGCCACCAGTTCGAGGCCGCGCTCCACGTCAGCGCCTGCCCATCCGCCGGAGCCGTGGCCGCCACCGCCCGTCCTTCGAGGGCCTTCACCAGCGTGCTCCCGCTCGCTCCCGTCGCATCTCCCGCCAGCGTGATCGCCGGTGTTCCCGGCTGCCATGCCGTGCCGCTCCACGTCAGCGCCTGCCCGCTCGCCGGAGCCGTCGCCGCCACCGGATGGCTCTGCAGCCCGCCCACCGTCAGCGCCCCCGCCGTCCCCGCAACGTCTCCTGCGAACCCCATCCACGAAGCTGTGCTGCCGTCCGTCGCCAGCACCTTTCCCGCTTGCCCCGTCGGACTCGGCAGCGTGGGCTGGGTCTGCTGTGTCCACACGTTCGGCGCCGTGCAGGCGTAGAAGTTCATACCCGCCGGTGCGGCCGTATTGAAGAACGCCTGCCCCACCGAGCAGGTCGCCGGCAGGCTCGTGCCCGTCTGGAACGGCTTGGTCGGCATCCCCGAAAAGTCGGCGCTCTTACTCTGAGTCCGCAAATCCACCTGGGTCTGCGCGCTGGCCACTATTCCAACAGCCGTCCCCAGCAGCCACATGCCGCATCTTGGAAATCTCATGGTCGTGATTTTTGTGGAAGCCCCTCCGCGAGCCGCTCCCCTCGCCTGGCGCCCCGCCTAACTCCCGTTTCCACGCTACCGCGCAGCTTTCCGCGCCATTCCCCGCGCGAGCCGCCAGGCTATTGATTCCAGAAATGAAAATAACTTGCCTCCGCGTGTGACTAACTTCTTGGTATCTACAAACTTGCCTTTGGACAACTTGTCCGCTCAGGCGCGCGGACAGCATAATTTCTTTTCCGTTTATGCTATTTGACGCGCTCGCACACACCCGGGAAAGTCATGAGCTGGCGCTCTATTAAGCTCCTGGCCTTCTCTTTTTGCCTGGCTCTGGCCGCCTCCGCGCAAAACTCGCCGTTTCTCGAAGGCTGCGCCGGCCCGCTATTCGGAAGCTTCGGAGCTTACTCCGTCACCGCCTACGGCAGCGGCTTCACTCCCGGCTCGACCTTGCGGTGGAATGGCTCGGCCGTCACCACCGCCCTCGCCAGCTCTACCCAGTTGAACGCCTCCATCCCCGCCGGCATGGTGGCGCCCGCCGATAGCTATCTCCTCACCGCGTCCACCGATGGGGTGCTCTCCAATTGCGTCCTGGTTCCTATCCAGCCGCCGCCTGTCCTCGCTTCCGTCGTGCCTGGCCAGGTGGATGCCGGCGGCCCGTCTTTTGCCGCCACTCTCTTTGGAACCGGCTTCGTCGCGGGATCTCAGGTAAGCGTCGGCGGCCAGCCCTTGAGCACCGTCTTCGTCGGCCCCGGCCAGCTCAACGTTTCCGTTCCGGCCACCGCCGTCGCCTCGTCCGGCAAGTACGCTTTCACCGTCGCCAATCCCAGCGGCGCGGTTTCCAATGCTCTGGTCTTCTACGCTCAGCCGGTCCTCGCCTCCATCAGCCCCACTCTCGGAATGGCCGGCGCTTCCGGCCTCTCCATCGCCGCCACCGGAACCGGATTTGCCCCGGGAGACCTCCTGGTGGTGAACCGTGCGGGCGTATTGCAGACCGTCCCTACGACTTATCTCGGCCCCACCGGTTTGAGCGCCGCCATTCCCGCCTCCGCATTGCAGACCGCCGGTCAAGCCATGGTCTTTGTCTCGGATGGCGATCTCTCGAGCGGCATTGCCTCCCGCTCCCTGGCTTTTCAGGTTGGGAGCGCCCCCATGATCGCTTCGCTGAGCGCCAATACGCGCGTAGCCGGCGGCTCGGATTTCACCCTGTCCGTTGCCGGCGATGGCTTTCTCCCCGGCGCCGCCGTCCAGTGGATCGCCGCTGGAAATCCCACGCCCCTCTCCACGTCCTTCACCGGCGCCACCCAGTTGACCGCCGTCGTGCCCGCCCAACTGACCGCCGCTCCCGGCACCGCCGCCATCGCCGTGGCCAACCCGGCCGGAGCGCTTTCCAATGCCATGAGCTTCACCGTAACTCCGCCCGGCCTGGCGATTTCGAGCCTGTCCCCCGCCGCGGCCGTCGCCGCCGGCCCGGCCTTCGCCCTGATCGTGAGCGGCAGCGGCTTCGCCTCGGGCGCCACCGCGCTCTGGAACGGCAAGGCCCTCCCCACCGCCGTGGCCGGAGACAGCCAATTGACCGCCAGCGTGCCTGCCGCTTGGATTGCCACTTCCGGCACCGCCGCCATCGCCGTCACCACTTCCGCCGGTGTTTCCAACAGCCTCGCTTTCCCCGTCGCGCCACCCACCCCCGTCGTTTCCCAAAACGGCATCGTCAACGCTCTGAGTTCGCTGCCTTCCATCGCCCCCGGCTCGCTGATTTCCATCTACGGAACCAATCTGGCTTACGCCGCCGCCACCCCCGATCCTCCCGCGCTGGTTGCCAATACCATCGCCTCCACTTCCGTGACCGTCAACGGTTTGACCGCGCCGCTCCTCTACGTCAGCCCCACTCTCATCAATGCGCAGCTACCCTTCGAAGTAATCCCCGGGACCGCCGCCCGCCTGGTGGTGGATATCGATGGCGCGAAGAGCGCCCCATCCCTGTTTCCCGTCGCCGCCACCGCTCCCGGCGTCTCGATCGCCCCCACCGCCGCATCGCCCAATCACGCCTTAGCCGTGAACTACGCCGATGGCTCGCTGAACTCGTCCGATCACCCGGCCGCGCCGGGCCAATATCTGATCCTCTACCTGACCGGCCAGGGGGCCCTCGATAGTCCTCTCTCGACCGGCTATCCCGCGCCGCCTCCGCCCTTTCTGTACCCCGCCGCCACTGTCGAGGCCGCCATTGGCGGTGTCACCGCGCAGGTCGCTTTCGCCGGACTGGTTCCCGGATGGGTGGGCGTCCTGCAACTAAACCTGCTGGTGCCCTCTGCGCCTTCCGGCGAGCAGCCCCTCGAATTGAGCATCGGGGCAGTCTCGGCCAACCCCACCACGCTCTCCATCCAAAACTCTTCCAGCCCAAACCTATGAGGCCCACGCTCCGCCACTGGCACAATTCGGGGCTGTTACTCCGGAACGTCATGTCATACTGAGCCCTATGGAACCCCAATTGGCACAACCCGAACGCATCGCCGTCCTCGGCCTCGGCTATGTCGGCTGCGTGACGGCCGCGTGCCTGGCGGACCTGGGGCATTCCGTCACCGGGGTCGATCGCGACGCGTTCAAGGTGCGCAGCGTTCTCAGCGGCGAAGCCCCGTTTTACGAGCCCGGCCTCGCCGAACTGGTGCGCAAGGGAAGGGAAGCCGGCCGCCTCTCCGCCTCCGCCAGCCTGGCCGACGTCCTGCCCTCCTGCGACATCGCCCTGATCTGCGTCGGCACACCCTCGGAACGCAACGGGAATCTCGATCTCCAGCAGCTTGCCCGCGTCTCCGACGAGATCGGCGCCGCACTGGCCGCCCATCCCCACCCGCTGGTCATCGCCGTGCGCAGCACCGTCTTCCCCGGCACCTGCGAGCAGACCGTGATGCCGCGTGTGGGAGCCGGCGCGGTGGTCGTGTTCAATCCCGAATTCCTGCGCGAAGGAACCGCCGTCCGCGATTTCGCGCAGCCCTCCCTTTTGGTTGCAGGCGGCCCCGATCCCGCGGCCGTCAACCGCGTGGCGGATCTCTACCGCCCTCTCGGCGTGGCGCCCTGCCTGGTCGGCCTGCGCACCGCCGAAATGATCAAGTACGCTTGCAACGCCTTCCACGCCGTAAAAATCGGCTTTGCCAACGAAATCGGCACGCTCTGCGGATCGCTGGGCATCCCCGGCCGCGAGGTCATGGACACGCTTTGCCGCGACGCCGTCCTGAATGTTTCTTCCGCCTACCTCAAGCCGGGCTTTGCTTTCGGCGGTTCCTGCCTGCCCAAGGATCTCCGCGCGCTGGTCTACCGCGCCGGCCGCCTGGATCTGAAACTGCCGCTGCTCGAGTCCATCCTCCCCGCCAACGAGCAGCAGATCGCCCGCGGCATCCGCACGCTGCTCGATTTACCCGTCGAGCGCCTGGGCTTCTTCGGCCTTGCCTTCAAGGAAAATACCGACGATCTGCGCGAAAGTCCCGTCGTGGCCGTGCTCGAAACCTTGATCGGCAAAGGGCGCAGCCTGCGCGTCTTCGATCCCCACATCCAGCTCGATCAGATCTACGGCAGCAATCAGCGTTTCCTGCTGGCCGCCATCCCCCACATCGGCAAACTCCTCGATCCCAGCCTGGAAAGCCTGCTGCGATGGGCGCAGCACCTGGTGATCACGCAGAAACCCACCGCCGAAGCTGCCGCCGCTATCCACAAATCCGGCGTCCCGGTGCTGGATCTGGCCGGCATAGGTTTTTCCGCGTCCGCCCAAGCCGGGGCGTAAGCCGTCCCTCTACCGCCGCCCCCTGAAAAGTCGTAGTGCCGCGCCGGCCGGAGCCAGGACCGTCGCGCGATGCTCCGGCTCCACTCCCAGGAAGAATGCCGCCGGATAATAGCACCCGCACAGCAGCACCCCGCCGCCCAGCGCCACCGCCCAGGTGGCGGGCTGCCCGAGAGCCCGGTTCGCCAGCCAGGCCGCCAGCGCCACCGGCGCCATCAGAAGCACCGGCCGGGCATAGATTCCCTCCATGTAAGCGGCGTAGGTCAGCCCCAGATGCCGGCTCACCCAGTAGGGCACGTAGAGTCCCCGGGAAGCGATCATCAGAACCGAATATACCCACGCCGCCCCGTAAATCCCGTACCGGGGAATGACGTACCACAGCGCCGCCACGCTCAGAATGGCTTCCACCGTCACCGCGTGCGCCAGGGCCTTGTGTTTCGCCAGCCCGTAAAGAATCGACTGCGAGTTGTATTGCGCGGCGGCGCAGATCGATATGGCCGCCCCTAGCGGCGCCGCCAACTGCGCACAGTTATCCGCGAACGAGGGGCTCACCCATACCGCGATCAACTGGCGTCCGAAGATGCTCAGATACACCGCCACCGGCAGGAACAGCAGCAGGCAATAGCGGTTCACCAGCACGGCCATCCGCGCGATGGTTTTGATTTCCCCATGCGCCATCAGTTCGGCCGCCTTGGCCGCCGTGATCAGGCCCAGGCGGGTGACTAAATCCACCGAGTAACTCAGCAGCCGCAAGGGGAAACTGAAATACCCCACCAGCGTGGTGGTCAGAAAGTGCCCGATCAACACCGGCACATCCTGGTTCAGCACGATCAGCGAGATATTCGCCGCGAAGGTGTGCAGCCCGTATCCCAGCATCTGGCGCATGGCGGCGCGGCTGGCGTTCCCCGGTGCGAACGTTCGTCCCGGCAGCAGCCGCCGGACCGCATACCACATCAGCCCGTATCCCAGTATCTGGCCCGCCAGCACGCACAGGCCCAGCGCGCGCAGCCCCCAGCCGAGCATCAGCACCGTAAAGCAGCCCACCACGCGTACGCCGCTGTTCAGGATGAGGATCCGGCTGATGATATCGAAGCGCTGATAGGCCTCCAGCACGCCGCTATACAAGCTGAAGATAATACCCAGGGCGAACCCGATCCCCACCGTCACGGTGAGAAACTGGAACGCCGCCACATCGTGGGGCAGAACATGGAAGATCGAAGTAAGATGGCGCGCCACCAGCAGCGCCGCCCCCGCCACGCATACCGACGCCGCCAGGTAATACGCCAGGCCGGTGCTGACGATTTCCTCCAGCCGGTCCAATTCGCCGGTGGCGCGGTAATGCGCCGAATACTTGATCACCGCCGAGCGCAGGCCCAGATCCACCAGCGCGAAGTAATCGATGAATGAAAACGCCAGCGCCCAGATGCCGTACCGCTCGTCGCCCAAATGGCGGATGAGATAGGGTGCTAGAACCAGCCCCGAGAGCAGGCTGAAAATGGCCCCCGACCAGCTCCACAGCACGTTGCGAAAAAACGGCTGGGATCTGCTTCGGGATTCCGGGGCGGGCGCCATCACTCAACCGTATCAGACCGCGCGCTCTTTTCACCCAATTCCCGGTACAGCGCCAGCCACTGGCCGCGCACGGCGGCCCACGTGTAGCGCTCGCATTCCCGCCGCGCCGCGCCGGCCATCCGCTCGGCCAGCCCCGGCTCTTCGAGCAGGCGCAGGGCCGCCCGCGCCATGGCTTCGGAATCGTCCAGCGCCACCAGAAGGGCGGCCTCCCCATCGCGCGCCATGTCGGGAATCCCTCCGGCCTGGGTGGCCACCACCGGCAGCCCCGAGGCATAGCATTCGAGCAGCGAGAGCGGCATGTTATCGATATTCGAGCTGGTGAGATAGATGCCGGCTTCGTCGTACAACTTCGCAATGCCTTCCGGCGCCACCTTCCCCACGAAGCGCACGTTGCGGAGGCCCCTCTCAGCGACCATACGCTCCAGCGCTCCGCGCAATGGCCCGTCGTGCGCCAGCACCAGCGAGGCCTCCGGATAGCGCTGCTGCACCAATCCGAAAGCCCGCAACGCGCAGGGGATGTTGTACAGCTCCTCCATCCCGCGATTGTGCAGGAATGCCGGGGCCACCGGGTTTCGCTCGCGATACCGGAAGCGCCCCAGGTCGATGGTGTTGAAAATCGCCTCCGCCCGGTAACCGTATTCCGCGAAAACCCGCACCAGGTAGCCGGAGGGCGTCACGATGCGGTCCGCCAGGCGCAGCAGGCGCGCGCTGCGCCAGCCCGCCAGATGTTGGGCCGCCCGGCCATCGTGGTAATGCACGATGACTTTCTTCCCATACAGCCGCCCCACCAGAATCACCAGCGCGGCCGTAAGCAGAAACGATGTATTGGAAGCCGAAAACGTGTGCAGAATCCGGTAGCGCGGGGCGCGCCGCAGCAACCTCCCCAGGAACGCGGTGACGGTGACGACGGTCCGCGCATACTTGATGCGCTGCAGCGCGCCGAAAAGTCCCGCGAGGCGCGGGTTGATGGGCAGAAAATCGATGCGGACCCCGGCTTCGCCGCGCAGATCCTCAAACAGGCGCTTGGCCTGGACTGCCTGCCCTCCCAGAATATCGAGCGAAGGCGCGATCAGCAGCACCCGCACCGGCGCCGCGCTCGCATCGCTCATGGCCGCGCCTCCGCAATCAGTTGGCTATAAATCCCGGCCATGCGCTGCGCCGCCGCGGCCGTCGAGAAATTCGCGTGCAGAAAATCGTGCCCCGCATCCGCCAGGCGGCCGCGCAGCTCCGGATTCGCCATGAGCTCGCCGAGCGCGCGCGCCAGACCCTCCGCATCGCCGGCCTTGAAAAGCAGCCCGCTGGTGCCGTCTTCAATCAGCTCGGGGTTGCCGCCCGCGCGCGAGGCCACCGCGCAGCAGCCGCACGCCATGGCCTCCATGAGCGAGTTCGAAAGCGCCTCGCTGACGGACGGCAGCACGAAGATATCGATACTCCGCAGCCACTCCGGGACGCGTTCGGTGGATGGCTCGAAGTGGCAGGCCTCGCGGATTCCCAACTCGCGTGCACGCGCTTCGAGTTCGGGCAGCACGGGGCCGCTGCCCACCACCGCAAGCCGAACCTTCGGCCCTAGCGGGCGCACCCGCGCGAAGGCCTCCAGCAGAGTAGAGATCCCCTTTTCCGGCCGCAGCGCGCACACCACGCCGATAACCAGCGAAGCCGACTCGAGCGCGGCGGGGCGCAAACCGGGATCGCGCGGTCCCCGGCGGAACCGCGCCAGGTCGATCCCGTTGCGGCACACATGGATTCGCTCGCCCGGAATGCCTGCGTCTTCCACCAGATGACGCCGCAAAAACTCGCAATTCACCACTACGCCATGGGCGATCCGCTCGGCAAACGTCAGCGCTTTGCGCAGGCGCGGAGAAGCCAGCCCCAGGTGCGACCGCTGGCTGGCCAAGGCCATGGCGGGCGTGAAAAAGCGGGTGAGCGGGATGGCCGCGGCGGTAAGGGGTAAATCGAACGTATGAACCAGCCGGATTCGCTGGGCCCGGATGTAGCGCGCCAGGCGCCAGCCATAACTGAGCGTGCGCGGGGATTTGAACGAGCGTACGGGAAGACGCAGAATGGGGACCCCCGCCGCGCGCAGTTCGTCGCCGCGCATGCCTTCAGCGTGAAAAGCGGCCACCTCGGGCTCGAAGCGGGCACGGTCGAGAGCCAGCGCCATCTCGGTCATTTGCCGCTCGCTGCCCCCCAGGTCGAGCTCGCGAGCCATCAGCAGGATGCGATGCCTCATGGGCGCTTCACGCCATCACCGCCTCGATGCCTGCGCTCCACGGGAGCGGGATCGTTCATACGGAATCATCATAGCCGCTAGTAGCTATTGATTGTAGAATGGGTTGACTTATGAGTTCCCGGCTCCTAGGTTGAGGATATTCTCATGGCAAAACAAGGGAATCTGGTGTCCCGCCGCGGCTTTTTCGGAGCCTCGGCGGCTGGCGCGGCGGTCGGATTCTCGGCCGTCGCCGATCCCGCGGCGGCAGCCGCTCAGGCCGCCGGAGTCAAGCGCTCCGACCTGCCCGACCTCACCATCAAGGAAGTCAAGACGTACGTCTTGAAGAACGAATCGCCGGCCGGCGGACCAGCCGGCGCGAGAGCCGCGCAAGAAGCCCGGCTCTTTTCCGTGGTGACCAACGGCGGAATCGAAGGCAACTACAGCGTGGGGCGCGGCGACTCCGCCGGCTTGCGGGAGTACGCCAAGGAGCTTCTGGTGGGCCAGAACGCCATCTACGGCCCCTCGTTTACATCCATCTGGGACCCCACCCGGCGCAGGCATGCCAATACCCCGTATGCCGCCTCGATCGATTATGTCTTGTGGGACATCGTCGGCAAGGCGGTCAACCTCCCGGTCTACAAAATACTCGGGCCGTACAGGGACAAGGTTCTGGCATACGCCAGCTCGCAGCATCTCAGCACCGTGGAAGCCTTCGTCGAAGACGTCAAGCGGGCGAAGTCCGAAGGCTACAAGGGATACAAGATCCATCCGCCGTGGGTTCCCACCTCGAGCGGCGGCGCCCAGATGGGCGCACCCACGACCAAGGTTCCAAACCAGGGTTTGCTCAATCTCCCGGGCGTCGATCTGGATTTGGATATCGAAGTCGCCAAGGCCGTTCGCGCGACCGGTGGCCCCCATATGGGGATGATCCTCGACCGCGTGGGCGCCTATACCCGCGAACAGGCCTTGAAAATGGGCCGCGTGCTCGATCAACTGAATTACAACGGCTTCGAAGATCCGCTGCCCTCGGTGGACCTGGAAGGCTGCGTGCAGCTCTGCCGCGATATCGACACGCCTGTACACATGGGCGAGCTGTTTTCCAGCATGTACGAATTTCCGCCCTTCATCCGCGAGCGCGGCATGGATGTGCTGCGCTTCATCGGGGGCTACATCGGGGGCATTACCGGCGGCATGAAACTGGCCAAGACGGCGGAGGTCTTCGGCATGGAATGCGTCCCGCACAACTGGGGCGATCCGTTTGAGCATGCCGTCCATTTCCACATGGAGCTGGCCATGCCGAACAACATCTGGTTCGAGATGATGCAGCCGACGGGCTCATCGGACCGCCCTTACATTGTCGACAAGTTCCGTATCGACAAGGATGGCTTCGTCCCCGCGCCGACCAAGCCGGGCCTGGGTCTCGAGCTCGACCGCGCCGCCATCGATAAGATGTTGATACGGATGGAGACATAGAGATTAGCAAACTGGTTGGGCAAGCTAAAGCATGCCCCACCAAAGGAGAATAGTTGAAATGCGGATGCCGGAACGCGAACCCTTACGCAGGCGGGACTTGTTGTTCATGGGCGCAGCCGGACTGGTGTTGTCATACACCGGCAGGGCTGATCCCGGCGCCAAACCGCTGCGTGGTATTTTCCCGATTACGCAAACGCCCTTCACCGCCTCAAACCGGCTGGATATCGACTCGCTGGTGGAAGAGGTGCGCTTCATCGACCGTGGCGGGGTCCACGGCTTCGTGTGGCCCCAGAACGCCAGCGAATGGCAGACCTTATCCGACGCCGAGCGGCTGGAAGGCGCCGAAGCCATCGCCTCCACCGGTAAGAAGTTGAAACCGGCGATTGTGATCGGCGTCCAGGCCGCCGATACCGCTACAGCCGTCCGGTACGCGAAACACGCCGAGAAAATTGGCGCCGATGCCATCATTTCGCTGCCGCCGGCGAACCAGACCGACGAGGCTGCCATTCAGGAGTATTTCCGGCAGATCGGCGGCGCCACGGGCCTGCCATTGTTTCTCCAGGCGGTGGGCAACCTGAGCGTGGATTGCATTCTATCCATGTACAAAGCTATCCCCACCCTGCGCTACGTCAAGGACGAGGCCGGCCAGCCGCTCGCGCGCTTCGCGTCCTTCCAGAGCGGCAGCCACGGTGAGCTCAAGATATTCAGCGGCGGGCATGGGCGCACGCTGATCGAAGAAATGATGCGCGGCTTCTCGGGCAGCATGCCCGCGGCCTCGTTCGCGGATATCTACGCTTCCGCCTGGGACCTCTGGCAATCGGGTAAGCAGAAGGAAGCCATCGAGGAGTTTGGCGCCGCGGCCATTCTGATCCAGGAAATCGGCGTCTATCCGGAGGCCATGAAGTACATCCTGTACTGCCGGGGCGTATTCAAGACTTATCAGTCGCGTCCTGCCCGCACCGCGCCGCCGCCCCCGGATCCAAGAGCGCTGGCTACGGGGAGAGGGCTGCCCCCCGCCGTGCTGGATGAGAAGTCGCAAAAAGTGCTTCGCGACATGCTGGATTTGATGAAGCCGTATTTCAAGGCATGATGGTTCGCTGACGGTGGGCATGATTTAGCTTGCCCGCTTGTTAAACTATTTAGGTCCATGAAGTTATCCGTCCTGATGCCGGTCTACAACGAACGCACCGTTGTAGAGCGCTGTCTCTCGCTGGTGCTCCACGCGCCCCTGCCGGAGAGCATGGAGCGCGAGATCGTCATCGTGGACGATTGCTCTACCGACGGCACCTATGCCATCCTCGAGCGCCTGGCGGCGGCCTTTCCCCAGATCCGCCTGTTCCGCCACGAGCGCAATGCCGGCAAAGGCGCCGCCGTGCGTTCGGCCATCGCTTACGCTACCGGCGATTTCTCCATTATTCAGGACGCCGATCTCGAGTACGATCCCGCCGAGTATCCGCGCCTGCTCAAGCCGCTCCTGGAGGGTCACGCCGATGCCGTCTTCGGCTCGCGCTACCTGGCCGGCGGCGAAATCCGCGTCCTGCCGTTCTGGCATTCGCTCATCAATAAGTTTCTCACCCTGGTTTCCAACATGTTCTCCAACCTCACCCTCACGGACATGGAAACCTGCTACAAGGTCTTTCGCACCGACCTGCTCAAGAGCATCCCCATACGCGCCGACCGCTTCGGCTTCGAACCCGAAATCGTCATGAAGAGCGCCAAACGCCACTTCCGCGTATACGAAGTGCCCATCAGCTATCACGGCCGCACCTATGAGGAAGGCAAGAAGATCAACTGGCGGGATGGCATCCAGGCGCTGGGCTCCATTTTGCGTTTCTGGCTCATCGACGATCTCTATGCCGCCCCCTATGGCCGCGGCATGCTCAACAACCTCACCGGCACGCCGCAATACCTGGGCTGGGTGGCGCAGATCCTGCGCCGCCACATGGGCGACGAGATTCTCGAAATCGGCGCCGGCATCGGCCATTTCTCCGGCCGCCTCATGGGCCGGCGCGTGGTCTACGTGGCCGCCGAAAAAGATCCCCTGCACCTGCATACGCTGCACAATCGCTTTCTGCGCACGCCCAACGTCGTGGTGCAGCGCATCGATCCCGCGGTCCCCGAAGACTTCGCCGGCCTGGAGGGCTGCTTCGATACGGTGCTGTGCCTCAATGTTCTGGAATACCTGGACGATCCCGCGCGCACCCTGGAATCGCTGCGGGCCGTGCTGAAGCCGGGCGGCGCGCTGATCGTGCTCGTCCCCCAGGGCCCGCGCCTGGCCGGGAGCCTGGACCGCGCCTTGGGCCACAAGCGCCGCTACCGCGCCTCCGAGGCGTGCGGCCTGGTCGAATCCGAGGGCTTCCGCGTCGAGAAAGTCTATAACTTCAACAAGGCCGGCGCGCCCACCTGGTGGGCCTACAGCCGCGTGCTGGGCCGCCGCCACATCAACAAGTTGGTGCTCAAGATCTTCGACAAAACCGTGTGGGCCTGGAGGCACTTCGAGGGCCTGATGCCCTGGCCGGGCCTCTCGCTCATCCTGGTGGCCCGCGCACCGGCCGCCGCGGCGCCCTCCGCGGAATCTCCCGCACCCTCCGAGACCGCCTTGCCGGTTGCCTCTCCGCATGCCGATTGAATCCGCCGCGCGCCTGGGCGAGATCGTCTCGGGCTTCGCCGCCAAGCGCATCCTGGTGATCGGCGACCTCATGCTGGACGAGTTCGTCTGGGGCAGGGTCTCGCGCATCTCCCCGGAAGCGCCCGTGCCGGTGGTGAACGTCACCGGAGAGTCTTACTATCCCGGCGGCGCGGCCAACGTAGCGCGCAATGTCCGCGAGTTCACCGCGCACACGGCCGTTGTGGGAATGGTGGGCGCGGATGCCGGCGGGCGGCGCCTGGTTCGGCTGCTCGAAGAATGCGGCCTGGATACCTCGGGAGTGCTGGAGGATTCCTCGGCGAGCACCACCGTCAAGACCCGCATCATCGCCCGCAACCAGCAGGTGGTGCGCGTGGACCGCGAGCGCATCGCCCCGCCGGATACCTCCGCGGCGCGCCGCGCTATCGAACACATCGAGCGCGCCATCCCCGACGTCGATGCCGTCATCGTGGCCGATTACGGCAAGGGATTCCTGACGCAGCCTTTCGCCGATCGCATTTGCCGCTCCGCGCGCGAGAACGGCAAAGTGCTGGCCGTGGACCCGCATCCTTACACTTCGCTCTCCTGGCGCGGCGCCACGGCCATCAAGCCCAACCGCGCCGAAGCCTTCGCCGCCGCCGGACTGCCCCCCGCCGATCCGGTCGTGCCCGTGCTCGCGGATGCCGCCCTGCTCGCCGCGGGCCGCCGCCTGCTCGATCTCTGGCAGCCCGCCAGCCTTCTGATCACGCTGGGCGAAAACGGCATGCTGCTGCTCCAGCCGGACGCCCCGCCGTACCACACCCCCACGCGCGCGCAAACCGTTTTCGATGTCTCCGGCGCCGGAGATACCGCCATCGCAGTTTTCGCCCTGGCCCTGGCCGCCGGAGCCACGGCCGTGGAAGCTGCCGAGCTGGCCAATCGCGCCAGCGGCATCGTGGTGGGAAAGCTCGGCACCGCCACCGTCAGTCCGGCCGAACTCCGGCCCGCCGGTATCCCATGACCCCGGCCGTCTTCTTCGACCGCGACGGCACCCTCATGGAAGAAGTCCAGTACTGTTCCGATCCCGCCCGCGTGTGCGTCTATCCCGGCGCTCGGGCGGCGCTGAGAGAATTGCGGGCCGCCGGCTTCCGCGCGTTCGTCATCACCAACCAGAGCGGTATCGGCCGAGGCCTGTTCACCGAAGCGCAATATCGCGCGGTGCAAGCCGAATTTCTGCGCCAGCTCGGGGCGGACCTCATCGACGCTTCGTACTTCTGCCCGGATGCGCCGGGCACGCCCTCCACGCGGCGCAAGCCCGAGCCGGGCATGGTTCTGGAGGCGGCCGCGCAGTTCGACATCGATCTCGCCCATTCGTTTTTCATTGGCGACAAAGCCGCCGATATCGAGTGCGGACGCCGCGCCGGCACGCGCACCATTCTGGTGCTCACCGGCTACGGAGCCGGCCAGCGCGGCCACCCCGATTTCACGGCCCGCGACGTGGTGGAAGCCGTGGAAATCGCCATCCGTCAGAACCCGCGCCGCGCCCCGGCCTAAGCGACGTGGCTGCGCGGTACTTCGGCCCGATGGGGCGGGATGGCAAAAGATCGCAGGGGGGCCAGGCGATAGCGCAAGAGCGTGTAGAGGGCCTCCACTCCATCCAGCCAGCGAATCTTCTTGCCTTCTAAAATCCAGCGCGGGTTGTAGGAGATAGGAACCTCTCGAATGCGATAACCCAGGCGGCGCACTTTGGCCGTAACTTCCGGACAGAATTCAAACCGGGTGCAGCGGAGCGTGAAGGACTCCAGAACCGCGCGCTCGAATGCCTTGTATGCGGTGGCCTCGTCGGTGATCCCCGCCCTGAAAAGAAGATTGGCCGCCAGCGTCAGAATCCGGTTGGCGATCCAGTTTCGTTTGCGCATCCCCTCGACCCCCTTCAGGAAGCGCGAGCCGTAAACCACCGTGGCCTCGGCCGCCACGAGCGGAGCCAGCAACGCCGCGTAATCGCGGGGATCGTATTCGAGATCGCCGTCCTGGATCAGAATGTAATCGCCCCTGGCTTTGGCCAGCCCGATTCGAATGGCCGCGCCCTTCCCGAAGTTGGCCGGAGAATGATGCACCAGCACCAGGGGATACGCCTCGTACTGGGCCAGCAGCTCCGTGGTGCCGTCGGTCGATCCATCGTTGACGATAATGATTTCTCTTTCGCAGCCGGCGGGCAGAGGCGCTTTGATGATCCGCTCGATGACGACGGGGAGCAGGCGGAATTCATTGTAAACCGGAACGATAATGGATACCAGCATCGGCTAGCCCTTCTCTAACACCACGAAAAGGGCGGCCCTGGTTGGCTAGACAGACACCGGCTAGACAAACACCCTCTCGGTATTGGACGAAGCCCACTATACTCTGCCCCGCCATAACGGGCAAGCGAAATGCCATCGATATCGCCGCCGGCCGCGACCGGCTAGCCTCACGGAACCCCAGGCCAATATTTCTGCGCGGCGGCCGTAACGGCTTTCGATCGCGCCCCGTCACACAGACCAAGCACTGGACTGTGGCACTCACGAGGAAAAGGATGTCAGCCGTTGTCATGCCGAGGAATGGGCCTTTCCCACGCCGAACCACGCTAACTTTCATGCTCGCTCCCGCCTGCGCGACCTTGGAGGCGCCCGCGATGACGAGGCCCGGATCGATAGCCGGACGGCGTGGCTCGAAAGAGGGTGACGCACGCTGATGGCCGCGCTTCCCGCCGCCGCCGATGTGTTCGTGATCGGAGGCGGACCCGCCGGGTTGGCCGCGGCCATCGCCGCGCGCCGCCACGGTTTCGATGTGATCCTCGCGGATTGCGCCGCGCCGCCCATCGACAAGGCTTGCGGCGAGGGCGTCATGCCCGATGGCATCGCCGCCGCCTGCATCCTGGGCATTGATCTGCAGACTGCCGGGGGCCGCCTTTTCCGAGGCATACGCTTTCACGAGAACGGCGCCTCGGTGGAAGCGCCCTTTCCCAACGGCTTTGGCCTGGGCCTCCGCCGCACCGCTTTGCATAACCTGCTGGTGGATTGTGCCGCCGAAGCCGGCGTGCGCCTCGTCTGGGGCGCCCGCATCGCCGGCCTGGACCCCCAAGGCGTCCTGGCGAATGGCCGGCTGGTGCGCGCGCGCTGGATCGTCGGCGCCGATGGCGGCCGCTCCTCCGTCCGCCGCTGGGCCGGCCTCGAGGCCTGCCTCCGCGACAGCCTCCGCTACGGGTTCCGCCGCCACTACCGCGTGGCGCCCTGGAGCGAGTTCATGGAAATCCATTGGGGCGATGGCTGCCAGCTCTACATCACCCCGGTGAGCGTCTCCGAGGTCTGCGTGGTTCTCATTTCCGGCAACCGGCGCCTTCGCCTGGATGACGTACTGCCCCAATTCCCCGAGGTCGCCCACCGCCTCGCCGGCCATCCTTCCACCCACGAGCGCGGCGGCGTTTCGGCCACGCGTGTTCTGCGCTCCGTGTGGCGCGGGCGGGTAGCGCTGTGCGGCGACGCTTCCGGTTCCGTCGACGCCATCACCGGCGAGGGCCTCTGCTTGTCGTTCCAGCAGGCTGTCAGCCTGGCCGGCGCTCTCGCGGCGGGCGATCTGCGCCTCTATCAGGCCGAGCACCGCCGCATCGGAAAGCGTCCCGCTTTCATGTCCGGTCTGATGCTCCTGCTGGGATCCAGCCCGCGCCTGCGCGGCCGCGTCATACGCGCCATGGCCTCGCAGCCGCGGCTCTTCGCCCAAATGCTCGCCATGCACGTGGGCGAGCTTTCCCCCATGGCTTTCGCAACCAATGGCCTGGCCCTCGGCTGGCAAATGCTGACTCTATGACACCACCGATGCGTACCTTCCCGTCTGTTCTCTTTCTGGCCGCCTTGGCCCTGGGCGCCTCCCCGGTGATCCCGCGCGAGACGGTCCTCCAGATCGATCCCGCGCAAACCAAAGTCGAGTTCGCCTTGGACTCCGTCCTGCACACCGTGCACGGCGAGTTCCGCCTGAAGCGCGGCGACATTCACTTCGACCCCGCGACCGGCGCGGCCGGCGGCGAGCTGGTTGTGGATGCCGCCAGCGGCGCCAGCGGCACCGACGCCCGCGACAGCCGTATGCGCAAGAACGTCCTCGAGAGCGACCGATATCCCGAGATCGTCTTCCGCCCCGATCGTATCGATGGCAAGGTCGCCTCCGAAGGCCCCTCGCACGTCGAACTTCACGGGAGTTTCTCGATCCACGGAGCGGCCCACGAAATCTCCGTGCCCGCGGAGGTCCAGGCGTCCGGCGGCCAGTACACCGCCACGGCGAAGTTTGCCGTGCCCTACGTGAAGTGGGGTATGAAGAATCCGAGTACGCTGTTCCTGCGGGTGAGCCAGCAGGTGGATATAACCATTCACACCGTGGCCAGGGCGAAATAGGACCATGCGCGCCAACTGCGCCGCGGCTGCATCCAACCCCAGTTACCCCGCGAAGTTAGTATCGCCAAGTAAATTGACAGCTTCCCCGTTTCCGAGATATTCTTGCGTTGAATTCCAATGGATAAAAGCGCTGCGGAGGCCGTGTCTTTTTCTTTCGGAAAGAACTGGGCTCAGTTTGTCGCGGAACACTTCAGCGACGAGCGGGTGCGCATCGCACGCGAGCACCTGACCGGCTTTCTCGATACCTCTTCGCTGGCCGGAAAGTCCTTCGTGGATGCCGGCTGCGGCAGCGGCCTGCATTCGCTGGCGGCTTTCGATGCCGGCGTCGCGAAGCTGGTCAGCTTCGATCTGGACCCGTTCTCCGTCGAAACCACTGCCCGGCTGCGCAAGCTTCGCGGCGACCCCGCCAATTGGACCGTGCTGCGGGGCTCCGTGCTGGACACCGCGTTTCTCGGCACGCTCGAGCCAGCCGATATCGTGTACTCCTGGGGCGTGCTGCACCACACCGGCCACATGTGGCAGGCTATCGAAAACACCTCCGCGCTCCTGAAGCCCGAGGCCCTGTTCTATATCGCTCTCTATGTGACCACGCCGTTATCGGGTTACTGGCTGGCGGTCAAGAAACGCTACAATGCCGCCTCGCCCGCGCGCAAGCGGCTTATGGAAGCGGGGTACGCCATCCGCCGCGAGATCCTGCCGCGCCTGATTCGCGGCCACAATCCCGTGAAAGAGATCTGGACTTACCGTCAAAAACGCGGAATGGATTACTTGACCGATGTCCGCGACTGGCTGGGCGGTTATCCGTATGAAGACGCATCTATCCCCGAGGTAATGTCGTTCTGCCGGAAAAAGCTAGGCCTCGAGCTCATCAACCTGGGACCCAGCCCGACTTTAGCCGAGTACCTGTTTAGCAACGCCCGCGCGGGCCGTCCGTCCGTGTCGCACGCCGCCGTTCCGGGGTCCACCTAGACCTGCCGGGATTAGTTGCCGCGCCGCCAACCGGATAACACTGTTAATCGCATATCCCGCAATTTATGCCGAATTTAGCCGATATTTGCGCGACGTCCGAGGCTTCGGCAATAGGTCCGGCATGCTACAGTACTACGTTGTAAGGCTAGCCTTCGCCGGAACGGAACTCAGAAATGACGCCAGCTATTTCAGCGGCTCGCCAAGCTCCCGCCGGAGCGAGCTTTCTGGAAAAAGTCGGGTTCGCGGCGCTGGCTGGATTTGTCTATCTCTTCATCAGCCGTGTGCTCGATGCGAGTGGCAGCCTGAGCCGTCTCCACCTTCCCTTCGCCCTGGCATTGGTGGCGGGCGCGGCGGCGGTCCTGACGGGGCGTGTCGTTGCGGGGCTAGCCAACCGGATCGTCTTCTGGTACGCCGTTCTGACCGCGATCTTCGTGGCCGGCGTACCCTTCGCATTCTGGCGGGGCGGCAGCTTCCAGGTGCTGCGCGATAGCTGGCTGGATTCTTTGCTGACGGTGCTGCTGGTGACCTCTCTCGCCATCACCTATCGGGAGTGCAAGACGCTTCTGAATGTCATCGCGGTGGCTTCTTTTACAGCGGCGGTGCTGGGCCTCTTTTTTCACGGAGCCGACACAGCCGAGGGCCGTCTGGTGCTGGTGGGAGGGCGTTTCGGCAATCCTAACGATTTCGCCCTGGTGCTGCTGATCGGGCTGCCGTTCATCTGGCGGATATACGATGGCGGCGGCCGGCCGGGGCTAATACGCCGGCTGGCCGCGCTGGCCGCCGGGTTCGTGACCGCAATCGGCTTACTCAAGACCGGCTCGCGCACCGGCGCCTATGCGCTGGGTTTTGCGGCCATTCTGATCCTGCTGCGTGTCCCCCTGATAACGAAAATACGGGTTATGGCACTCGGCGTGGCCATCATCGTCCTGGCATTGCTCCTGATGCCGGCGCATCTGCGCAGCCGGTATCTGACTTTCGCCACGGCCGATCAGGAAGGCACCGTCAGCCAGACCGAAAGAACAGCCGTGAGTTTCGCCGCCAGTTCCGCGAGGGACCGGCAGGTTCTGCTTCGCGAGAGCCTGATGGTGACGTTGCGCCACCCGGTGTTCGGCATCGGGCTGGGTAATTTCGCGGCTTACCTGGCGCAAGCCGGCGGCGGGCCGGACACTCTCAGTAACGCCTGGGTGGGCACTCACAACACCTACACCCAGATATCGAGCGAAGCCGGCATCCCCGCGCTCATCGTTTTTATCGTCATTCTGGTCTCGAGCTGGCGCTCGCTGACGCGCACCATCCGTTCCACGCGCGGGGACCCGCGGCCGTTGGCGCGAGATATTCATCGCACCGCTCATGCCATGCAGATCTGCCTGGGCATGTTCGTCTGTTCCATGATGTTTTTCCACTTCGCCTACGACATGCTCCCGCACCTGCTGGTGGTCCTGACACTGGTCCTTTCGCGGACGTCCGCAGCGGCTCTGGCGGAGCTCGGGCCGGCGCCGGCCGGGGCCGCCATTGGATTCGCGCCCAGCCTGGCCCGTCCCGCGACGCCCTTAGGCCGGCGGCCGCCCACGGCTGTTCAGGCCCGCTCGGCTCGCGGTATACCCGGCAGGTAATCGGCGCACCACAGATCCAGCGCCAGTAGCCGCCACAGCCAATGCGCGTTGTCGCGGCGCCCGGTGCGATGTTCCTCGATGAGGTAGCACACGAAATCCGGCGACACGAAACCCAGGTCCAGAAAGCGCCGGCTCAGCAGGCGCTCGTGCAGATAGCCGTACAGCTCGCCACGGAACCACGCCGCTAACGGCACGCCGAAGCCCCTCTTGGGCTCGGTGAGCAGGGCCGGCGGAAGACGGTCGCCCAGGGCTTCGATCAGAATGCGCTTCCCTTTCCCATGGCGGATTTTCCAGGCAGGCGGGAAAGTGGCGGCCATCTCGGCCAGGCGGTGATCGAGCAGCGGGCAGCGCACTTCGAGCGAATTCGCCATGGACATGCGGTCCACCTTCACCAGCATGTCGCCGGTCAGGTTGGCGGCGGCTTCGAAATAGAAGGCCTGCAAGAGCACGTCGGCATCGCCCGGCAAGAGGCAATCGGCCAGCTCGCGGGTGAGATAAGCGCCCTCGGCGGGCAGCATCCAGCGCGGCTCCAGCAGCCGCTCCCGAATGAAATAGGGGGCGTAGTTGGATTCGAAATAGCGCTCCAGCGCGGTGGGGCGCGCGATCATGCGAAGGTAGTTTTTCCCGTAAGTGGAATACGGCAGCATCCCGGCCAGCCGTGTGATGGCGCGGCGCACCGCGCCCGGGATGCGGTCCGCCCAGCGCAGGCGCTCCTGCAGAAAGAAACTCTCATATCCGCCGAACAGCTCGTCTCCGCCGTCGCCGCTCAGCGCCACCTTCACGTGTTCCACGGCGAACTGCGAAACGATGTATGTGGGGATGGCCGAGGAATCGCCGAAAGGCTCGTCGAAATGGCGCACGATATCGGGCAGCAGGTCGAGCGCGCGGGGCTCGACGACCGATTCGTAGTGCTCGGTGCCATACTGCTTGGCGACCATTCGTGCCAAGGGCAATTCGTTGAAGCGCGGCTCCTCGAAGCCGATGGAAAACGTCTTGACCGGCAGTCGGCTCTGGCGCGCCATGGAGGCCACTACCGAGCTGGAATCGATGCCCCCGCTGAGAAAGGCGCCCAGGGGCACGTCGGCGATCATGCGGATGCGCACCGCTTCGTCGACGAGATCGCGCAGGGCCTCGCGCGCCTTCGCTTCGCTCAAACCCTCGGGCGGCGCGGAGGCCGGCGGCGGTAGCTTCCAGTAGCGTCCTTCGCGACGGCCGCCGTCCTGATCCCACAGCAGCCAGCCGCCGGGCGGAAGCTTTTTTATCGAGCGGAACGGGCTGCGCGGATCGGGGATATAGGAGAACTGGAAGTACAGGCGCAGGGCTTCTTCATCCAGCTCGAGAGGCACTCCCGCCACGCGCAGGCACTTCAATTCGCTGCCGAAAAACAGGCCCTCGGAGGTTTCCGCGTAATAGAGCGGCTTCTTGCCGAAGCGATCGCGCGCCAGCAGCATCCGGCGGCTGCGCGCATCCCAGATACAGTAGGCGAACATGCCGCGCAGCAGGGCCAGACCGTCGACGCCCTCCTGCTCGTAGAGGTGCACGAGCGTTTCGGTGTCGCTATTGGTGCGGAATCGATGGCCTTGGCCGATGAGCCGCTGGCGCAATTCCTGGTAATTATAAATTTCGCCATTAAAAACCACCCACACGGAGCCGTCTTCATTGGAGAGCGGCTGGTGGCCGGTCGAGAGATCGATGATACTGAGGCGGCGCATCCCGATGCCGCAGCCACCCTCGACGCGCACGCCCTCGTCGTCCGGACCGCGATGCCGGATGGTGGCGCACATGGCCTGGACAACCTCGGCGCGGGCGTTCCCGCCGCGTAAGAGAAAGCCCGCAATCCCGCACATATTACCGAATGTAGCATGGGGGTTTTTCAGGGCTGCCGACGTTGTTATCGACAATGACGCCTCCACGGCCCTTCAAAATCGACTCGACCATGAACAGCGCGGCCTCAATGGAATGAAACGCCACTCCAAGACAAGCTTATGGGAAACGGCGAGGTCATGGAAGCCGAGGCGTCTAGGACGGCAGCTCATCATGCGCGTAGCCCTTGCGGCCCGCAGTCCGACTCACCGCGTTCCGTTCCACGGCTGCGCCAGTATTGCACGCAGCTCCGGGTGGCTTAACAGAATCAGAGTACCTCGGACGCGGCGGAGCTTTATTCCCCTGCCGGTCAGCGAGGTTCGGGGGTAGCCGGGATCTTGCGCAGCAGCTTGAACTGCGATCCGGTCCACTCGTAGAAGTAGGCGGCGCAGTCCTTGAAATTTGGGCATCCCCGCGCAATGAGCAGCCTACTATTCAACCGGTACGAGAGGTCATCGTAAATGTAGCTACCTCTGGCATCACGGTCATAGCGTAAATTTTCGCCATAATATAAGACTGCTTTTGGCAGTTGCCCGAAAGGGCCGTCGTACACGGCTCCGGTCTCTGCGTCTATGACTGCAACGGCTTCGCACGAGGTTCCGCAGCCCCAGTCGGCGATCGTGTAGTGGCCCGCAAAGTTCGACCCCTTCTTCGTCGCTTCTCGAATCACCGTACGAAACATCCGCTGGCCTGGGGCTTTGAATTGCGGCGCGGCTGGCACGCCTTTGAATATGGTCGAAGGCGGGACGCGATACTCGTCGAATGACGGGACCGCCGCGCTTCGACCGGCATTCTGTGGATCCTCTTCGTTCATGTGCTGCGCTGGGGCAGGCATGCCCGCGGTCAGCGTGGCGAGCGTGAGCATAACGAGCAGTCGGCGCATCTCACTCCCATTCTGGACGAAAGACGGCGTTACCGTACCTCACCCTTTACGCCCTTCGCGCCTCGCGGCGAAGGCCCTCGTGCACCAACATCTTGAGCAGGGTCTGGTAACCGATGCCCTTTCGCGTAGCGAGCTCGCGCGCCTTCGCTACATCGGGTTCCGGCAACCGCAAAGCTATCTGAACGGTGGTGGCCCGGTTCAGTTGGCCGACCAGACGCGAACCCTTCGAAGGGTCCCCTTTCTTCGGGGACGATCCGGCCGAATTCTGCTTTACGAACTCACGGCCCTGGCGGCTGGCCCACCAATTCGCCTCTTCGTCTTCGTCCGCGAACCTCGGCATGTCCGGTGTTTTCTTTTTCATTGCCTCACTCCCCTTGGACTCGCCGGGCGAAGTAATCCTTTTTCTGCCCGGCATCCAGATCGTACGCAGTCACGACCCGGATCTGTTCCCCACGCTCGATTATGACAACAGCCAGCAGTCGCCCCGAATCCGTTTCACCGTAATAGACGTAGCGAAGTTCTCCCTGCACGTCTTGTTCATAGATCGGAATCGGGTCGTTCGATAGGGCCCGCTCCACTTCCACGGCTTTGATCCGATGCGCCCGGATCTTGCGCAAGTTGTTCTCGTCCCAGTCCAACACCGCACTACCATTGTATATGCAACGCATGACATGGGGAAGGCGGGGGTCAACACACTCCTAGCCTCCTGGGGTTTCCCCGCAAGGGCCGCGCCGCGGGCGGGCCTGCTACCCTGTAGAGGAGTTTCCTGGACAAGCATGTGCGGAATCGCTGGATTTGTAACCACGCGGCCGGCCGGCCCCGACCGCGCCGTGCTCGAACGCATGGCGGATGCGATCCGTCACCGCGGACCCGACGAGTCCGGCTACTACCAGGATGAATGGGCCTCGCTCGGCCATCGCCGCCTGAGCATCATCGACCTGGCCACCGGCCAGCAGCCCATGCAGAACGAAGACGGCGGGCTGTGGATCGTCTTCAACGGCGAGATCTTCAACCATGCCGCCTTGCGCCCGGCGCTCGAAGAAGCCGGCCATCGCTACCGCACCCGCTCGGACACCGAGACCATCCTCCACGCCTACGAACAGTACGGACCGCGCTCGCTCGAGCGCTTCCGCGGCATGTTCTCCTTTGTCGTCTGGGATAAGAACGCGCGGCGCCTCTTCTGCGCGCGCGACCGGCTGGGAAAGAAGCCTTTTTACTACTACTGGGACGGCCGCCTGTTGGCCTTCGCCTCGGAAATCAAAGCGCTGCTCGAACACCCGGTCATCTCGCCGCGCTTCGAGGATTCGCTGCTCGCCGAGTACCTGGCTTTTGGCTACGTGAGCGAAGAGCGCACCCTGTTTTCGGGCATTCGAAAACTCATGCCGGGCCACTATCTTACGCTCGATGTGAGCGGCCCGGAGCCGGTCTTTGAAACGCGGCAATACTGGGAAATCCCGGACGCTCCGGAGGCCGAAGAGCGCCCCGACGCCGAATGGATCCGCGAGTGCCGCGAGCGCCTCGAAGAAACCGTGCAGATGCGCCTGATGAGCGACGTTCCGCTGGGCATGTTCCTGAGCGGCGGCCTCGATTCGAGCGCCATTGCCGCGCTGATGCGGCGCATGTTCACCGGCCCGGTCAAGACCTTCGCGGTAGGGTACAGGGAAGCCGCATACAGCGAGCTGTCCTATGCCCGGCGGGTGGCCGAGCGCATCGGCACGGAGCACCACGAAGTTTCGATCGGCATGGAAGATTTCTTCGAGGCCCTGCCGCGGCTGGTCTGGCATGAAGACGAACCCATCGTGTGGCCTTCCAGCGTCTCGCTCTACTTCGTCTCGAAACTGGCCGCCGAACAGGTGAAGGTGGTGCTGACGGGCGAAGGCAGCGACGAGCTTTTTGCCGGTTATGGCCGCTACCGCTTCTACGAATGGAATGCACGCTGGGGTGCGCGCTACCGCGTGGTGCCGCTGGCGCTGCGCCGGGCCGTCCGTTCGCTCGTGGCTGCCTCGCCTCTGCTTGGAGCGGGCGCCCGGCGCAAGCTCCAGCACACCTTCCTGGGGCTCGGCGAAGATCTCGAATCTCTCTACCTCGATAACTTCTACGGCGCCTTCCCGGCGTCCGAACAGGCCGCCCTGTTCCCGCGCCTGAAGGGCGCTTCGGCCTACGGAAATTTTATGCGCTACTGGAGCCGGCGATCGTCCAGCCCGCCGCTCACCCGCATGCTCTACGCGGACCAGAAGACCTACCTGGTGGAACTGCTCATGAAGCAGGACCAGATGAGCATGGCCACCTCCATCGAGAGCCGCGTGCCGTTCCTCGATCACGAGTTCGTGGAATTCTCCACGCGCGTCCCGGAGCGCTTGAAGCTGCACCATGGCGAAGGCAAGTACATCGTCAAGAAGGCGGTGGAAGACCTGTTGCCCGCGGACATCGTTTATCGCAAGAAGATGGGCTTCCCCACGCCCCTGCGGCAATGGCTGCTCGATCCGCGCGCGGACCGCATTTTTGAAATGCTGGCGGCGCCGGACGGCCTGCTGGCGGAATACATCGATGGCGGGCAATTGCGCGCGCTCGTCGAACGCCAGAAGGCGCGCAGCCTGGACGCCACCGACCGCCTCTGGCGTCTGCTGAATTTGCAGATCTGGGGCGACCTGTTCCTCACCGGCGACCGGGGACGGCGCTGGGAAGGGCTTTTTCAGCCGGCCGGGCACGCTAAAGCCCGCCCTGCCGGTGCAGCATGCTAGTGTAGTGCGGCGTCGAGAATGACGATTATGCGTCAAGGTGCTTTCAGGGCAAGCTAAAGCATGCCCCACCGGAACCATGAAGATTCTCTGGGTCAACACCAATTTCCTGCACCCCACCACCAAGGGCGGGCAGATCCGCACGCTCGAAATGCTGCGGCGGCTTCACGCGCGGCACGAGATCCACTATGTGGCCATGGAAGATCCGCGGCATCCCGAAGGGCCCGCGCGCGCCACGGAATACTCGACGCGGGCCTATCCGTTTCGCCACCCGATCGCCGATAAGCGCTCCCCGCGCTTCGCTCTGGAGCTGGCACGGGGGCTGTTCGACCCCATGCCGGTGGCTATCCGGCGCTTTCACTCACCCGCGCTGGGGCGGTTTCTGGAGCAGCTCATGGCCCGCGAGCGCTTCGACCGCCGCGTGGTGGACTTTCTCAATCCGACCTCCTATTTCCCGGACCTGGCGCACAGCCTGCTGTTCCAGCACAACGTGGAAACCATGATCTGGGGGCGCCACGCGCAAAACGCCACGGGCTTCGCGCGGCGCTGGTATTTCCGTGCGCAGGCCAACCGCATGTTCGCGTACGAGCAGCAGGCTTGCCAAAGAGCCGGGCACATCGTGGCGGTCTCCGGGCAGGATGCCGAGACCATGCGCAGGCTGTACGGCGTGACGCGGGTCAGCGCCATCCCCACCGGCGTGGATATCGAATCTCTCACCCCGCCCGATCCGCCGCCGGCCAGGACCACCGATCTGGTCTTCGTGGGATCCATGGACTGGCTGCCCAATATCGATGGCATCGCATGGTTCGTCTCCGAGGTTCTGCCGCTGATCCGCCAGGCGCGGCCGGAATGCACGCTGGCCATCGTGGGCCGCACCCCGCCGCGCTCGGTGGTGGCGCTGGGCGAGGCGGACGCGCGCATCCAGGTGACCGGCACGGTGCCGGACATTCGCCCGTACCTGTGGAGTTCGGCCGTCTCGATTGTCCCGCTGCGCATTGGCGGCGGCACGCGCCTGAAGATCTACGAATCCATGGCGGCCCGCGCGCCGGTGGTTTCGACCACGGTCGGCGCCGAGGGCCTGGACGTGCATCCGCCCGAGGATATCCGCATCGCCGATTCGGCCGAGGATTTCGCGGGGGCTTGTCTGGAGTTGCTCGCGGACCAGGCGCTGCGCGAGCGCCAGGCGGCGGCCGCCTGGGAGATGGCTGCCACGCGCCTGTCCTGGGAGCACGTGGCCCAGTGCTTTGAACGAATCATGGAAGACGCGCCGTCACCGCAGACGTAGCGCGAGCGGCCCGCCCTTGCTGGCAGATTCGTCTTACGCAACGTTGCCGGGCAGCCCGGCGGAGTGCGGGGTATCGCTTCCACCCCCCGGGGCATCCCCGAGCAAGGTGCCGATGACATCCGCGGCGGTATAGGAAGACGCGCCGTTGGGCAGAAAGCGCGCCAGTTCGGGCAGAGAGTTTCCACAGGTGACCAGACCCGGCTCACGGTAGGCGCCGTTCCGTACCTGCTCCAGTCCGATGTTGGCCAGCAGGGCGCTGCACAGGCACTTCCGTCCTGTTGTGCGGTCCTGCAGGCCGCCCTTGGCCAGGTAAGCCGCTTCGGGCTCGGCGGCGCAGCGATATCCCAGTTTGCCGTCCGGCAGGCCGTACGCCTCCCGCAGGTAACCGAGATCGCACACGCGCTTCCGGGCGGCGTAGACTTCCGGATCCGCGACCGTGCCTTCGAGCGGCACGGTCTTGAACGGGAAGGAGGTGGGTGAAGCCAGCGGGTCGGTGAACACGCTGGCCTTCCCGGAAATGATGCACTGGAGAATAGTCTGCTTGTAGTCTTCCCGCAGCGCCGATTCCTCGCACAGCGCGAAAGCGGTCCCCACCTGGATGCCTGCCGCTCCGGCCGCCAGAGCCTCGCGCAGCTTTTCCGGACTGCCATAGCCCCCCGCCAGCCAGAAGGGCGTACCCAGTACGCGGAGCTTCTCCAGATCGACCGTGTCGCGTTCGCCGTAAACCGGCTCGCCGGCCTCGTTGAGCTGCCGGGCCCCGCGCGGAGGGGCGTTGTGGCCGCCCGCCGTGGGACCCTCGATCACAAAGCCATCCACCCGCCCGTTGGCCTTCTTGAGCATGGTGATGGCCAGGGTGTTGGAGGCGATAATGGCCAGAAACCGCGGCCGGCCGAGCGGCTCCAGATCCCGTTCCATGTAGTCCCGCGGCACGAAACTCGCGGAGGCTCCGTGGCTCTTCTCCGTGCCGGTCACTTGCAGGGCATAGACCGCGGGCTCATGGGCGGCCAAACGATCGAGAACGCCGGGAATCTGGAGGGGAATGCCCGCGCCCATCAAGACGTGGCTTACTCCCGCCAGCAGCGCGCCGTATAGAGAAGCCAGGTGCGGAAGCTGCACCTTTTCCAGATAGTTGATGCCCACCGCGGTGTCGTGGCCTTCGCGGGCCAGGGCCACCTCCACGAAGTTCGCGGCGATGCACAGTTCCCGCCGTTCCGCGGGACCTTCCACCGTGTGCTTGGGCAGCGTGCGGTAGGGCTTGTCGGCCGGTCTTCCGCCCTTGACAAAGTACCGCTTCCAGATGCGCTCGGCCATCTCCGGGAAGGGGAAGCGATCCAGCCCCCGCCGCATGTGGCCGCCGGGGTCGCCATTCTGGAGACGCCGGGCGAATACCTCGTCCAAAGCCGTGCCGGAGACGACTCCCAACTGGCCCAGCCGGGCAACCGCCCGCGCCAGCTTCCAGTTGGAAACACCCACCCCCATGCCGCCCTGGATAATTACGGGCGTAAAACTCATTAGATCCGATTTTCTCACGCCGGAGGCCTGGAAAAATCGGCGGGTGCCGTCCGCGCCAGCCGGGACCGGGTCCAGCGCGTTCCCGGCCGCAGCTACCTGAAGCCGGCGCGGCGCGTTTGCAGGTGATATCCGTTGGAAAATGCAGCGTTATGCGGTGCGCGCATATATGATGGAGGATGACTTTTCTCCGGAGGATGGCCGCCTGGCTGTGTGCATCCATCGGGCTGTTTCGCGCCGCGAGGGTGCTCGGGCGCAGGCCGGCCCTTCCGGATGAAGCCGCGGGAGCCTGCGAGATCGCCTACTATTCTCTGCGGGGATGGGCCTAGGCCATGGCCGCCGCGGTCGTGCTGTTCACGCTCTGCGCCGCTGGCCTGCTCTACATTCTTTTCGGCTACCCTTTGCTCCTGGCTCTCCTGGCGCGCTGGCGCGCGCGGCCCATCCGGCATCGCTTCGAGCCGCGCACCGTCACCGTGCTGATGGCCGTCCGCAATGGCGAGCGCGCCATTCGCGCCAAGCTGGAATCCATCCTGAACCTGGACTATCCCCGCGACCTGCTCGAAGTGGTGGTGGTATCCGACGGCTCCGACGACGGCACCGACGAGATCGTGCGCGAATTCGAGCCGCGCGGCGTCCGTCTGGTGAGCATCCCGCGGGCCGGCAAGGCCATGGCGCTGAATGCGGGCATGGACAAAGCGCGCGGCGAGATCCTGCTCTTTACGGACGTGCGCCAGCCGCTGGCGCCGGACAGTCTGTCGCGCCTGGTGGCCTGTTTCGGCGATCCGTCGGTGGGGGTGGCCAGCGGCGAGCTGATGATTCGCGACGGCGCGACGCTCGAAGAGAGCAACGTGGGACTGTATTGGCGCTACGAGAAGTGGATCCGCAAGAACCTCAGCCGCGTGGATTCGGTGCTGGGCGCCACCGGCTGCATCTACGCCATGCGCCGCGAGCTGGCCCGGCCCATGCCGCCCGACACGCTGCTGGACGATGTCTTCCTTCCGCTGGCGGCCTTTTTCCAGGGATACCGCATCGTTCTGGAGGATGGCGCCCAGGCCTTCGACACGCCGGCGTCGCTGCCCTCGGAGTTCTTGCGAAAGGTCCGCACGCAGGCCGGCGTATTTCAGATCATGCGCGATTATCCGGCGCTGTTTTCCCTTTCCGCCAACCGCATGCTGCCGCATTTCCTCTCGCACAAGTTCGGCCGCCTGCTGCTGCCCTATCTGCTCATCGGCATGGCTCTGGCGGCCTTCTGGCTGCCCGCGCCCTGGCGCACGCCCGCACTGGCGGGACAGGCGGCGCTGTACGGGTTGAGCCTGGCGGACGTCTGGATGCCGGAAGGTCTCTGGCTCAAGCGGCTGACCTCTCCGCCGCGGACCTTCGTGGCGCTGGTGGCGGCGGCGTGGTTCGCGGTGCTGATCGTGTTCGTGCCCGCTTCCCGCTTCTGGAAACCGGCCGGCCAAGACGGCGCGCCGCGCTGATAAAGACACGCTTTCGCGCGACCGGGAAAGCAGCCCAACCGGAACCGCGAGCTGTCAAGCCTCCGACCCGGCAGACGGTCTAAGCGGCTTTTCATTGTGGCAAAGCTATGGGGTTGCGCGAAGAGCGTTGCTGGATAAGCGAGGAAACGAGTGTGGGAATCGCCGCGCGGCTCGGTCGGCTAGAATAGCAGCGGCTTGGTATAATGGTTGAAGATAGGAAGCTTTATACCCATGGCAATGAACATCAAGAATTTGGACGTCGAAAAGCTGGTGGGTGAAGTGGCGAATTTGGCTCATGAAACCAAAACGGAGGCCATCCGGCGGGCACTGATGGAACGCCGGGCCCGGCTCCAGGCTAGGGCCGGTAGGCAGGGCGGACGTAAGAGCCTGCGGGAGTATCTGGAGCGGAATGTGTGGCCCCTCATGCCGGCGGGCGAGTTAGGGCGGACCATGAGCCGGGAAGATGAAGACCAGATTCTTGGCTATGGCCCGGAAGGCTACTGAAATGGTTTTGGATAGTTCCGCGATCGTGGCAATCCACTTGCGCGAACCGGGGTACGAATGCCTGATCGATAAAGTCGAGACTGCCGAAGCGGTGGTGGTGGGCGTTCCCACTCTCCTCGAAACCGCCATGGTGTTGACCGCGCGGCTCGGCCAGGATGCCCGCCCGATCCTCTTCGCTTTTCTGCGTCGCCTCGAAGCCGAGGTTATACCGTTTAACGAGGAGCACCTGGACGCCGCCACCACCGCGTTCATCCGTTTCGGACGCGGGCGGCATGCCGCCGCCTTGAATTTCGGGGACTGTATGTCATATGCAGTCGCAGCGGTGACTGGAATGCCGCTGCTTTTCACTGGCGAGGATTTCAGACACACAGATATCGCCCGCGCCTGATCACATTCGCCGCGCCAGTTCTTCGAGCCTCTGCAAATCGGCGCGAATCCGCGGCGTCTCCCGCGCGGCCGAAGCGATCAGCGTCTCGATGGTCGCCACCAGGCCATCCACGCGGCGCACGGCTTCTCTTTCCAGTACCGAGATGGCGCCGCCGACCGCGTCCGCCCATTGCGAGGCCAGCCGCGAGAGGTTCATGAAAACCGCGTCCGCCACCTTGCGCGTGAAATGCCGTTTCACGATCCCCCGGATGGCCCACATCGGCAGGAGAAACGACAACAGCTCCCAACCGCGGTCGAAGATTTTGCCGACGCGCGCGTCGGGCGATTGCGGCTCCGCCAGGTGCAGCTCCGTTTCGCTGGTTCGGAGCGGCACGCCCAGGGCGCACAGAGCCCGCTCCGAGAGCCGGTTTCGGAAGTCTTGCAGCGCCTGTGATAATTGCCGGCCCACACGCCCGATGGGCTCGAGAAATTCCCCGCGGTGGGCGCGCGACAGGCCGGCCATCTCGCGGGCCATGGCGTCGCCCAGCCAGCCGTCGAAGCGCTCCGTCGCTACGCTCAGGCTGCGGCTCCAGGCGGGAAATTCCGCATCCAGCGCCTCGACCAGGCGCCGGCGCACGGACAGCTCGTCGCTCTCGAGGAGGCGCTCGAATACCGTGCGCGACGCTCCCGCGGCGTGGCGCGCCATGAGGCGCAACGTCTGGCGCGTCTCCTCCAGATATGCCTTCTCCCCGAGGACGCCCTCAAGCAGCCGCTCGCGTTCGGATTCGTCGCTCTCGGCGGCTTTCAGGGCCAGGTTCAGATAGGCGGAACATTCACCCGCCAGCGAATCCAGCTTGTGGCGCAGAATGGCCTCGCGATGCCCGCCGGCATCCGCGCGTACCCCGGAGAGCAGTTCGCCATCCAGGCGCGCGCGCAGATGCTCGAAGCCCGGCCGGATGGAGTACGGAAACACGGCGATCTCGCGTTCCCCGGAGCGCGCCAGTTGCCGGCGCACGAAGTCTTCCACCTGTTGCCGCTCGCCATCTTCCAGCAGATCGATCTTGGTCAGCAGGAGCGAGATGTTGGGCGTATAGCGGCCCAGCGTGCGAATCAATTCGACGTCGTGTTGCGAAAGCGGCGGGTCCACGCCCACCGCCACCAGTGCCAGGCCCACGTTGGGCAGCCAGTCGAGCGAGGCCTCGGTGTTATGTTCCAGAACGCTCTCGAGGCCCGGCGTGTCCACGAAGCGAATACCGCGGTAGCGCTCCATGGCGCCGAGCTCCACGCGCACCCGCGCAACCTGCTTGAGATTGCCGGGGTTCCCGGCTTCCGAGATGAAGCCCGCGATATCGCCGGGCGGAACCGCTTCGGCGTGCCCGTCCCGAAAGACCACTTCCGCCTGGTCGCGCGGACCGTATTCCATCTCCGTAACCACGGCGGTGACCGGAATGGCGCCCACCGGCAGGAGCGGCCGGCCCAGCAGGTGATTCAGAAAGCTGCTTTTGCCGGCCTTGAAGCGCCCGAAGATGGCCACATTGAGGATCTCCTCCCGGGCGAAGCCGCGGCAGCTTGCCATGAAGTCGTCGAGCGCGGAGATGTGGTGGCGCCGGCAGATTTCCGCCACCAGCCGTTCCGCGGCATTCTCCTCAAGCACCCGTCCCCTCGGGCGGCACGGCGGCGGTCTTCTGAATGCGGATCATCTGCGCGGCGGAAGTGGCCATCAGGCCCGTATCCATCATCTCCGCCACCGCGGGAATGAGACGCGCGATCTGCGCGGCCGTATCCACCACGGTGATGATGATGGGCCGGTCGCTGTGCACCAGGTGGGATGTATGCATCTCGGCGGTTTCGCCGTATCCCTCCAGGCCGCGAATCACCGTCGCGCCGGCGATCTTCAATTCGCGGCACTTCGCAACGATCGCCTCATACAGCGGCTTGCCCCCTTGGCGGTCCGATTCGGAGATGTGAATGCGCAGGATCTCAGCGGGTTCGGCCGCTTGCATCGGAAGCCTCCTCTACCGGTTGAGCTCGCACCAGCCGCACGATGCCCGCGTCGGAAACCACGATCAGGCCGTCTTCCACCATGCCCTCGATCGCCTCGGCGGCCGCGGCGATCTTCTCGGGCGTGTCGATAACCGACACGATGATCGGCATATCGCCGGAAACGTGGAAGAAACTCTGCTTGTGCTGATGCCCCTTGGCGCCGTATCCCAGAATGCCGCGGATCACCGTCGCGCCGGCGATCTCCATCATGCGGAGCTTCTGCACGATGGCGTCGTAAAGCGGCGCGCCGTGCCACTTGTCCGCCTCGCCGATGAACACCCGCAGCAGCTTGGCGGGTCCCTCCTGCCGCTTGTGCGGAAGCCGGGGTTCCGGCCTGGGCATCTTCCGTGCGTTCTTGACCACCTGCGTATCCTGCACTTCGATCAGGCCGTCGGTGACCATTTCGTACAGGCTCGGCAGGACCTCCTCCACCTTCCCGGCGGATTCCACGAACTCGATGCGCATGGGCAGGTGCGGCGTCACGACATCCGCCTGAAGCGTGTGCAGCATCTGGTGCGAGCCGAATCCGGAGTAGGCGCGCGTGGCCGTGGCACCGCCGATTCCCTTGTGCATGAGAAAGTTCATGATCGAATCGTGCAGCGCCATCATATGGTGCTGGGACTCTTCGTTGATGTAGATCGTGACCTTCTTCGCGGGGCCTTTCGTCAGCATTCCGCCTCCTCCCGGCCAGTGGCCAACCGCTCGGCGCCCGGCGGGCGCCCCGCCGGAGAGCGATCTTGTTTCAGCATACTGCGCGCCTTACGATTCCAGATCTCCCACCGGTTCTCCATAGGAAGATTCCTTCAACTCGCGCTCTTTCCCGGGCAGCAGGTGCCGCGGCAGGAACCGCGCGTTAGCGATCGCCGTCGGGATCACCGCGCTGGCGATCACGGTGGCCACCAGGTGCGAATACTGGCGCTGATCGATGATCCCGTGGTTCAATCCGAACAGCGCGGAAATGGTCCCGAATGTGAGGCCCGTGGACATCATCAACGCGTAGTAGATCCCGTCGTGGCCCCGGTGTCCAAAAGCGCGCACTGTAGGTAGCAGGCCGGCCAGCTTCGAGAGCATCTTGGCGAAGAAGAACGCCACAAAAATCATTGGGGCGGCCATCAGAACGGGCACCGAAACGAAGCTCCCGGCGCGAATGAAATAGAACGGCGTCAGCAGGCCGAAGGTCAGCGTGCGCAGACGGCGGATCAGCAGGTGGTCCTTGCCCACCGTGCCCGCCAGCACCATGCCGATGATGTAGGCGGGCAGCACGGCCTCGCTGCCCGACCACACCGCTACGCCGCCCATTCCGAAGAGCATAAGCAGCAGGTACTTGGTCTCGAATTCGGAGACCCGGCCTCCGTAGCGTTCGAAAAGCCAGCGGGTAATGAAAGGCAGGATCGCAAACATCACCAGGCTGAAGACCACGAAGGCCAAGGTCTTCAATGTGAACGGGGAGAAGATCAAGCCCAGCGCCAGGACCGTCCCGAGGTCGTTGATGAAACAGGCGGCCAGGATGGTCTTGCCATAAATGGTCCGATTGAAACCCAGCTCCAGCATGACCGCGTAGACCACCGCCACGGAGGTCGTCGAGAGCGCCACTCCGGCCAGCCAGCTAGGGCGCCAGGGCCATCCGACGATGTAGTGGGCCACCAGGGTGGCTCCGAGAAACGGGCAGAAGAAGCCCACCAGCCCCACCGCCGTAGACTCTTTCCATTTGGCGCGGAATACATCGGGGTCCAGTTCGGCGCCGGCAAGGAAGGTGAGCACGATAGCTCCGGTGCCCGCCAGAAAAGTGATCCACGGGACCTTCGCGCCCAGCGCTTCACTGCCCGCCCAGGCGCCGATCGCCAGTTGCGCGACGGTGCCCACCACAATTTCGGAAAGCGCGGTGGAGACCTTCAGCCAGTTGGCTATGAGAACCGCGACTAGCGCCAGCAGCAGCCAGAGGGCCGCGACAAACCACACCTGCTCCATCCAGGACTCTCCTTCTCAATATTGTCTGGTGGCCTGCTGCGGGCGGGAACCGAATACTCCCACAGCGCGGTCCACTGTAGGAGTCATTGGCCGTTAGGGGCGTTAAGCGAACTCCACCGCTACGATCAGCGTACAACAAGCCGGGAATCGCGGGCAACCACCGCCGCGCCGCCGCGGCAGGCGTGCATCCGCTATCCGGAGCGGTGCTTTCCAGCGCCGCACTGCCGGCGTCTCCGCGAAGGCTACCAGATGCGCACCGGCACGTCGCCGGGAGCGAAGCCGAAGCCCGCCCGCGCGTCGTAGATAAGGCGGTTATAATTCGCGAAATCCGGGCTGTCGTACTTGCTGGCGGTCACGCCGGCTATGGCATGGATGGCGCGGGTGAGCTGCCGGGAGACCTGAAAGCCTCCCCGGTAATCGCCGTAGCGTCCCATGAAGTTCATGAGCGATTGCCCCTGGTCATAGCCGGCCATGACGTTGAAGCTCCAGTGGCGGATGCCCGTATACGTATAACCGCCCTGAGCTGTAGTCATGTTAGTGGTCAGGAACAAGCCGTTGCCGGGAGTTATGGCTCGCTTGCCTTCGACATACGCCACGCCGTGCTCGAAGGAGCGCGCCAGCCGGCCGCTGACAGTCGGAACATAGTTGATGTTATAGAAGAGCTGCACTCCCGAGGTGATTCCGAGCAGCGCGGTAACCGCCGGATCCACGGCCACCGTCTGAATGAATTTGGATTCCAGCCGCGCGGCGCCGCCATAAGCGGAAAACTCCACCCAGCGGCTGAGCCGCGTGGAGAAGGAGACGGCCACCGTGTGCGCATCGGTTCCGCTGTAGATATGGGCGTAGCTGAAATCGTCGAATCTGTAATTCAGGCCTATGGTGGAGCGGCGGCTGACGCGATACTCCATATCGGCCCGGGCAGTGGCTCCGGTCACCGCCGCGAGCGCCGTGGAACGGCGCCGCACCAGGAAGAAATCGCCTCCCAGGTCGAAAGAGAGACGCGCGCTTTTTTGGAACACCAGATCGGCCTGGCTGACGGCGTAGATGGTGCGGTTGTCGAAGTAGTCCGTGGTGGGAACGTATTGCTGGGCCGGATCGAAAGACACTGCCTGCGAGAGTCCCAGCAACCCGATGTCGCGGGAATACATACCGGCGGTTTCGGAGAGTGCCAGGGTAACATGGCGGGAGATCTGATGATCCAGGCTGACGAGCAGGGAGTGATTCGTGCTGTCGTAATAGGTCTGCTTGAAGTAGTGGTAAACGGAGCCGTGATAATCGAGGCCCAGCTTGGTGTGCTTCCAACTGTGCGATCCGCTGACGCCGCCGGCTACCTGCACGCCCGCCGAGGCGGTATTCGCCAGGTCTCCCTGCGAGTCCGTCACCACGCCGGCCAGGCCGGTATCGTAGATCGCGTTGACATCGAAATACGGGCGAAAGCTGATCTGGGGCGCCGCCATGGCCGCGGGCGCTTCGTCGCGGCTGAGAATGGCCGGGCCGGCGTACTGCGCGAAAACCGGCATCGCTAAGATTAGTACCGCGAGCACTCGTCGCAGCATCAAAAGTGCGCTCCTCTCGGCCGGAAGAGTCCTCCGGCGTCGGCAAGTCAAAGTCTGCCCCGGATATGGAGGGCCGTCAAGCCGTCTATGAGTCAGTACGGCTTTCCTATCTATTGCGAACCACGCGATAGCAGGATGGCTTTGACCGTAAGAAAAATAATGTAACCGTCCAGAGACGGCGATAGGTTCTTGATGTAATAGAGGTCGTACTCCAGCTTCCGGATGGTATCTTCCAGGGTATCGCCGTATTTATAATTGACCTGAGCCCACCCCGTGATTCCCGGCCGCACACAGTGGCGCTGCCGGTAATACGGAATTTTTTCGGACAGCGCCTGGACGAACTCGGGACGTTCCGGACGGGGCCCCACAATGGACATTTCCCCCTTCAGCACGTTGAACAACTGGGGGATTTCGTCGATGCGCAGCTTGCGGAGGATGCGGCCGACCGGAGTCACCCGCGGATCGTCCTTGGACGCCCACACCGCGCCCGTCAGGGCTTCGGCATCGGCGCGCATGGAACGGAATTTATACAGCGTGAACGGAGCCCCGTTCATGCCCACGCGCACCTGGCGGTAGAACACCGGGCCGGCCGAACTCAGCCGCACGGCCAGCGCGGTGAGCAGCACAATGGGCGTGGCCACTACTACTCCCACAGCCGCCACGATCAGGTTGGTTACCGTCTGCGAGAGCATGCTGCCGCGGCTCGGCCCCAGCTCCCCGGAATAGATGAGCTGGGAGGGCCGCAGTTCCTTGAGGCACACGCGCCCGCAGACCTTTTCGTAGGTACTGGCGGCCTCTTCGATGATGTGGCCGGCGAAGCGCAGGTCCAGCAACTCGCCCACCGGCATGCACATGCGTCGTTCGGTCATCCCCACTACGATGCGGTCCGGTTGGGTAGCCTGGATGATCTCCCGCAGCGCGGCCATGGGTCCCAGAACCTTCCCGCCGGGGAGCGCTTCGGTGTCCTGACGGCCGGTCACATATCCGACCACCTGCAGGCCCATCTCCGGATGCTCCTCGATGTGTTTGCCAATATCCTCCAGAAGCGGGCTCTCCCCCGCCAGCAGGAGCCGTTCCCGAGCCACTACACGCAGCACGTAGGCGCTGAAGAAGACCCTCCAGCCGTAGATCGCGACCACGGCTAGCAGGCTGCCCAGGATCATGATCCGTATGGGCACCCGCAGATCGGCATCGAGGTAACTCACTACGCCCTGTACGATAAAGGCGACCCCCATCACCAGGCAAAGCTGCTGCGCCAGCACGACCCGTGAGCGCACGTAGATCTTCGAGTAGAGATCGTGAAAATGAAGACCCAGCAGAATACTTCCGAGCACCAGAAAAATGCGCACCAAGCCGCTGTCGTACAGCAGAAAAACCGTGGGGGAGACTTCCAGCACCAGGTAGGTAGCCAGAACGAAGGCAGACGTGATCAGCAGTATCTCGGAAATGAGGAGCGCCAGCGAGCCAACTGGAACGAAGACACGAAAGAGCCGGATCATTCAGCCTACCGTAAAGGCTTCATCGAGTTCATATTATAACCGGATTTAGCGGTCCCGTTGTCTAACTTAAATATTATGTATAACTTGAGTCACCGGAGCCGGCACGGGCGGATTCTTACGATGAGGCTCATGGCATCTGGCACTTACGCTCAGACCCATAGCCCCAGGGAGCCGGCCCGTGAGTTTGGACGTAAGCTCAATGGGCTCACCATGAAATCCAGACGCCTGGCATGTGCCGGGGCATAAAAGCCATGGGCTTGATCGTAAGAGGAATTTGTAAGTCATTGAAAAATATAAAGCTGTTAACTTCGCGTCTTCCTGTCGGGCCCATGCTGCCGGATTTCCTGGCCGCTCGTGTTTTCAATCGTTTGGCGGACATTTACGATGCCACCCATGGGTTCGAGCGTAAACCGGTGTGAGTCCGAGCGTAAGGGAAAAGGACTAAGTATCCTGATTTCTGCATCTTGCAATATTTAAAACCAGCCCTCCATATGGTATGGTCCATGAACATACTGGATTGAAACAGTCATGGTCATGGGCTGCGGCTGGCCCTGGTATGTGTCCGATCATAAAAACCGGCATAGATCGCGTGCCTACCAATAAATGTGTAGCGCAAACGATTCACGGCGTTGTAAAAGGAAAGAGTCTCCTATGCCCACCCCGGGTTTTCCAGGAAAGCAGAAAGCGGCGCCTAAGCCATCGTTGATGAACCTCTCGGTGGAAGAGGAGAACCTTGCAGCTATCCCGTTCGCCGTCCTGGAAAGGCGGGTGGGTAAGAAAATCGGCAAGATCGAGATCAACGGGACCAAGAATCTGCCGGACGGCACGAAAATGCGCGTCACCTGGCAGGTGCAAGGCAATAACGAGCTGGGATTGCCCACCGAACAGGATCTGGACATCTTCGTGGCCCTGGGAGTTCTCACCTTCCGCAACGACTTTGCAAAAACCGTGACTTTCACGGGACGCGAGATCGCCCGCATCCTGGATATCGGCGCGGTTCACGGGAAGTTCTACAAGCGCCTGAAATTGGCCATGGATCGCTTCATTCCATTGCGCTTCCGGGCTTTGACGGCCACCGAGCAGCACGAGGAAGTGAAGTGGTGCAACGTGTTTCAGGAAGCCAGCTTCTCGCTCAATCGCGCCACTGGCCGCTGCACCGGCTCGGTGACCTGGACGGACAAGCTGATCCAGTCCATGGACAGCGGCTTTTTTCGCCTGCTGGATGCCAACCGCTATATGGAGCTGGATGGCATTACGGCCAAGCACCTCTACCGCTATCTGGCCGTGGCGTTCGCCAAAACCGATGTCGTCATAGTGGATGCCCGGCAGTTGGTCACCGAACACCTGGGCATTTTGAATCCACCTAAGTATCTGTCGCGCCTGATGCAGACTCTCGAGCCGGCCTTCGAGCAGCTGATCCGCATCCAGGTGCTGGGTTCTTATCAAGTGGTCTCGAGTCAGGATTGGCGGATTGCTCTGCATCGCCACGCCAGCTATGTGTCTGAGCGTAAAACCCTCCTTCTGCATGGCTGCCCGGCGGATACCGAATCGCGGCGCGCGCAGTGCCAGGCGCTCTTACAGGAAGCCGGGGCCTCCAGTAAAGCGGCTGCGGAATATTGCCGGGCGGCCTCGAGTGCGCTGGATTTTTACGGGCTGGAACGCGCCGCCAGGCTGCTCCACGCCATGCTGGAGGAGGAAGTTCTGCCCCACGTGGCGCTGAGTATCGTGCGCAGCGCACTGGAAATGGGACCGAATAGTCCGGAAGGCGCGGACCTGCTCGACTGGTGCGAGATCGCGGTGCAGGTATGCCGGCAGAAGAAGCGCGCCGGCCAGAACCTGCGCAATTCGGCGGGATTGATCGTAAAAATCGTGAAGGACCCAGCCACCCGCGCCCGCGTGGTCAGTCCGGAGCTGGAGGCGGCCCTCAAGGGGAACTTCCGCCGCCAACAGGATATGGCCGAGCGGCAGGATCAGGAAGAAATCGAACGCTCTCTCATCCTCGAATACGAGCATTCCCGCGTACAGATCGCCGCCATGCTGTTCGACGAGATGCCGGATGCCCGCAAGGCTCTTCTGCGCAAGCAGAAGGGTGAGGCGCTCCGCCAGCAGGAGTGGTTTCAGAGGATCGCCGGGGATGTGCAGGAGCGCGAGATCGACGCCGCCGTGGTACAGGATATAGCGCGCAAAGAAGCGCCTCCGTACGAAAAATGGCGGCTGCGCAAACAGGCCAAGCAAGCCGTGCTGGCATTCGCCGATCCGGAAACCGCCCCGGTCGAAAACATCGCCTAAGCACCGGCCAAGCGTCTCGATCGCGCAGCTTACGATGGAACCCATCCGACCGCGCGGGAATCGCTCCCATTCCTCGGCAATTCGCTCCGCTATTTAGCATCGCGCCGGTGCGCGGGCCGCCGTATTCCCACTAAATTGCATATGGCAGGGGACTTGCCCCAATGACAGGGGGAGATCTATGGCACAGCGGATAACGGATGCGGCCGTCCTGGGGTTCTTTTCGCTGCTCTACGGTGGCGCGGTGCGGCTGCTGCGTTTGCGGCGGGAGCATTGAAGCGCCAACTATGGTCAACATCCTCACCATAGACGTCGAAGAGTATTTTCACCCCTCCGAAGTGCAGAGGCACGTGCCGGCGGAGAACTGGGAATCTCTGCCTTCGCGCGTGGAAGCGCAGACGGACAGGGTTCTGGATCTGCTGGCGCGGCACAACGCCTCGGCCACGTTTTTCGTCATGGGATGGGTGGCGGAGCGCCATCCGGCCATGACGCGCCGGATCGTGGAAGCCGGGCACGAGATCGGCTGCCACAGCTTCGCGCACCAACTGGTGTACGATATGACACCCGCGCAGTTTCGCGCGGACACCGAGCGCGCCGTTCGGGTCATCGAGGATGTGGCGGGGGCGGCGCCGCGTCTCTATCGCGCGCCCAGTTACTCGATCACCGGGAGATCGCTTTGGGCGCTGGAGATCCTGGCGGAGTGCGGTTTCACCTACGATTCCAGTATTTACCCGATCGCCCACGACCGCTACGGAATTCCGGGTTTCGAGAGACAGGCGCAGACGATTCACACTGCTTCGGGGCCGATTCTGGAGGTGCCCATCGCCACCGCCAAACTGGGCGCCGGCGGTGTCGTTCCGGTGGGCGGGGGCGCCTACCTGCGGCTGTTGCCCTATCGTTTCACGGCCGCGGGAATCCGGCGCATCAACCGGGAAGAGCGCCGGCCGGCCTGCATTTATTTTCATCCGTGGGAGATCGATCCACGCCAGCCGCGCCTCGCCGCGGGCCTGGTGGCGCGCATGAGAACCTATGCGGGGCTGGGCGGCATGGAGCGAAAGCTGGCCAAGCTGCTGACCGATTTCCGTTTCCTTCCCATCACGGCGGTCTATCCCCACGCACGCGATCTCCGCGTGACCACCCCGGAAGCGGGCGAAACCGAGCACCGCACGGCCTTCCCGGTTAGAGGATTGGGGCAGGAACCATGAGGCGGGCGAACCGATTAGCGCTCTGGGCGGCGCTCGCCGCGGGTGTGTTGGCGTGCGGGCGGGACGGCCAGGCTGCGCCCATCCAAATTTCCGCCCCCTCGGCTGCCTTTGGTCCTAGCTTCGCGGAACCGCTGTCGCAGCCGGATTTTCCAGCTCGCGACGGGGCCGGCGATTGGCTCGCGTTGGGTGACGGAGCGGAAAGGCTTCCCACCACACTGGACGATCCGCCGGTATCCGATGGAGTATGGGCGCCCATCCTGGGGGTAATACTCGCAGGGCTGATCTGGCGATATTTCCAGTCCCCGACGTACAGCACGCTGTATCGCCGGCTGTTCGGCCCGCTCCGCGAATACTGAAGGAACCCCGCAAGTATCCCAACCCACCAGGCCCCACCCCGCCAAAACCAGAATTCCAAGCGGCTGGAACAGAAGGACATATAGCCTCGTCTTGGCGAACGCCGAACGGCGCCAGGACGGTCACGGCGACTAACGAACTGATAGATACCCGCACGGGCGGGCGCGGAGGGTAGGGCGCTGCTCAGGCGCAGCCCGGCGAGGAGCAGAAGCGCCGCCGGGTAAGCCGATTCGCAAGCCCATGACGCCGGCCCCTAAACCCCCAGTATGCCCACCGGTACGGCGGTCGCGGCGAGCCGACCGGGACGGGCGGAGAGCATCAGCAAGGCCGCGACGGCCATCGGCGCCAGCGCATCGGCGACCCGCTCGGCCAATACCGTGGTGAGTATAAACGTTTGCCTGGCAGTAGCTTGCTAGCCGATCAAAACCGGTCCGTACAAGCTCGCCGGCACGCGCCGGCAGAAGGTTGTAGCCCGGCGAGCCGGCGCACCGCCCGGATCGGCAGCGTCAGCGAGGTAATTCCCAAAACCAACAGCACCCCAAAAGGGTGTACTCCCAGGATCAAGCTTCCCACTCGCCGCCACGCAAGGCCGCGAAGAGAAAAATAAAGCAGGGTGCCTGCGAGGGCCAGCGAGGCCCAATAGGCCAGCCGGGAAACCCTCTCCCGCGGAGATTTCCAAAGGTCCCCAGCTTCCGCTATTGATTTAGATCAATAACTTAGAGCGATTCGTAGGGGATCGACCAGGTCCTCTATTTGTATGCAGCCTAACAAAGGTCAATAGACATCCTTCACCTACGGTAATATTGCGCACATTTCCCCCGAGTAATACTATCCGTACTTAACGCCCGGCCGCGGGCACTAGGGGATGTTTTTGAGATACCTATACTCGCTCGCCTTTGTCCTTCTCTGCCTTTCGCTTTTAGGCGGACCTGCCTTCGCCCAGTCGCCTGCTGTTAAGGGACAGGGCTGCACAACGGCCACCATGATCGATTGGGATTGCGACGGCTACGGACCCGGATCGCCTTTAGGTCCGGACGCCGACGATAACGATCCCTCCG